>CAYUOW010000039.1:0-22812 GCA_964446455.1 uncultured Desulfocurvus sp.
CTCGGCCCAAGCCCTTTGCTTTGCCCTGCGGGTCCAGGGGGTGCATACCCCCTGGAAGAATATCTTCTCTTTCCCTTCCCTACTCGAACAGCACTTCGCCTTCCAGCTGCGCGCCGTCGGGCACGCGCACCTGCTTGCGCGAGCGGTTGATGACGCGGGTGATGCCGCTGATGCGCACGTGCTTGCCGAAGCGCACGTCGCCGTGAACTTCCAGGCGTTCGCAGTGCAGGAGCGAGGGCGCGCCCTTGGGGAAGCGCTCCTGGAACATGTCGATCTTCTTGTAGAACTTCTGATCCAGCGCGATGGCGGGCATGGGCGTGGTGCGCGCCGGGTTCTGCTCAATGGTTTCGAGCTTGGTGCGCAGGTAGCAGTCGCTCATGACCAGCAGCAGGTCCTGGGTGGTCTTTACCGGCGCGAAGCGGGTGCGCGGCACCAGCACGGCGCGGGCGTTCTCAAAGGCGCTGATGGCCGAGCCCATGGCGGTTTCGACCTGGAGCACCGGGGGCGATTCCGGGTCGCGCGGGTCAAGGGTCTTGGGATTCAGGATGAGGTCGAGGGGCATCATGAGGTTCTCGACAAAGACCTTTTCCAGCACTTCCAGGTCCACCCACAGGGAGTTGGTGTTGAAGTAGCGGTACTTGTCGATGTCGGCGAAGCTTTCCAGCTCGTTCTCCGGGCACTGGGCCAGCTCGCGCAGCATGAGCCGCCCCCCGTTGTTGAGCTTGGCCAGGTGGCCGCCCTTGCGGTCCAGGTGGGTGCGCAGGGCCACTTCCATCAGGAAGGGCAGGCGCTCCTTGGCGATGTAGCCCAAAAGGCGCGAGTCCATCACCGCGCCCAGGTTGTCGGAATTGGAGATGAAGGCGTAGCGGTAGCCGCGTTTCAGCAGTTTGGCCAACAGGCCGGAGGTGACCAGCGCGGTGTACACGTCGCCGTGGCCGGGCGGGTTCCACTCCAGTTCCGGGTTGGCGGGCCAGTCCGCCGGGGAGAGGTCAGCCTCCACGATCTTGGGGTACATGTGCTGCACGAAGGCCAGCGGAATGCCCGTGTCGCCGTTGTCCAGCCCCTCCACCTTGAGCATGGTGTCGCGGTGGGTCTTGAAGCTGTTCATGAAGGTGAGCGGCAGGGCGGACTTGTATTTTTTGCGCAGCACCTTGGCCTGGCGCACGATGATGTCCAGGAAGGTGTGGCCGTCCTTCACGGGGATGAGGCTTTTGGCGCGCTCAAGCCCCATGCTGGTGCCCAGGCCGCCGTTCAGCTTGATGACCACCGTGTGGGAGAGCGCCTCGCGTCCGGCCTCGGAGTAGGCCTCCAGGTTTTCATAGGCGGGCACCTCGCCCTCCAGCAGGGGGGAGATGTCGGTGTCGCTGGTTTTGCCCTGCGCGCCCTGCATGATCTGCGTGTAGTAGCACTTGAACACGTTGATGACGATGGAGGGGATGCGGCGCTCTTCCATCTTGAGGGCGAAGGGCTTGAACATGGTGTGGACCGCCGGGTCCTGCGCCGTGAGGCAGCTGATCTTCATGAAAGGCTCCGTGATGGGCGCTGCGGCCCAGCCTGGGTTTTTCCAGCATGATCAGTATATGCGGAAGGTTGGGGAAATGGCAAGCAGGAGTGCCTGCCCGCCTGGGCTGGAGGGCTTTGCGCGGTGCGCCGGACGCGAAAAGGCCCGGCGCAGGAGGGGGAGTCCTGGCCGGGCCCGGAAGCAGGGCGCGGGGTTGTTTCAGGAGGTCGGGGCCGCGCGCCCAGGCTCCCTACGAGAGCAGGCCGGTTGTGGCCGTGCCGCCGTTGACCGTGGCCACCAGGGCGTCGAGGACGTTCAGGGCGCCGAAGCCGCTGACGGCCAGGATGATGTCGCCGCTGGCCAGGTTGTATTCGGCGATGGCCTTGTCGAAGTAGCCGGAGGCGGACACGGCGCCCACGGCGTCCGGGGTGCGGTAAAGGAACAGCTGCTGGCCGGGCACGCCGCCCATGAGGCGCATGGTGGTGGAATCGTAGCTCATGGCATCTCCTGTCGTGGGGAGTTGGGGTTAGGCGGAAAGGGAGGCGTCGTCGTCGCAGTCGATCTCAACCACGCCCTCGTCGTCGATGAGCACGGCCCCGGCGGAGAGCAGGTGGTCCACCAGGTGGGCGGCCTTTTCCGGCACCCAGTCGGTGAAGACCTTCACTTCCTGGCCCTCGGCCAGGCCGATGGCGCTGCGGTGGTACAGGAAGCACTTGCGCGTGCCCGCGCTCAGGGGCAGCCCGGTGTGGAACATCCAGGTGATGCCGAGCCAGGTGCGGCTCTCCGTGCCCTTGAGCCAGGGGTAGCGGTCGCCCGCGAAGTCCGCGCTCTTGAACTCGCTGATGTCGAGCAGCTCGTTCCACTGGTGCGCGCCCACCACGGCGAAGCGGTTGCCGTCGTCGGGCACGTCCTTGCCGTTCAAGAGGGCGAAGGCCTCCAGCACCTTGGCCTTGGTCAGGCCGGTGCCGGCCTCGGCCACCACGCTCGCGGTCTGGCCGAGCTTGGAGACGATGAGCTCGTCCACCTTGCGGCCCAGGGCGTAGGCCCCGGCGTTGGCCACCACCAGGCGCTCGTCGGTGTTGGTCTTCAGCTCGTCCAAGTGGTCCACGTAGTCCGCGCCGTACCAGTCCTCCAGGGTGGCGGTGACGGTGGAGTGGGCCACGTTCATGAGCGGCACGTTGCCGTGGCGGGTCTTTTTGCCCGCCGCGCCCTTGCCGTTCCTCTGGAACACGGCCGTGGCGCCCTTGACGCCGGTCTTCAGGCGCACGGTGCCGCGCAGCTTGCTGCCGCGCTGCTGGTAGGCCTCGTGCACGTCGGCCATGTACTGGGCGATGAAGGAATTGCTGATGCTTGTGGACATGGATGGTCCTCCAGAGTCGAAAGGGGTTTCTGGGGGCCGGGTGTCGTCTGGGACCGCGCTCCGCGCAGGTGCCCGGCAAAAGCCGGACTGGCGGCCGCGGCGCCGGGGCCGGGCAGCGGGTCTCCGTCAGGCCCGCTTGCGCGAGAGTATAGCCCCGCTTTTCGGGGCGGATGAAAATGGCAGGTTTTTGGCCGGAAAAGAGATGAAAATAGCGGGTTGACAGGGAGCGGTGGGAGAGGGCGGCGGCGTGCGCTCTTGCGCTACGTGCGCTTTGCGCCCTGGCCGGAGGGCACGGTGCGGAACTGCAGCAGGCGTCCGCCTTCGGCGTTGCCGGCCTTGTCCTTCAGGGGCGCGCTGCGGAAGACCAGGGTTTCGCCCGCAAGGGTGGCCAGGGGCATGCCATCCTCGACCAGATAGGGCGAGGCGGCGAATTCGCGCAAACGGTCCACGAAGGCTTCCGGTTGCGCAAGGCGGGCCGCCAGCAGGGGCAGGGCGGCCTCCAGTCCCGGGGCGAGGTCCGTTTCCGTCAGGCCGAACAGCGTGGCGAAGCGGGTGTTCCAGATGGTGAATGCGCCGCCGGCGTCCAGGGCGGCCACGGCCTCCGGGCTGAACTCCAGGTGCGCGGCCAGCAGGTCTTCGGCGTCCTTGCGGGCCGCGGCGAGTTCGTCCAGGCGGCTCTTGTCTCCCTGCACGGTCTCGCCGCCCTGGACTTGGGCCTCGCTGGCGCGCCGTTCGGCGTCCAGGCGCCGGGCCTCGGCCACGGCCAGTTCTTCCCTGGCGCGATCCAGGGCTTTGGAAAGTTCGCTCGCCTGGGCTTCGGCCTCCGTGAGCCGCGCGGCCAAGCCCTCGCGTTCCGCCTGCTGCGCGTCGAGGGCCTGGGACCTGTCGCTGGCATCGGCCATGGCCTCCTCGGCCTGGGCGCGGGCGGCGGTGAGGCTCCGGGCGGATTCCTTGAGCTCCTCGGACAGGGCGTTGATCCGGGCCTCGGCGGCGTCCAGTTCTCCGGTCAGACGGGCGGAGAGTTTGTCGCGCTCGGCGGCGTTTTCGGCCGCGCGTTCGTGGACCTGGGCTTCGGCCTGTGCTGCGCGTTCGCGGGCCTCTGCGGCCTCGTTCTCTGCGGTCTTCAGGTCCCCGGCCAGACGAACGGCCAAGTCCCCGGCCTCTGCGAGCCGCGCGGCCAAAGCCTCGCGCTCGGCTTCCAGCTCCTGGATGCGGGCCTGGGCTTCGGCCTCCTGCTCCGCGCGCCGCGCTTCCGTCTCGGCCAGCTCCTGCGCCAGCCGGTCCAGCTGGGCCGAGAACTCCGCGCCTCCGGTTTCCAGCACGGCGGACCGCTCGGCCAGCGTGTCGCGCTCCAGGCTCAGGGTTGCCAACTTTTCCCGGACGTTGGCCAGGTCGCGGGAACTCTCGTCCATCTGCTCTTCCAGGCCCGCAAGGCGCGCCTGCCTCTCCTGCCCGGCGTGCACGGCCAGGGCCAACTGCTCTTCCAGGGCCTCGCCGCGTTCCGTCGCGACGGCCAGGTCCTCCAGGGCGCGATTCAGGCGAGCCAGATTCTCCACGCCCTCGGCCTGGCGCACCACGGCCAGGCGCGAGCCGGTCTCGGCCAGGTGGGCGCGCATGGCCTCGGCCTCATCGGCCAGGATGGCGTGCTCCTGCTGGAGCGTGCGCAGCTCCGCGGCGCTGCGCACGGCCTCTGCAAGGGCCTGGGCCAGCCGGGCTTCCATGTCATGCGCGGGCTCCGCCTGGGTCTGGCCGCCTGAGTGGGTCTGGCCGCCCGCCTGGGCCTGCTGCGCGCGGGCCTGCTCCAGCTCCCCGGCCAGGGCCTCGGCCCGTTCGCGGGCGTTGCTGGCGGCCTGGCTGAATTTCTTGGCGGCCGTGAGGGCGCGGCGCAGCTGGTCCTCGCGCAGGGCCAGCAGCCGGGCCTGCTGCTCCTCGGCCTGCGCGTATCCTGTCCAGGCGGCCACAAGGCCGGTCAGGGCGCGTTCGAAGAAGCGCTCCACGTCCTCATGGGCGCGGGCGCGGGAGTCCTTCTCCACCCAGGATTCGCGGACAAGGTCGTCGTAGGCGCGGCGCAGCAGGCGCTGCACCTTGAGGGAGGCGGGCAGGGACAGGCCGGCCCGCTGGTGCGCCAGGGCCTGTTCACGGCCCAGGGCTATGGCGGGGTCGGCGGCTTCGTCCACTTGGGCCGCCGGGCGGCCTTCGGCGTTCATGATTTGGGCCAGTACGAGGGAGGCGCCGTGCACCGCGCCTTCCACCACATCCTGCGGCAGGGGGGCGTTGGCATGCTCCGCGAGGCGTTGCAGGCGCGCGGCCAGCCAGGGGCCGTTGGCCGCCGCCAGGCCGGCCAGGGTCATGGTGTCGTGCGCGGGCGGCTGGGGCATTGGACTCCTTGTTCGCCTTGGCGGGGCGGGCTGCGCGGCGGGAGCGCACGCGCGGGAGTGGGCCGCCGCTAGCGGTTCCCGTGCCCGGCCGTGCCGTTCCCCGTGGCTCCATGCCCGTTCTGCCCATGGCCGCTTTGGCCGTGCCCGGCGTGGTGCACGTGGGGGTGGGGCAGGGCCAGCAGCAGGGTGTCGGCCCACTGGAAGGAGGCGTTGTAGGCCGTGGCCACGGAGCCCGTGGGCAGGTCCAGGGCCAGGGCGCACTCGGCCATGTCGTCCCAGCGGGTGTCCTCGATGGCCTGGGCCATGGCCAGCCAGGAGGAGTAGGGCCCGCTTTTCCCGCACAGCCCGGCGTACAGGCTGTCGTCCAGGGAGAGCTTGTCCAGCACAGTCTCCATGGGCATGTCGAGCATGGCGGGCAACAGGGAGAACAGGCCCAGCAGGAACAGGCTGTCGGCTTGGGCGCGGCGGTCGGAGGCCAGGGCGAGGAGTTCGAAGAACTTGGCGCGCTGGGCCGAGAGGTGCAGCAGCTCCCGGGCCTTGGTGGAAGGCGTCACGTCGCCCATGACCATGACGCGCAGCCAGGCCGAGAGCTGCATCCAGCCGGCCATGACCACGGCCTGGCGCACGGAGGAGACCTTCTTCAAGAGCCCGAAGTGCGCGGAATTGAGCATGGTCAGCACCCGGTAGGACACGGAGGCGTCGGCCTCGATGGCGTTCACCAGCATGTCCGTGGGCGGTTCCGCCCGGGAGAGCAGGTCCAGCAGGGTGAGGCGGGTGGATTCCGCCGCGGAGATCTTGCGCTGGGTCAGGGTCACGGGCTCGCGGAAGAAATGCCCGGCAAAGAGGGTGAAGCCGAGCTCCCGGGCCAGGTCGGCGGCCTCGTGGGTCTCCACGCGCTTGGCCAGCAGGACGAGGCCGCGTTTTTTGAGCGCCGCCACGGTGCCGCTCAACTCGCCGTTCAGGGCCTCGGGCGCGCGCATGTCCAGGATCACCGTGCCGACGACGTCCAGGAGCGGATTTTTCAGGTCAAAGGGCCGGGGCATGTCCAGGGCCAGATGGTAGCCCTCGCCCTTCAAGGTCCGCAGGGAGTTCAGATACCGCTCGTCGTCCGCCGGATAGGGGTCCAGCACGGGCATGACGCAACTGGCGCCCAGGGCCTTGGGGATGCCGGTCATGAGGGCCTGGGGCGGCAGATGGATGAGTGCCTTGTGCGGCAGGGCGCAGGTGTCCATGCAGGCGGGCAGGCACTGGATGACCGAAAGCGTGGCCTGGAGCGGGTCGGAAAACTCCGAGTAGGTGTGCTCCTGGCAACGGCGATAATAGTGGAAATACCCCCAGGTGTTCAGGGCTTCGTCCAGCACAGGCTGACGCGCCACGAAGAGGGTCTCGTAATGGGACTGGGATGCCATCGCCTCGCTCCCGGGTGTGACAATTATGACAACTTTCACGTGGACATGGACTTGTCTTTGAACAAATGCTAGCGAGTCCTTCTATGAATGTAAAGGAACTGCTGGAGGAAGGGGCCGGACCCGAACTCGTCTCCCGGCTCTTCCACATCGAGCGCTACGCCTGGATGGCCCTGTCCTACGACATGGCCATCGCCCTGGACATGGACGGCTGCATCCTGGCGACCAACGCCGCCTGGCAGCGCTCCACCGGCCTGTGGCCCGAGGCCTTGCGCGGGCAGTACCTCCTCGAATTCATGGACTTCGAGGACCGCGAACGCGTGCTGGCTGCCTTTCAGAGCCTTATCACAAGCGATGCGGCGAGCACTACCTTTGATTTTCGTTTTCGGTGCGACCAGGGCCAGTTCAAGCGCTTCAACTGGAACGTGCTCTTCTTCCCGGATACCGAGATCTTCTACTGCATCGTCAAGGACCTGAGCAACGTCCACGACCTGCATCACGCCGCCTACCACGATACCCTGACCGGCCTGCCCAACCGCCTGTTCCTGAAGGACACCCTGCCCAAGCTGGTGAGCGGCGCCCTGAAGCGCCAGCACGTGCTGGGGCTGTACTTCCTCGACCTGGACGGCTTCAAGGCCGTGAACGACACCATGGGCCACCAGGCCGGGGACATCCTGCTGCAGACCGTGGCCGAGCGCCTGCGCCGCTGCGTCTCCCGCCCGGAAAACTGCGTGCGCCTCGGCGGCGACGAGTTCGTGCTCATGGAGACCTGGCCCTGCCAGGCCTATGATCCGGAGCGCCTGGCCGACATGGTCCTCAACTCCGTGAACCAGCCCGTATGCATCGACGGCCGCGACGTCCGCGTGGGAGCGTCTTTGGGCGTCGCCCTGGCTCCGGGCGCCGCCGCCACCCCCGGCGAGCTCATGGATCTGGCGGACAAGGCCATGTACAGCGCCAAGCGCAGCGGCAAGAACCGCTTCGTCCTGGCCACGGGCGCGGGCGATCCGGCCTGCATCCCGGGACTTGAATCCCTGGGCGTGAACGGGTAGGCCTTGGGCCGCCGCTTCCCGTTTCCGGGAACGGCCATGTCCCCTTGCGGAGGTTTTCATGCGCTCCACCACCAGCGCCCTGGCCGGCTTGGCCACGGCTCTCCTCGCCCTGGCCGCGGCCGTTGCCCTGAACTACGCCTTCTGGTTCGTCCAGGGCCGCCCCCAGGACATCCCCGACGCCAAGACCCCGCGCATCAAGAGCGCATCCTTCAGCCCCTACCGCGCCGGGCAAAGTCCCTTCGGCGCCTCCTTCACGCGGGAGCAGCTGGAGCAGGACATGGCCGTGGCGGCCAAGCACTTCACGCGCATCCGCACCTATTCGAACACCAACCAGTTCGCCCCCGTGCCGGAGCTGGCCCAGAAATACGGCCTCAAGGTCATTCTGGGCGCCTGGGTGGGCGCCAACCTGGAAAGCAACGAGAAGGAGATCGCCGGGCTCATCAAGGCCGCCAACGAGTACCCCGACGCGGTGGAGCGCGTGGTGGTGGGCAACGAGGTGCTGCTGCGCCGCGAGATCACCCCGGAGCTGCTCATCGACTACATCCGCCGGGTCAAGGCAGCCATCAAGCAGCCCGTGACCTATGCCGACGTGTGGGAGTTCTGGCTGTTGTACCCCCAGGTGGCCAAGGAGGTCGACTCCGTGACCATCCACGTGCTGCCTTACTGGGAGAACACGCCCACGCCCCTTGAACACACCATCGAGCACATGCTGCACGCCCACGCGGCCATCGCCCGCGCCTACCCCGGCAAGCCCATCCTGATTGGCGAAATCGGCTGGCCCAGCGCGGGCCGCGTGCGCAAGGACGCCGTGCCCGGCCGCGTGGCCCAGGCCACCTTCGTGCGCCAGATCATCAACACCGCCGAGGAAAAGGGCATCGACTTCAACCTGTTCGAGCTCTTCGACGAGCCCTGGAAGTTCGGCCAGGAGGGCACGGTGGGCGGCAACTGGGGCATCATCGACATCGACCGCCACATCAAGTTCCCCCTCACCGGCCCGGTGAGCGAGAAGCCTTACTGGCTGGACGCGTTCCTGGCCTCCTCGGTCTTCGGGGCCATCCTGGCCGGGCTGGCCCTGCGGCTGCGGCCGCCGCGCGGCTTCGGGCGCACGGCGCTTTTGTGCCTGGCCGCCCAGGGCCTGGCCACCCTTCTGGCCATGAGCGCCGAGCAGAGCCTGCGCCTGGCCTTTGGCGCGGCCGGGGTCATCGGCGGCGTGCTCATGACCGGGGGCGGCGCGCTGCTCTGCCTGCTGGTGTTCTCCGAACTGGCCGACCTCATGGCCGCTGGTCCGTCCGACAAGGCCGGTCCCAAGCCGCTCACCCCGGTCATCGCCCGGCTGGAGTCCCTGCGCAGCTTCCGCCTGAACCTGAAGGACCGCGCCGAATGGGTGGGCCTGCTGGACCTGGTGTTCGGCCTGGCCGCCCTGGCCTTGACCTTCGGCCTGCTGGTGGACCCGCGCTACCGCGACTTCCGCGTGGCCCAGTTCCTGCCCATCGCCCTGTGCATGACCGTGCGCTGGCTCTCCACGCGCGAGCTGCCGCGGCCCGTGGGCTCCCCGCGTGAGGAATGGCTGCTGGTGGGCACCTTCGTGGTGGGCGCCGTGGCCATCCCGCTCAAGGAAACCCTGGCCAATCCCGCCGCCCTGGCCTGGGGCGGCACCCTGCTGCTTTTGGCCGTGCCCTGGGGCCTGTCCATCTGGCGGCAGCGCCAGGCAGTGGCACAGTCGGGGTAGGCCATGCACCCAGCGCGCGCCCGGCTCATCCACAACAGACCACAACAACACGGTCCGGTGTTGTACTGGATGCACCGGGAGCTGCGCGCGCAGGACAACTGGGCCCTGCTGCACGCCCAGGAACTGGCGCGGCAAAGGAGTCAGCCCCTGGCGGTGGTCTTCTGCTTGGCCCGGCATTACCCCCTGGCCGCCCTGGCGCACTTCGCCTTTTTGGCGCACGGCCTGCAAGAGACCGCAAGCTCCCTGGCCGCCCTCGGCATCCCCTTCATCCTGCTGCGCGGCGAGCCCGGCCAGGCCGTGGCCGAGTATGCGGCGCAGGCCAAGATCGGCCTGCTGGTCACCGACGCCGACCCCACCAAGCCCAAGCGCGCCTGGCTTGCCGATCTGCTGGCCCGGCTGCAGTGCCCGGCAATGGAGGTGGACGGCCGCAACGTGGTGCCCGCCCGCCGCGCCACGGACAAGGCCGAGTACATGGCCCGCACCCTGCGGCCCAAGATCCAGCGCCTGCTGCCGGAATTCCTTGATCCCTTCTCCGCGCTCGAACCCCAGGCCGCGCCGTGGCCCGGCCCCTTGCCCGGGGCCGACTGGCCGGCCCTGTTGGCCGAGCTTGGCCCGCCTCCGGCGCACTTCCCGCCCGGCGAGGCCGCCGCGCACGCGGCGCTCAAGAATTTTCTCGCGGCCGGGCTGCCGCGCTATGCCGACGAGCGCAACACGCCGCTCACCCCCGCCTGTTCGCTGCTTTCGTCCTATCTGCACTTCGGGCACATCTCCGCCCAACGCGTGGCCCTGGCCGTGCTGGACGAACGGCGTGCACCAGTGGAGGCGCGCGAGGCCTTCCTGGAACAGCTCATCGTGCGGCGCGAGCTGGCCGAGAACTTCTGCCTGCACACGCCCGACTACGACACGGTGGACGCCTTCCCGGCCTGGGCGCGCGCCACCCTGGCCAAGCATCTGGACGATCCGCGGCCCTTCCTGGCCAGCGAGGCCCAGTTGGACGGCGCGGCCACGCCCGATCCCCTGTGGAACGCGGCCCAGCGCCAGCTGCTGGCCACCGGGCACATGCACGGCTGGCTGCGCATGTACTGGGCCAAGCAGATTCTGCTCTGGTCGTCGGACGCCGAGACGGCCCTTTCCCGCGTGCTGCGCCTGAACGATTCCCTGTCCCTGGACGGGCGCGACGTGAACGGCTACGCCGGGGCCGCCTGGAGCATCGGCGGCGTGCACGACCGCCCCTGGCCCGAGCGGGCCGTATTTGGCACCGTGCGCTCCATGACGCCCTCCGGCGCGGCCAGAAAGTTCGACGTGCAGGCCTTTGTGGACCGCTGGACGAGGCCGAAGCTCCTGTAGGCAGGGCTTTCCTCCGGGATTTCCCTCGCCCCCGCCTCCGATGCGTGCGATGAGCGTCAACTTTCCGTAAGCGCACGCGGGCTCGCCGGCGTGCGGCAACGCTGGAAGCGGCTTTTTCAATCCCATTTTATAGAGCAGGCACATGTCTTGCACAGTTCCCCGGAGAACCGGCCCAAGGCCGAAACCGAGGAGCGACCATGAACGCGGCAAAACCCGTGCTGACCCCCCAGGAAAGCAGCCTCCTGCGCAGCCTGAACACCCAGATCAACACCCTGGAGCGCCAGCAACTCCTGCCGGTCATCGGCTCCCGTCCCTTGAGCCTGGGTTTCGACATCTCCAGCGCGTGCAACTGCAACTGCATCTTTTGCCTGGCCGACCCCGGCCGCAAGCGCCGCTCCGACCCCACGGCCTTCCGGGACCCGGAGTGGCTGGACAACTTCGAATCGCTCCTGCCCTTCATCAACCTGGGCGTTTTTTCCTCCTACGAGGCCGTGCTGAACCCGCGCTTCGACGAGTTCGTGCTGCGCCTGAACCGTTACCGCACCCCGTTCCAGGTGTTCACGAACGGCAAGGCCATCACCCCGGAGCTTTCGCAGTTCATGCTCTCCCACGGGTTGCAGAGCATGCACTGCTCCGTGCACGGGGCCAAGCCCGACACCTACGAAGCCATCATGCAGGGCAACCGCTTCTCCCAGACGCTTGAGAACCTCATGGCCCTGAAGCACCAGGCCGCCAAGCTCAACCCGGAGTTCACGCTGGTTCTGGTGTTCTGCGCCATGCGCCGCAACATCGGCGAGCTCATGGACTACGTGGACCTGGCCCGGCGCGTGGGCGCGCGGGTCATCCAGGTGAACTACCTGCTGGTGATCAAGGAAGACTCCGGCCTGGACGGAGAGGCCATGTGCTTCCACCCGCTCATGTACGACAAGGTGGTGAGCGCGGCCAAGGAAAAGGCCGCCCGCCTGGGCGTCGTGCTGAACCACCAGCCCTTGTTCAGCACCTATGAGCCGGGCGCGGCCAACGAGCTCTGCTACAAGCCCTGGTCCAACCTCTCGGTCATGGGCGATGGCTCGGTGAACGTGTGCTGCGGCGGGTCTCCGGTGGCGGGCAACATGTTCGGCGCGGATTTCTTCAGCCTGTGGAACGGCGAGAAGTTTCAGCAGTTCCGCCGCACGGTGAACGGGCCCAACCCGCCCGCCGCCTGCAAGTCGTGCAGCCGCGGACGCGAGAACCCGTGGTACGTGGGCGCGCACCTCACCTACATGAACGGCTGGGACGCCGAGCGCGTGCAGGCCAGGCTCGACGCCCTGGGCATCCGCGCGCCAGAGGCCCTGGTGCTGGGCCAGGCCAAAGCCCCGGCAGCGGCCTAGGGAGAACGCCATGAACATGCTGCACGCCGCCAAACAGCACAACGCCACCCTGGTGAACATCTACGCCCGCAACAATGTGCAGGAGCTGGACACCTATCCCCGGCGCATCCAGATCATCCCCACCATCAAGTGCAACTACCGCTGCGTCATGTGCTTCCAGTCCCACGAGGAGCACAAGAAGGGCGGCGAGATCGACTTCGCCATCTTCGAGAAGCTGAACCACGTGTTCCCCTTCGTGCACCAGGTGTACTTCACCGGCGGCGAGCCGCTCATGTATTCCGAGATGCCGCGCGCCCTCGAGTTCCTGGGCCGCCACGGCTGCGAGATCTCCATGAGCACCAACGGGGCCATGCTCACGGGCAAGCGCCTGGAGATGGCCTTCCGCTACATGCACACGGTCAAAATCAGCCTGGACGCGGCCACGCCGGAGACCTACGCGCGAATCCGCAAGAACGGCAACTTCACCAAGGTGCTGGGCAACATCGCCCGCCTGGCGGAGCTGAAGAAGCTGAACAAGCGCCCCTACCCGCACATCGACCTGAGCTTCGTGGCCATGCGCTCCAACATCGAGGAGCTGCCCAAGCTGGTGTTCCTGGCGCACCGCTACGGCGTGCGCAACATCAGCGTGGGGCACCTGGCCCTGAACGGCACCCAGGTGGGCCTGGAGAACGAGTCCCTGCAGCTGCACAAGGAGCTGAGCGACCACCACATGCTCAAGGCCGTGGGCATGGCCGCCAAGCTGGGCGTGACCATGAGCATGCCGAGCCTGTTCAGCGCCGAGGGCGAGGCCAGCCGCCAGGAGCTGGGCACCAGCACCAATTTCGACGTGGGCTACTGCGACGAGCCCTGGAGCTACCTGCTCATCAACCACGACGGCAGCACGGGCATGTGCTGCTCCAACTCCATCTGCCAGGACAACCTGAACGACAAGAGCTTCGAGGAAGTCTGGAACAGCGCGCAGACCAGACGCGTGCGGCGCATGCTGAACACGGCCCACGAGCCGCCCGAGTGCCGCGACTGCCTGACCCACAAGCGCGCCAAGGACCGCCTGGTGGGCCTGGGCGAGACCGCCAAGGACGCCCAGGTGGCGTAAGGCCGCCGCCAGTTCTCTGAACCGCGAACACTTTTACGCACACGAGAGGCCAGCATGAACCGCCTGGAGCTGTTGAACCTGATCGCCGAGCTGATCCACGCGCAGGACTACCTGGAAATCGGCGTGGCCGAGGGCAACACCCTGACCAACGTCGCCGTGCCCAGGCGCACGGGCGTGGACCCCGCCCCGCGCTACTACGCCATGGACCAGCAGCGCCTGGAAGACCTGCGCAAGCTCGAGGTGCACGAGTCCGAGAGCGACCATTTCTTCCTGCACAACACCCGCACCTTTGACCTGATCTTCGTGGACGGGCTGCACCTCTACGAGCAGGCCATGAAGGACATCCTGAACGCCCTGGACGTGCTGAACCCCGGCGGCTTCATCGTGGTCCACGACCTCATCCCCCTGGAGCCGGAGCACGCCGAGCGCAACCGCAGCACGGACATCTGGAACGGCGACGTCTGGAAGGTGGTTTTCGACCTCTGGCGGCACCACCAGGACGTGGGCTACTTCGTCATCGACGCCGACTCCGGCCTGGGCGTGGTGTGGAAGAAGGACGAGGCCTCGCGCTTCACTCCCGGCTGGCACCAGTACATCCGCGACTTCGGCTACGAGGTCATGGACAAGGCCGGCGGCGAGTTTTTGAATAAGGTCACCCCGGACAAGGCCGTGGTGCGTTCGCTGCTCTCCACCGTGCTGGACCGCAAGGCCCAGAACGCACAGGCCCCGGAAACGCGCCGGGGCAGGCGCGTGCTGCGCAGCGGGGAGGAGTTCCTGAAGGCCCTGGACGGCCGTGACGGACTGGCCGGGCAGGACTGCTGCTGGATCCTTGAGGAGGAGCGCTACGAGCGCCCTGACGGGGCCCGGCTCAAGTCGAATTTTCCGTTGGACCTGTACCGCAAGACCGTGTGCGCGGCCACAGGCGGCAACATCCTGCGGCCGGAGAAGAAGGTCTACCTTCTGCACGGCGCGTTGCTCACGCCCTGCACGCCCAGCAAGGGCAAGTGGCCCTACCTCTGGAACGTGGCCGACCGCCACGGCGCGAGCCTGCCGGACCTGCTGCAGCGCCGCGACGGCCCCGCGCCG
Organism: uncultured Desulfocurvus sp.; assembly: GCA_964446455.1. Lineage (GTDB taxonomy): Bacteria > Desulfobacterota > Desulfovibrionia > Desulfovibrionales > Desulfovibrionaceae > Humidesulfovibrio. Next base: position 14,320 of record CAYUOW010000039.1, read on the forward strand.
GAACCCGCGCCGGGTGCGGAGCTGCGCGAGCTCTCCGGCCTGCACGTGTACCTGGGCTGGTTCGCGCCCTATTACGGACATTTTCTTTCCGAGGTGCTGCCCCAGTTGTGGCTGGCCCGGCAGCTGAAGGACCGCAAGCCCAGGTTCCTGTTCCATGTGGAGCCTGGCGCGCGCGAGGCCTGGGAACGCCGCGACGACGGCCTGGCCCGCTTTGTGCGGCAGGTGCTGGCGCTCTATGGCGTGTCCTTTGACCAGGTGGATTTTGTGGAAGGCCCGGTGCGCGTGGAGACCCTGGCCGCGCCCACGCCCATGAACCGCTACCAGCGCGGTGCGCGGCCGGAGCTCTTCGACATGGCGCGCGAGGTGCGCGATGCGGTGCTTTCTTCCGAAGCGCCCGCCGTTGCCGCCAGCCAGCGCCTGTACCTGAGCCGCAGCCGCTTTCCGGGCCGCCGCTTCCTGAACGGGGAGCAGATCGAGGCGCTGTTCGCCCGGCGCGGCTTCGCCATCGTGCATCCGCAGACCCTGCCCCTGGCCGAGCAGATCGCCCTGGCCGCGGGCGCCAAGGTCATCGCGGGCGAGGAAGGCTCCGCCCTGTGCAATGCGTTCTTTGCAGAGGCCCCCGTGGTCATCGACCTGGAGTCCGGCCGCTTCCATCCCAACCTGGCCAAGCTTTCCTACGCCAACGCCAGCCAGTACGTGTACCTGCCGCCCTACCCGCGCCTGGAGGACATCCCCCCGGTGCGCCAGGACAGCCTGCTCTACGCCCATCCCTGGGTGGTGGACGACTGCCTCTGCGCCATGTTCGGCGACGCGCCCTCGGGCGAGGCCCTGTGCGGTCCCCGGCGCGTGGCCGACCTGCTGCAGCAGGCCGTGGGCTTCTCCCTGCGGGGCGAGCCGGAACGCGCCCTGGAGCGCCTGCTTGTGCTGGCCCAGGAGCACCCGGAGCACTTCAAGCCCGAGTACCTGTCCCATTGCCGCACCAACCTGGACCAGAGCGGCGTGGCGCTGCCCCAGCGGGAGTCCTTCTCCCTCATGGGCGTGAAGCTCTTGCGCGCCTGGAAGGCCGCCCTGCTGCCCCAGGCCCCGCAGACTCCGCCTGCCCAGGCCTGCGCCGCCAACGCGTAGGCGCCGCGCTCCGGGCAGGCCGCACGGGCCATGCACGAAAAAAAAGCCCTGGCCTTCCGGCCAGGGCTTTTCGTTTTTGCGCGCGGGGGGCTTACAGCACCGGCAGGTAGCGGTCGATCTCGTACTGCGTCACCTGGGTGCGGTAGCGGTCCCACTCCATGATCTTGTTCTCATAGAGCTTGCTGAAGATGTGTTCGCCCAGGGTCTCGCGCACCAGGGCGCTTTCCTTCATCTCCTCCGCGGCCTCGAACAGGCTGCCGGGCAGGGAGGTGATGCCGTGCTTGTCCAGGGTGGGCTGGTCCATGTGGAAGATGTCGGCCTCCACCGGCTCGGGCAGCTCGTAGTTCTGTTCCATGCCCTTCAGGCCGGCGGCCAGCATCACGGCAAAGGTCAGGTAGGGATTGGCGGCCGGGTCCGGGCAGCGCAACTCCATGCGGGTGGCGGCCTCCTTGCCGGGCTTGTACATGGGCACGCGCACGAGCGCGGAGCGGTTTCTGCGCGCCCAGGCCACGTACACCGGGGCCTCGTAGCCGGGCACCAGGCGCTTGTAGCTGTTCACCCACTGGTTGGTGACGCAGGCGAATTCCCGCGCGTGCCTCAAAATGCCCGCGATGTAGCTCTTGCCGTCGGGCGAGAGGTGGTACTTGTCCGAGGGGTCGAAGAAAAGATTCTTGCCGTTCTTGAACAGCGACTGGTGCACGTGCATGCCCGAGCCGTTCTGGCCGTAGATGGGCTTGGGCATGAAGGTGGCGTAGGCCCCGTGCTTCCTGGCCACCTCCTTCACCACCACGCGGTAGGTCATGGTGATGTCGGCCATCTTCAGGGCCTCGGCGTAGCGCATGTCGATCTCGTGCTGGCCCGGGGCCACCTCGTGGTGGCTGTACTCGATGGAGATGCCCATTTTCTCCAGCGCGAAGATGATGTCGCGGCGGATGTTGTTGCCCAGGTCAAGCGGCGGGGCGTCGAAGTAGCCGCCCAGGTCCATGGGCACCGGGGTGTGGTCGTTGGCGAAGAGGAAGAACTCCAGCTCCGGGCCGCAGTAGTAGGTATAGCCCTTTTCCGCGCACTTGCGCAGCACGCGGCGCAGGCAGTAGCGGCTGTCGGCCGCGTAGGGCTGGCCGTCGGGGGTGTGGATGTCGCAGAACATGCGCGCCACCGGGCGTTCGCTGGGGCGCCAGGCCAGCACCTGGAAGGTGGTGGGGTCGGGCATGGCGATCATGTCCGATTCCTCAACGCGGGCGAAGCCCAGGATGGACGAGCCGTCGAAGCCCATGCCCTCCTCGAAGGCGGCCTCAAGCTCGCGCGGGGTCACCTGGAAGCTCTTGAGCGTGCCCAGGATGTCCACGAACCAGAACTGGACGAAGCTGATGTCGTATTCCTTGACGGCTTTGAGCACGTCGTCGGCGTTTCTGCAGTTGAAGATGGGAATGTCCATGGACGGCCTCCTTGGAGTGCTGTTGGTGCTGCGCGCCAGGCGCGCGGCGGGAAATGCGGCCTGCGTGTTGCGGGGTATCCCCAGGCTTTCTTGATTCTAGCCGCGCTGCACAAATCTGTAAAGCATTGCGAGGCCGAAGGGCCCCGCGAACGACAAAAGCGTCGCCGCACGCTCTGGGCCCGGCTTTGTTCCCGCCGGGGGGGCCTCCCTCAAAGCATGGACGGCCGGAGCTTTTGCGGCTAAACAGAGCAGGCTTTCCCATGGCGACCCTGACGGCAAGCCCCATGGCAATCTAAGGAGCGGCAGTGCGTACGCGGATCATAAAACTGGCGGTTTTGGCCCTTGTGGTGGGCTTGGCTTATCTGGCCTCGTTCTTCGTGTATCCGGACGTGGGCGAACTGGCCAAGAAGAACCCCGGCAAGACCGCGTTCATGGAATGGCGCGAGGCCCAGTGGGCCGAGAAGGGCGAAAAGAAGAAGATCACCCAGCGCTGGGTGCCGTTGAGCCAGGTGTCGCCCCTGCTCGTCAAGGCCGTGCTCATCGGCGAGGACGACAAGTTCTACCAGCACGAGGGCTTTGATTACGAGGCCCTGGAGCAGGCCTTTGAGAAGAACCTCAAGCAGGGCCGCTTCGCCGTGGGCGCCAGCACCATCAGCCAGCAGCTGACCAAGAACCTGTTCCTCTCGCCGGAGAAAAGCCTGACCAGAAAGGCCAAGGAGGCCATCCTCACCTGGCGCATGGAGCACGCGCTTTCCAAGCGGCGCATCCTGGAACTCTACGTCAACGTGGCCGAGTGGGGCGACGGCATCTTCGGCATCGAGGCGGCCAGCCGCCACTATTTCCACAAGTCCGCCAGCGCGCTCACCAGCATGGAAGCCGCGCGCCTGGCGTCCGTGCTGCCCAACCCCATCCGCTTCAGCGCCGTGGGCGACCAGAAGTACGTCACCTTCCGGGCCAACCTCATCCATTCCATCATGGTGCGCCGCGGCGTGGCCGTGGAGGGCTTCGAGGAGGTCATGGACGGCAAGGACGAACCCGTGGCCCCGGCCAGCCAGCCGGCCGGAGAGGCCCCGGCGGCCGGAAACGCTTCCGCCACGTCCGGCGAGGCCCCGCCCGCCGCCGCTCCCGCCGCCACGTCCGCTCCCGCCGCGCCGGAAGCCGCCCCGGCCAAGCCCTAGACCGCAAAGGAGACCAGACATGCGCCCGATGATCATGCTCACCGCCCTCGTGGCCGGAGCCCTCATGCCCGTGCAGGCCGGGGTGAACGCGCGCCTGCGCGAATACCTGGGCGATCCCATCATGGCCTCCCTGGTGAGCTTCTGCGTGGGCTCCGTTGCTTTGCTCGGTTTCATCCTGGTGACGCGTGCGCCCTGGCCCAGCCTGGCCATGGCCTCGGCCGCGCCGTGGTGGTCCTGGTTCGGCGGGGCCTTGGGCGCGTTCTTCGTGGCCGTCACCATCATTCTGGCCTTCAAGCTCGGGGCAACCGGCCTCATGGCCTGGATCATCGCCGGGCAGCTCATCGCCTCGATCATGCTGGACCACACCGGAGCCATCGGCTTCGCCGTGCGCGAGGTTTCCTGGCAGCGCCTGGCCGGGGTGGGGCTGCTCCTGTGCGGGGCCGTGCTCGTCAACGAATACTAGGGGAAACGAGAAGATATGAGCCTGCTGCGCGATATTGCGGCCGTGTGCCGCATGATCAAGATCGAACACTCGGTGTTCGCCCTGCCCTTCGCCTTCACCGGGGCCTTTCTGGCCCAGGGCGCTGGACCGGGCTGGAGCGTGCCCTCCTGGCGGGTGCTTGTGCCGCTCACCATCGCCATGGTGGCCGTGCGCTCCTTTGCCATGGGCTACAACCGCCTTGCCGACCTGGACATCGATCGCCTGAACCCGCGCACGCAAGGGAGGCCCCTGGTGACGGGCGCGCTTTCCATCACCTTCACCAAACGTTTTCTCTTCGTCTGCGCCGTCATCTTCACCGCCGCCTGCGCGGCCATGAACAGCACCTGCCTGCTGCTCTCGCCCGTGGCCCTGGTCTGGAGCGGCTTCTACAGCCACACCAAGCGTTTCACCCCCTTGTGCCACTTCGCCCTGGGCAGCGTGCTGGGCCTGGCCCCGGTGGCCGGGTGGCTGGCCGTCTCGCCCGCGCACCTGGGCTTTCCGGCGGTGATCCTGTTTTTCGCCGTCAGCCTCTGGGTGGCCGGGTTCGATATCCTCTACGCCTGCCAGGACGCGGACTTCGACCGCTCGCAGGGGCTCTTCTCCCTGCCCGCGCACCAGGGCGTGCCGCGTGCGCTGTTCAACGCCGCCGCCGCCCACGCCGCCGCGGCCATGCTTTTCCCCATGGCCGGGCTTTCCGCGGGCCTGGGCCTCCTGTTCCTGGTGGTCACCCTGGTCATCGGCGGGGTGCTGGTGTGGGAGCACAAGCTCATCAAGGCCGATGACCTCTCGCGCATCAACGTGGCCTTCTTCACCCTGAACGGAGTCATCGCGGTGTTCGTGTTCCTGGGCGCCTGGGCCGACCTGAGCCTGGGCTCGCCCTGGCTGTTCACCCGCTAACCCCCACTGCGGCCCTGGCCGCAAGGAGCAGCGTCCATGGCGGAGATAGTCTTTTCCGGTGATCCGGCCGAGTGGGCCGAACGCGCCCTGGGCTGGGTGCAGCAGCACCTGACCACCCAGGCCGCGCTGCTGCAGGCCCTGCTGGCCCTGGTCCTGTGCCTGGCCGCCTGGGGCTTCTGCCGGGCCCTGGGCCTTGGCCGCAAACCGCACACGCCCGACACGGGCTGGAAGGCCGACGCCCTCGTTGCTCCGCTTGTACGAGAGCTGCGGCACTGTGCCTGGGCGGGCGTTTCCGGCCTGCTGCTGCTCTTCGCCGACGCCACCGCGCGGCACACCCACCTGCCGCACCAGGTGCTGTCCATCGCCACCGCCGCCGCCTTGGCCTGGGTCGTGGCCCACGTGGCCGGGGCGCTCATCAAGAGCCGCTTCCTGGGCCGTCTGGTGGCCTGGGTCATCTGGCTCTTCGCCGTCACCCACGCCCTGGGCATCTTCGACGTGGTCACCGCCTTCCTGGACGACCTGGCGCTGGAAGTGGGCCGCTCGCGCATTTCGCTGCTGCTGGTGCTGAAGGGCCTGACGCTCTTCGTGGTGCTCATCCAGGCCGCGCGCCTGGGCGCGGGAATCCTGGACGACCGCCTGCACAAGGCCGAAGGCATCTCGCCCTCGGCCAGCGCCCTCTTCGCCAAAGGCGCCCGCTTCGGCCTGTACGCCCTGGCCGTCACCATCACCCTGTCCACCGTGGGCGTGGACCTGACCAGCCTCACCGTCTTTTCCGGCGCCGTGGGCGTGGGCATCGGCTTCGGCCTGCAGAAGATCTTCTCCAACCTCGTCTCCGGCGTCATCCTGCTGGTGGACAAGTCCCTGAAGCCCGGCGACGTCATCGAAATGGGCGGCGTGCAGGGGCGCATCGCCCAGATCAACGCCCGCTACGCGGCCATCGAGACCCTGGACGGCAAGGCCTACCTCATCCCCAACGAGAGCCTCATCGGCAACGAAGTCATCAACCTGAGCTACAGCAACTCGCGCCTGCTCCTGCGCGCAGAGGTCGGCACCTCCTACGCCGGAGACCCGCGCCACGCCATGGCCCTCATGGAACAGGCCGCACTCACCGTGCCGCGCGTGTTGAAGGACCCCGCCCCGCGCGCCGTTGTCACCAGCTTCGGCGATTCCTCCGTGAACCTCGCCGTGGGCTTCTGGATCGAGGACCCGCACAACGGCACCGGAAACGTGCGCGGCGAAGTGCTGCTCGCCATCTGGGACGCCTTCAAGCAGGCCAACGTTGATATCCCCTTCCCGCAGCGCGAGGTGCGCGTCGTGGGCGGCGGCGGTGGGGGCGTGGAGTAGGCAGGCAAGGAGTTGCGCTGGGGGCGCCGCCCCCAGACCCCGCCAGGGGGTATGCACCCCCTGGACCCGCAGGGCAACGGAAAGGGCCTGGGCCGAGTGAGACTCGGCCCAGGCCCTTTCCGTTGCGGAGGTGTCGGGAGAGCGGACGGTAACACATCTTTATGGTTGCATGAGGCAACTATTCCCGCTCTCGCAAAACAAACACTTCCGCCGGATGTCCCGCCCAGTCTTCTGGGCGGGACATCCGGCGGCACAGGGAGTCCAGAGGGCCTTGTGCCCTCTGGCGGGGGTCTGGGGGCAGCGCCCCCAGCGTATTATCTAGATCGGAGGCGCGATGGTCACGAGCACGCGCATGTCGGTCAGCGCGCCCACGCCGTGGGGCGTGGCGATGGGGCACACGAGGACGTCGCCGGCCTTGGCGGGCACCTTGCCGTCCTTGGAGATGAACTCGCCGGTGCCTTCAAGGATGGCGAGGACGAGTTCGCCCTCGATGTTGTGCGAGTGCAGGGGCAGGCCCTGACCGGCCTTGAAGTTGAAGTTGATGACCTTCATGTGCTCGGACTCGTGCACGAGGATCATGTTGGGGCCGGTTTCCTTGAACGGGTTCTTGAAGAGTTCTTGGATCTTCATGGCGATCTCCTTGCCGCGCTGGCGGCTTAAGCGAGGGGCCGGAATCCGCCGGAGGCGGGGTCCTGGATCTGGCCGTCGCGGGTGATGACGGTGGTGGTGATGGGGACATCGGAACCCACGGCATGGGCGGCGCGCTGGGCGATGGCGGTCATGCCCGCGCAGCAGGGCACTTCCATCTGCACCACGGTGATGTCCTTGATGTGGTTGTTGCGCAGGATGTCGGCCACCTTGTCGATGTAGCTCTGGGCGTCGTCGAACTTGGGGCAGCCCAGCAGCATGATGCGTCCGGCCAGGAAGCGCTCGTTGAAGTCCGGGAAGGACGGCGGCACGCAATCGGCGGTCAACAGCAGGCGGGCGTTCTGCAGGAACGGAGCGGTGGGCGGCACCAGGCGCAGCTGGATGGGCCAGTGCGTGAGGTTGGAGATGCTGGCGGCCTGCTGGCGCGGCACGTTGGCCTGCTGGCAGGGGGAAGCGCCGTTCTGAGGCTGGGGCGCGGGCCGGTTCAGGGTCATGGCCCTGCTGCCGGGACAGCCGCCGGGCTTGGTGGCGCAGCCGCCTCCCTGCTGGTTCAGGCGCAGGCTCGCGGGGTCGGGCATGTGGTCGGGCACTTCGCGGCCTTGGGCGCGCAGGTGCTTGGCCACGGCCTCGGGGTCGAAGTCTTCCACCTCGACCTCCACGACCTTGAGCGCTCCGGTGGGGCATTCGCCCAGGCAGGCTCCCAGTCCGTCGCAGAACACTTCGTTCACCAGCTTGGCCTTGCCGTCGATGATGGCCAGCGCGCCTTCGGCGCAGCCGGTGACGCAGTTGCCGCAGCCGTTGCAGAGGTCTTCGTTGACGGTGATGAGCTTGCGTGTCGCCTTCATGAAATTTCCCCTTTGAGGGGGGCGCGGGAGGTTCGTCGTCTCCCGCGCCCGTGGAGTGTGGAGTTGAGTGAGCTGAAACTAATCTAGGAATGATTCCTGTGTTTTCAAGTAGCCTAGCCCAGAATTGCCTTCAGGTCTTCGTCCGGAGTGGTGATGGGCTTGATGTTGAAGTTTTCCACCAGGAAGGCCAGGACGTTCGGGGTGATGAACGCCGGGAGGCTGGGTCCGAGGCGGATGTTCTTGATGCCGAGGGAGAGCAGGGTCAGGAGGATGGCCACGGCCTTCTGCTCGTACCAGGACAGGATGAGGGAGAGCGGCAGGTCGTTGACGCCGCAGTTGAACGCGCCGGCAAGGGCCACGGCGATCTGGATGGCCGAGTAGGCGTCGTTGCACTGGCCCACGTCGAGCAGGCGGGGAATGCCGCCGATGTCGCCCAGCTGCTTGTCGAAGAAGCGGAACTTGCCGCAGGCCAGGGTCATGATGATGGTGTCGGCCGGGGCCTTTTCCACGAACTCGGTGTAGTAGTTGCGGCCGGGCTTG
>CAYUOW010000040.1:0-21905 GCA_964446455.1 uncultured Desulfocurvus sp.
CCCCCCGGGTGGGCCGGCCGGGGTTTCGGGGGGGCCCCCCGGGGGGCACGGGGAGTCCAGTGGGCGCTGGCCCCCTGCCGGGGTCCTGGGGCGGCGCCCCTGGCTCTTGCTCTACTTTGCTACTCGGCCTTGCCGCAGCACTTCTTGTACTTCTTGCCGCTGCCGCAAGGGCAGGGGTCGTTGCGGCCGGTCTTGGGCCCGCGCACGATGGGGTCGTGGGAGCGCATGCGGCCGTCGGTGTAGTGCCAGATGCCGTCCAGGCGCTTGAAGCTGGCCAGTTCGCGGTGGTCCTGGCGGCCGCCCTGGTATTCGTAGCTGGCGGTGAAATCCACCTGCCCGACCTGGTCGTTCTCGCCGCCGTCCTTCACGCCGTGGATGGTCAGGCCCAGCCAGGTGGAGTTCTCGCTCCAGGCCTTGGCCTGCTCGGGGTCGAAGTCGTGGCGCTCATCCGGCGCCAGGGAGGAGTTCAGGAAGTCGATGTCTCCCGCGACGTAGGCGCTGTAGCGCGCGCGCATGAGCGCTTCGGCGGTGGGAGCGGGCTGGCCTTTGATGATGGGCTGGCAGCACTTCTCGAAGGGAAGCTCGCTGCCGCAATGGCAATTGGACATGATGCACCTCTCGGTGGAATGGATTGGTTGAGCGGCGCACAGTACGGGCTAATGCCCCGCCGGTCAACACGCGGCAGCAGGCGGCAATGAGGGGCAGCGCCGCGCGTTGACAGGAGGCCGCGGCCGGGGGCAAAGAATAGGGCATACTGGGATTTCATCAAGCTGGAGGTGCCTATGCTGCGGAAGGGAGCGTTGCTGATTCTGGCCGTGGTGCTGGCGTTGCCGGGCGCGGCCTTCGCGTTCACGCCGTGGGGCGCGGTGTACGAGGTTGCGCGCGACGAGCGCAGCGTGGCCGACGTCACGGCGGACAAGAAGATCACCACGGAGATCAAGACCGCCCTGGTGAACAAGGACGGCAAGCTGGGCCTGGCGGTGAAGCCGTACTGCTTTTTGGGCAAGGTGACGCTTCTGGGCCAGCTGGCGGACGAAGGGTTCAAGTCCTTTGCCGTGGCCACGGCCAAGGGTACCAAGGGCGTGAAGAGCGTGACGACCTACTGGGAGGCCCCGGGCAAGGAGGGCACCACCACGGCGGACCTGGAGATAGCGGCCAAGCTGCGCACCGCCCTGGTGGCCGACAAGAGCTTGAGCTCCACGCAGATCGAGACCGAGGTCTTCGGCGGCAAGGTGTACCTGCTCGGCATGGTGCGCAGCCAGCGCGACGCGGACAAGGCCGTGGCCCACGCCAAGGCCACCAAGGGGGTCACCGGCGTCACCTCCCTGCTCATCCCGCCCCGGAAGAAGTAGCCCTACCGGCCGGAAAGCTCCGCGTGGCGGAAGCAGGAAGTCAGGTGGTCGTTCACCAGCCCGGCGGACTGCATGTAGGCGTAGACGATGGTGGAGCCCACGAACTTGAAGCCGCGCGCCAGCAGGTCCTTGGAGATGGCGTCGGAAAGCGGCGTGCGCGCCGGAATCTGGCCAAGGGCCGCCCGGCTGTTCTGAATGGGCTCGCCGTCCACGAAGCGCCACAGGTAGTTTGAAAAGGAGCCGAACTCCTCGGCAACCCTCAGGTGCGCCCGGGCGTTGACGATGGCCGCCGCGATCTTCAGCCGGTTGCGGATGATGCGCGCGTCGGCCCGCAGGCGCTCCTGGTCGGCGTCCGTCAGGCGGGCCACCTCCGTGGGAGACAGGACGCCCTCCCCGCCGCCGAAGGCGGCGCGGTAGCCCGGGCGCTTGTGCAGCACCGTGCGCCAGCTCAAGCCCGCCTGGGCCCCCTCCAGCACCAGCAGCTCGAAAAGCCGGTCGTCGTCCTTCAGGGGCACGCCCCACTCCTCATCGTGATAGCTGACGTAGATGGGATCCGGCGTGGCGCTCATCAAACACCAGGGACAGCGGGGCCGGTCGTCGGTCTGCGTGGGGGCGGCGGACATGAGCAAATCTCCTGCTTGGGGTTTGCAGCGCAACGGTTTCATGATACCAGTTCCAGACGCCTCTCACAATCGCCCCAGGGCCGGCCTCGGCGGCCGCAAAAAGCGGGGCGGAAATTGTGTTTACAGGCGAGCGCGTTTGGAGTAAGCAGCATGCTCTTCAGGGTGCGAGAACACCTCGCGCCCGGCCCTTGAACGGCGTAACGGCCTCTGGACCCGGTTCATCTTGAACCGACCGCGGCCGCAGCGTAACCCGGACGCCTCGGAACCGGGACGCGGCGGCATGCGGCCACAGGCCATAAAAAGCGCAAATACATTTGTCCGAGGGAGTGTCGTTGGAGGCAACGATGGAAAAAAACAAGAAAGACGACGAAATGGAAATGGACCTCAATTTTGAGGCGGCCCTTGAGAACTACCTCAAGGAAGACTTTGGCGACCTTGACGAGGGCACCATTGTCCCCGGCACCGTTGTCAAGATCAGCAAAGAGCATGTGCTGGTCGACGTGAACTTCAAGTCCGAGGGCCAGATCGCCATCTCGGAATTCCTCGACGCCGAGGGCAACATCACCGTGGCCGTGGGCGACAAGGTCGATGTCTTCGTGTCCAACAAGGACGAGAACGAAGGCACCATCCACCTTTCCCGCGACAAGGCCAAGCGGATGCAGCTCTTTGATCGCCTGGAAGACTCCCAGGAGAACAACGGCACCGTCACCGGCCGCATCGTCCGTCGCATCAAGGGCGGCTACACCGTCGATCTCGGCGGCGTGGAAGCCTTCCTGCCTGGTTCCCATGTCGACCTTCGTCCGGTTCCGGACATGGACGCCCTGGTTGGCCAGGACTTCGAATTCAAGATCCTCAAGATCAACCGCCGCCGCAGCAACGTCATCGTTTCCCGCCGCGTTCTGCTTGAAGAGCAGCGCAGCGAGCAGCGCGGCGCCCTGCTCGAGACCCTGGGCGAAGGCCAGGTGGTCAAGGGCAAGGTCAAGAACATCACCGAATACGGCGTGTTCATCGACCTGGGCGGCCTCGACGGCCTTCTGCATATCACCGACATGAGCTGGAAGCGCATCCGCCACCCGAAAGAGATGGTGCAGCTGGGCGACGAGCTGGACCTGAAGGTCCTGCACTTCGACCGCGAGGGCCAGAAAGTGTCCCTCGGCCTCAAGCAGCTCGTGGCCGATCCCTGGGAAAACATCGCCGGCAAGTACCCGCAGGGCTCCCGCTTCAAGGGCAAGGTCACCAACCTGGCCGACTACGGCGCCTTTGTTGAGCTGGAAGCCGGCGTCGAGGGCCTGGTGCACATCTCCGAGATGAGCTGGACCCGCAAGCTGCGCCACCCCTCGCAGATGGTGCGCGCCGGAGACGAAGTCGAAGTCATCGTGCTCGGCGTCGATCCCGACAAGAAGCGCATCAGCCTGGGCATGAAGCAGATCAAGCCGAATCCCTGGGACGTGGTGGCCGAGAAGTACCCGGAAGGCACCATCCTTGAGGGCGCCATCAAGAACATCACCGAGTTCGGCGTGTTCATCGGCATCGAGGAAGGCATCGACGGCCTGATCCACGTGTCCGACATCAGCTGGACCAAGAAGATCCGCCACCCGAGCGAAGTCTTCAAGATCGGCGACATCGTGCAGGCCAAGGTGCTGACTGTCGACAAGGAGAACGAGAAGTTCACCCTGGGCATCAAGCAGCTCTCCGAAGATCCGTGGCTGAAGGTGCCGGGCAAGTACCCCGTGGGCACCCTCATCACCGGCCTGGTGACCAACATCACCGACTTCGGCCTGTTCGTCGAGGTTGAGGAAGGCATCGAAGGCCTGGTGCACGTGTCCGAGATCAGCCGCAAGAAGATCAAGAGCCCCAGCGAGCTGTTCAAGGAAGGCGTGAACATCGAGGCCAAGGTCATCCACGTGAGCGCCGACGAGCGCCGCCTGGGCCTGTCCATCAAGCAGATCAAGGAAGAAGAGGAGCGCAAGAAGCCCAAGGAGTTCCGCACCTCCGGTCCCGAGACCGGAAGCAACCTGGGTGACCTCCTCCGCGCCAAGATCGAGGACGCCGCCAGTGGCGAGGAATCCGGAAACTAGCAGCGCAAAATTCTCCGAACAGCACCCGCTGCTGTTCGGAGTTTTGCTGATCATATTGGCCGTGGCCCTCTTTACGGGGGCCATGGCCTTTTTCCGTGGCGTTGGCGGCAAGGGCAAGGCCCTTTCCGGCGACAAGATCGGCCTGTGCAAGATCGAAGGCATGATCACCGACGCGCGGGAGGTCACGGACTTCCTGGCCGAGCTGCGCACGGACGAGTCGGTGAAGGGCGTGCTCCTCAGGATCGACAGCCCCGGCGGCTCGGTGGCTCCCTCCCAGGAGCTGTACCAGGCCGTGCAGGAGCTGGCCAAGGTCAAGCCCGTGGTGGTGAGCATGGGCACGGCGGCCGCCAGCGGCGGCTACTACGCCGCGGCCCCGGCCACGCTCATCGTGGCCAATGCCGGGAGCATCACCGGAAGCATCGGCGTGCGGGCGGAGTACGTGAACGTGCAGGGCCTGCTGGAAAAGCTGGGCCTCAAGACCGACCTCATGGCCAGCGGCAAGATGAAGGCCGCCGGAAGCCCCACCCAGCCCCTGACGCCCGAGCAGCGCGCCTATCTCATGGCGCTCATCATGGACCTGCACCACCAGTTCGTGTCCGACGTGGCAGCCGCCCGCGGCCTGCCCGAGGACGCCGTGGCCAAGCTGGCCGACGGCCGGGCCCTCACCGGACGCCAGGCGCTGGAACTCAAGCTGGTGGACAAGCTGGGCGGCCAGGAACTGGCCATGACCACCCTGCGGGAGATGGTCAAGCTGGACGCCAAGGCCTCGGTCATCGAAGGTCCGGAAAAGAAGCTCCCGCTTCTGCCCCGCCTGCTGGGCGCCAGCCTTTCGGCCATGCTCCAGGCCCTGGGCCAGGATGCCCGCTCGGCAGCGAGCGCCGGGCCGGACGGCATTTCCCTGCAATACCGCCAGTAGCTGCGGCTCCGGGCACGGCCATGCGCGACACGCACCCCACGCATTTCACCGACGAAGCGCGGTTCTTCCGCTCTTCCGCGCTGCCCGGCACGGAACTGCTGACCGCGCGCTTCTTCCGCCACAGCTTCGCGCCGCACTGGCACGAGGGCTACGTCATCGCGGTCATCACCGCCGGAGCGGAAGGCTACCGCTACCGCGGCGCGCGCCACGTGGCCGAGCCCTGGACACTGGCCTGCATCAATCCGGACGAGATCCACACCGGCGAGCGCGCGGCCGAGGAAGGCTGGGCCTACCGCGTGTTCTATCCCTCGGCGGAGCTCATGCAGGGCCTGGCCCGGCAGCTTTCTCCAGACCTTGGTTCCGGCCTGCCGCGCCTGCCGCACGAGGTCATCCGCGACAACGGCCTGGCGGCCTCCCTGGCGCGCGCGCACATGGCCCTCGAAGCCGGGCGTGACCTGCTGGAGGCCCAGACCGCGGTGCTGAACGCCTTCGGCACCCTGCTCTGCCGCCACGCGGGTCTGCCTACGCCGCGCGAGGGCGCGGCCGGGCGCTCCCGCTCGCATGTGGAGGCCATGCGCCAGCGCCTGGCCACGGACATCACCGAGCAGCTTTCCCTGGACGAATTGGGCCGCTGCGTGGGCCTCTCGGCCTTCCACGCGGCGCGGCTCTTCGCCCGCGAGACGGGCATGCCGCCCCACGCCTGGCGCAACGCCCTGCGCGTGAACCGCTCCCTGCCGCTCCTGCGCGCGGGCATGAGCGTGGCCGAGGCTGCGCAGGCCTGCGGCTTTGCCGACCAAAGCCACTACACGCGGCACTTCCGGCGTGTGTTCGGCGTTGCTCCGGGCCGCTGGCGGACCTGATCCACCTTCCAACCACCGGGCAGCGCAAGAACGTACAAGCCGCCTCTCCCTGCGCCGCGCTATTGCCCGCCCATGAACGCTTCATCTTCCCCAACGGCGCAGGGCCGCCTGGCCTTCACCTTTTCCGGCCTGCTGGCCGGATACCGGGCCTGCGTGCCCGTGGCCCTGGGCGTGGCCGTGTACGGCGTGCTCTACGGCCTGCTGGCCCGGCAAAAGGGCTTGAGCCTGCTCGAAGCCCAGTCCATGAGCCTGTTCGTCTTCGCCGGGGCCAGCCAGCTCATCGCGCTCGACCTGTGGAGCCCGGACCTGGACATGTTCTCGCTCATCGTCACCACCTTCATCGTGAACCTGCGCCACGTGCTCATGGGCGCGGCGCTTTCGCCCCAGCTCCTGCGCCTCAGTCCGGGCAAGGCCTTCGGCTCGCTGTTCTTCATGACCGACGAGTCCTGGGCGCTGGCCCTCACCCGCTGGGCCGAGGACAGGCGCAGGGCCGCCGCGTCCGACGGAGCCTTCCTGCTGGGCGCGGGACTCGCGGTGTACTCGTTCTGGAACGCCTCCACGGCGCTGGGGCATGTGCTGGTGCGCGGGCTGGACGACCCCGCGCGCTACGGGCTGGATTTCGCCTTCACGGCGGTGTTCACGGCGCTCCTGGTGGGCCTGAAGCCCCGGCGCAAGGACATCCTGCCGCTCATTGCGGCCACGGGCGCGGCGCTGGTGGTCATGCGCCTGTGTCCGGGCAAGTGGTACATCCTGGCCGGAGCCTTCGCCGGCGGTCTCACCGCGGCCTTCACCCCGGCCGCTGACGGTTCCGGCAAGGAGGCCAAATGATGGACGCGCAGCTCACCTCCCTGCTGACCATCGGGGGCATGGCCGTGGCCACCTACGCCAGCCGCGCGGCCGGGCTCATGCTCATGAGCCGCCTTTCCCCGGGCCCGCGCCTCACGCGCTTCATGCAGGCCATACCAGGAGCCATCCTGGCGTCCATCGTGGCGCCCAGCGCCCTCACCTCCGGCCCGGCAGAGGCCGTGGCCACGGCGGCCACAGGGCTGGTGGCCTGGCGCTTCGGCAACCTGCCCCTGGCCATGTGCGCGGGCGTTGCAGTGGTGCTGGGTTTGCGGCTGTTCGCGGGCTAGACGGAAGACTTGGCCGAGGCCCGGCGCTCCAGCACGCGGGCCAGGGCGGCCAGGATGTCGCCGGGCTCCAACGGCTTGGACACGACCTCGTCCATGCCCGCCTCCAGAAACACGCGGTGCTCGTCCGACTGGGCATAGGCCGTAAGCGCGATGACCGGCACCTGCGGGTCGTAGCGCGAGCCGTCGTGCCCGCGCAGCAGTCCAACCGCCTCCACCCCGTCCATCTCCGGCATCTGGATGTCCATGAGCACGGCGTCGAAGGGCTTTTCGCGCTCCAGCAGGTCCAGGGCCTCGCGCCCGGTGGCCGCCGTGACCACCTGATGTCCGGCGCGCGTCAGGAAGCTCTTGGCCGCCAACTGGTTGATGGGGTTGTCCTCGGCCAGGAGCAGGCGCAAGGGCGGCAGCTCCACGGCCTTGCGCGGGGCGATGACCACAGGCCCGGCCTCCCTGCGGGGCAGGCGCAGGCGCAGGGCCAAGTCGATGCTCGTGCCGCGCCCGGGCTGGCTTTCCAGGGTGATGCCCCCGTCCATGAGCCCTGCCAGGCGGCGCACTATGGCCAGGCCCAGGCCCGTGCCCTGGAAGCGCTTGGTGTACACGGCCTCGGCCTGGGTGAAGGGCTCGAAGACCACGTCCTGCAGATCGGCCGGGATGCCCACGCCGGTATCTTCCACCGAAAGCAGCAGCAGGGCGTGCTCCGCCGGCTGGTCCTGCACGGACAGGCGAACGGCCACGGACCCGGAATCGGTGAACTTCACGGCGTTGCCCACCAGATTGAAGACCATCTGGCGGATCTTGCCCGCGTCGCCCGTGAGGGACCGGGGCACAGGCCCCTCCACCTGGAACGAGAGCGCCAGGCCCTTTTCGCGCGCCTGTTCCTCGAACACGGCGACACTTGAGCGCACCAGCATGGCCGGGTCAAAGGGCTCCTCCGTGAGTTCCAGCGTGCCGGACTCGATCTTGGAGAAGTCCAGGATGTCGTTGATGACCGAGAGCAGGCTGCGCGCGGAATACTGGGCCTTTTCCAGGTAGTCGGCCTGCTCCGCCCCGAGGGGCGAGGAGCCCAGGAGGTGCAGCATGCCCAGCACGCCGTGCAGCGGGGTGCGTATCTCGTGGCTCACGTTGGCCAGAAAATCACTCTTGGCGCTGCTGGCGGCCTCGGCCAGCTCCTTGGCCTGTTGCAGGTCGGCCTCGGTGCGGCGCTGCTCCTCGATGGAGCGGGCCTGCTGCACGATCTTGAGGGCCAGATCCGACAGCTTGGCCGCCACCAGGGCCATGGCGCTGCTGACGTTGCGGAAGCGTTCCTCGTCCGGGGCCTGCGGCAGGGATTCCAGGCAGCTGCGCACGATGGACTCGTCCCAGCCCTTGGCCGCCAAGGTCGCAGCCACGGCCGGAGCGTCGAAGCCCGGCCGCGTCTGGTAGATGCGCCACAGGGCGATGATCTTGTCCCCGGCGCGGATGGGGGCGGCCTCGGCCAGCAGGCCCGGCGCGAGCGCGGCCAGGGTGTCCAGGTCGCGCGTCAGGGCGCAGGGGGTCTTGCCCGCGGGCTCCGCACAGCGCAGCATGGAGCAGGGGAAACGGAAATTGCTCGGCCTGGTGAGGGGGACGCCGTCCGGGGTGGTGAGCACCGAGGCCACGCCCGTGGCCAGGGCGAAGGCGTCCTGCACGGCCTGGATGTCCGCCAGCTCGAAGAGGTCGTGGAAGCCCAGGTCCACGTGCTCCGTGGGCGGGCTCAGCACCGCGGCCAGCCTGCTCTTGATGATCTGCTCCATGCGCCGCTGCTCGGTGATGTCCACCATGGCCAGCACCGCGCCGTAGCCCGGCAGTGGCAGGGGCGCGGCCGTCACCTGCACGCAGGAGATGCGGCCGTCCGGGCGCTGGACGAACAGATCCTGGCGCACCACGGATTCGCCCCTGGAGGCGCGCACGCTGGGATATTCCTCCACGGCCAGGGGGCTGCCGTCCAGGTGCCGCAGCTCGAAGCCGCGGGCCTCCGGCTTGGCCAGGAGGATCTCCTCCCGGGTGGTGTTGTGCAGCAGTTCAAAGGCCCGGTTGACCTCGATGAGCCGGGCCTCGGAGTCGGTGACGGCCACGGCCAGGGGCAGGTTGTCGAACATGATGCGGTACTTTTCGCGGCTTTCGGCCAGGGCGGCCTCGGTCTGCTTGCGCGCGGTGATGTCCGTCAGGGTGCCCACGCTGCCCAGCGGTCGCCCCTGGGCGTCGTGGTACAGGGAGCGCATGAGGATGACCTCGCGCAGGCTGCCCCGGCCGTCGTGCATGCGCGTCTCCACCACCTGGCGGCCATCTCCGGCGTAGAGCTGGCGGTCCAGCTCCTGCACCTGGTCGGCCAGCTCGCGGGGGCCCACGTCGACCATGCGCTGGCCCAGAAGCTTCTCGGCCGGCAGGCCCACGAACTCGCACAGGGCGCGGTTCACCTGCACGTAGCGGCCCTCGCCGTCCTTGGCCATGATGGGCGTGGGATTGGCGTCCAAGAGGGCCAGGGTCAGGCGGTGCTGCTCCTCGCCCGCGCGCTCGGCCTGGCGCAGGTCCGTCAGGTCCGTCAGCGCGGCCAGGAAACCCGCGGGCAGTCCGTCCAGGCCACGCAGGCAGATCCAGTCCAGCTTGACCTCGGCCGCGCGGCCCTCGCGGCCACGCAGGCGCACCAGGCCGGGGCCCGGCGCGTGGCAGGCGCTGCCGTCCAGCTCCATGGCCATCAACTGGCGCGAGGCCTCGGTCTCGGCCAGGTCCAACACACTCTTGCCCACCAGGGTCCCGCGCGATGCGTCGCACAGCATGTGCGCGGCCTGGTTGGCGAACACGATGCGCCCGGAGAGGCCCACCTCCAACACGCCCACGCTCAAGGCCTCCACAAAATCCTGGTAGCGGCGGCGCGCCACGGCCTGCTGGCCCTCGGCCCGGCGGCGGCCGTGGATGTTCACCACAAGAAGCACGATGCCCGTAGCCATGAGCACGAACAACGCGCTGGCCAGCACCAGCCAGGGCCAGTACCGCTCCCACAGGCTGTCCACCCGGCCCAGCACCACGCTGCCCGGCGGCAGCTTGGCCGGGGAAAAGCCCTGCCGCAGCAGTTCTGCGTTGTCGAACAACGCGAGGTTGGGCCCGGGCAGCACGAGGGTGCCGCCCTCGGGCGTCTGGCCACGCAGCAGGCCGGCAGCCAATACGGCCATGGCCCGGCCCTGGCGCTCGCCGCTGACCACCCGGCCGCCCACCGCGCCCCGGCCCACCACGAAGTCCCAGGCGGCGAACACGGGCTGGTCGGTATGCTTGCGGATGTAGGCCAGGGACTCGTCCACGGTCATGGTGCGGCCGTCGGGGTCGCGCAGAAGGCCCATATACAGGATGGCCGTGTCCGGGGAGAGTGTGGTGAGGCGTGCGGCCACCTCGGCAAAGGGCAGGCCGGACAGTTCCACCGGCTCCACGCGACCCTTGAAGTCGGCCATGGTCTGGCGGAAGAGCTGGCGCGCGGCCTCGCCGTTTTCCGTGGCGCCGCTGATGAGCGCCAGGCGGCGCATGCCCGGCATGAGCGCCAGGGCCGCCTCCACCGTGCCTTTCAGGTCCGTGCGCTCCTGCACGCCGGTGTAGCCCGGGGGCAGGCCGCGCCTGCGGGCCTCAAGGTCGCTGACGCCGCAGAAGACCACGGGCACGCCGGGGAAGAGCTCGGCCCCGTGGCGCAGCAGAAAGTCCAGGGCGTTGTCGTCGCTGGCCAGGATGACCTGGGGCGGAAGGCTGGCGTACTTGGCGGCGTAATAGTCGTGCAGCAGGGGGAAGGCATACTCGCGCGGCACGCGCTGGGTGTCCATGTACTCCACGAACAGGTGCGCGTCCGGGGCCTGGCGGGCCAGTTCGGCCGCGATGCCTGTCTGGATGTTGTCGGTCCACTGGTAGCCGGGATGGTAGGAGTGCAGGGCCAGCACCCGCTTGGGCTCCGGCGGCTGGGCCTGTGCGGCCTGGAACGGAAGCAGAAGCAGCGTCAGCAGCGCGGCCCAGCACAAGGCCCGCCACGCGCGCGGCCGCGGGGCGAAGGGACCTGGCCGCAACAAAGCCGCAAATCCGGCGCGTTCTGCCCGCTGCGTGGTGAGCCTTGCCATGCGGCCGTCCTGGTGTTGCTGTGCGGACGCCCCTGGCGGGCGTCCACTCACTCTTCTACACCGGCACCAGGAGTTTGTCACGCCTGGCCGCCCTTCTTGCGGCCCGCCGCCTAGGCTGCGGGCAGGCGCACGGTGAACACGCTGCCCGTGCCCGTGGCCTCGTCCGTGGGCGATTCCACCCAGACCTCGCCGCCGTAGTTGCGGGCGATGTGCCTGCAAATGGCCAGGCCGAGGCCCGCGCTGCCCGCGCCGTCCACGCCGTTGCCGTCGGCGCGGAAGAAGCGCTCGAAGATGCGCTTCTGGTTCTCCGGGGAGATGCCCGGGCCCTGGTCGGCGAAGCGCAGGGTCACGCTCTGGCCGTCGCTTTCCGCGTCGATGGACACCTTGGTGCCCTCGGGCGAATACTTGATGGCGTTGTCCACGATGCTCTCGATGATCTGCAGCAGGCCGTCGGGGTCCGTGGCCGTGGGCGGCAGGTTCTCGGGCAGGGGGGCCAGCTCGATCTCGATCTTCTTGTCCTGGGCGGCGAAGGAGGCGTTCTTGAGGGCGTGGTCCATGGCCTGGGCCACGGAGGAAGTCAGCTCGCTGGCGCGCTTGCCGTCGCGCTCGCTCTTGGCCAGGGCGAACATGCCGCCGATGACCTTGGCCATGTGCACGGCATTGGCGTGGATGATCTCCAGGAACTCGCGGCGCTTGGCGTCTTCCGCCGGGGGCGAGTCGAGCAGGGTCTCGGCGTAGCCGCGGATGCTGGTCAAGGGCGTGCGCAGCTGGTGCGAGGCGTTGGCCACGAAGTCGCGCAGCACGCGCTCCACGCGCTTCTGCTCGCTGGTGTCGTGGAACACCAGGATGACGCGCGGGCGGTACTTGTGGTCGCGGAAGGGCACCACGGTCATCTCCGCGCAGTGGCGGTCCTTGAGCTCGATCTGGCGGCTCACGCGCTCGCTGGTTTCCCCGGCCATGATGCCGTCCACGAGATTCTGGATCTCCAGGCTCATGGTGGCCTCCAGGGGCGCGCGGCCGATGAACTCGTGGGCGCGGGGGAAGATGGACGACAGCGCCGGGTTCACGTGCAGGATGCGCCCGCCGGAATCCAGCACCATGACGCCCTCGCTCATGCCCTCGAACATGGCCCAGAGCTCGCCGCGCTGGTTCTCGATGATCTTGACGTTCTTCTTGATCTTCTTGGCCATGCGGTTGATGGCCTCGGCCAGGGGCTGGAACTCCGCCGCCGGGTAGAACAGGATCTTGCGGCGGTAGTCGCCGTCGCCGATGGCTTGGGCGGCCTCGGTGAACTGGGCGATGCCGCCGGTGATGGTGCGGGAGAGCAGCCAGAGAAGCACGCCGGAGCCGAGCAGGAGCGGCACCATGGCGGCCAGAAGCGCCCAGCGCATGCGCTGCAGATGCATGCGCACCTGGGAAACCGGCGCGGCCAGGCGCAGCACCGTGTCGGGCGCGCCGTCCTTTCCGGCCAGCTTCTTGGCCATGTAGATCATGTCGCGGTCGAGCGTGGCGCTGTGGCGCGTGGCCTGGCCCACCTCGCCCCCCAGGGAGGCGATGACCTCGGGCCGGCCGGAGTGGTCGTCCAGCTTGCCGATCTCGGCGAAGGGCACGCTGGTGTCGGCCACCACCTTGCCGCCCTCGATGAGGGAGATGCGCATGCCCATGCTGCCCGCCAGGGAGTGCAGGAAATCCTGGCGGTCGCGGGGCTCGTTGAAGGGGCCGCTTCTGTCCAGCAGCCACTGCACGGTCTCGAGCTTGGCCTGGGTGTCGCGCTCGAAGTCGCGCGCGGTCTCGTCGTCCAGGGTGGAGCTGTAGCGCCAGAAGGCCAGGGCCAACCCGGCGATGAGCACGCCCCAGCCCCACAACAAAACCCGCATCTGAATGGATTGCACTCTCGGCATGGTCTATCCTTAAGGGAGTCTCCGCCGGTGTGGCGGGTTTGTCAGCGTCAACGCGCCAGCGGGGGCGCTCAAGTGGTTCGGGAAGGTGCCAGGGAGCCTTGGGCCACAACGCGGTTGCGGCCCTGGGTCTTGGCCGCATACATGGCTTGGTCCGCGGCCAGCAGCAGGTCCGAGGCCGTCTGCCCCGGTCCTATCTGCGCCACGCCTATGCTCACCGTCACATGCAGGGGCGGCACGGACTCCGGGCTCGTCAGATGGGGCACAAAGGGGCAGCGCGCCACGTCCTGGCGGATGTCCTCGGCCCGGGACACGGCCGCCGCTTCTGCCAGGCCCTCGCACACGATGACCAGCTCCTCGCCCCCGAAGCGGGCGGCATAGCCGGAAAACTGCATGGCATGGGCGGAGAGGATGGCCGCCAGCACCCGGAGCACGCCGTCGCCCACCTGATGGCCGTGGGTGTCGTTGATGGCCTTGAAATGGTCCACGTCGATGAACATGAGCGACAGGGGAAGGTTGTCCTTGCGGCAGCGCTCCTGGGCGGCGGAAAGCTGGGCGTCCAGCGCCCGGCGGCTGTACAGCTCGGAAAGCAGGGGATCGAAGTTGGCCGTGTGCTCCAGCTGGTGCGCCCGCTCCTGCCAGGAACGGGCTTCCTCGCGCGCTTGGCTCACCATGTCGGTGATCATGCCGCGCAGGCGGCGCAGCACCTCGGCCGGGGAATCGGCCTCGGCGATGTCCTTCTCGGTGGCCGCGCCGATGCGCTGGATCTTGTGCTCGCGCGCCTGGGTGCTGTGCTGTATCTCGGTGAACACCTTGCCCATTTCGTCGTACAGGGCATCGAAGCCCTGGCGCTCGGTGGCCAGTTGGCTGCGCAGGTCAGCCACCCTCTGGTTGTCCAGCAGGAAGGTCTGGATATGCTGCACGATATCCCGGAAGCGCCGCTGGTCCAGGGGCCGCTTGGCCATCTGCTCAAAAATCTTGGCCTGCAGCTGAGCCTTCTGGTCCTCGGTGAAAAGATCCATGGCCGAGACGAGGTTGCGGGCGAAGAGCACCAGGGCCATCCAGTCCGTGTCGCCCGCAACGCCAAGACGCGCCAGGGTTTCCTGGACGGCCTCAAGCCCGTTGGGACCTTTGTGCTCCTGCGACGTGGGCATGCGTACCTCGTACCCGACAGACTACCCTATTTTCCGCGAAATTCAACGGGGGCCGGAGCCCTTTTCCGCTCATCGGCGAACCATGCGCAGGCCGCCTACTTCATCTATCCTTCATTGACCGGAGGCGTCAACGGCCAGACGGGCCCCTCCCCCTCCGGGGCCATCGGGACGGCGGCAGGCAGGCGCAGGGGCAGGGACACTGTGAACGCCGTGCCCAGGCCCGCCTCGGAGCGCACCTCCACCCGGCCGCCGAGGTATTCCTCGGCCAGCAGGCGCGCGCTGTAAGTGCCCAGGCCACGCCCGGGGCCCTTGGTGGAAAAGAAGCGCGTGAACAGCTGCAGGCGCACGTTCTCGTCCATGACGCCGGGGTTGCGCACGCTGTAGACCACGCCCTCGGCCGCGGCCGCGCAGGAAAGGAGCACCGTCTCGCCCTGGGCCGAGGCCTCAAGGGCATTCTTGGTCAGGTTGGCCAGCACGCGGTAGAGCAGGTTCTTGTCCGTCTCGAAAAACAGATCCGCGCTGTCCTGGTCCACCACCAGGCGCTTGCCCGCGGCCACGCCCTGGCGGCGGAAGAAATCCGCCAGCTCCAGCAGCAAGAAACGGGTGCCCAGCTTCACCGGCTGCACCTCCACCTCGTGGTTCTCGGCCGCGGCGAACTGCTTCTGCGCCAAAATCTGGTCCACCAGGCGCGAGGACGCGCCGAGCAGAATCTCCGTGTCGTCGCGCAGATCGCCGCTGACCTGCCCGGCCAGGAGGGAGCACAGACCGTGGATACCCGCGGAGGTGTCCAGCACGTCGTGGTAGAAGATGCGCTCAAAAAGCTCCACGCGCTTCTCGTGCGACACGTCGAGCATGGTGACGAAAAGAAAATTTTCCCCGGCCAGGGAAAGCGGGGTGGACAGGAACTGGAAGTTCACCGCGTCCATGACGTCGCGGTTGTCGCGCGTGATGCGGCATTCCTGCACGTCGTGCCCGCCGCGCAGGCCTTTCAGGATGGCGCGGGCCGCGCCGCAGTGGCAGCAGAAGACCGTGGTGCCGCAGCCGTCGTCCGAGTCGTGGCGGTGGTCGCAGCCCAGGGCCTCGCCCACGCGCAGGCCCAGCAGCTCGCTCGTGGGCCGGTTCAGGTAGCGCCCCAGGTTCTGGTTGGCCAGAACGATCTGCCGGTCCTGGTTCAGCACCATGACGATGAGCGGCAAAAGGTCCAGCACCCCGCTGGTGTTCAGGGTTCCGGCCAGCACGGCCTGGCGGCGGATGATGTCCATGGGCGCGCGTTGCGCGGGCAGAAAGGGCGCAAGGGGCATGGTCGTCTGCATCGGGGGGAACTCCGAGGGCACGGTTTGGCGGCCAGGGGCCGCCGCGTGCGCACTCTTAACAGCAAAGCCCGGCACCCGCAACGCGTGCGAGGGCCCGCCCGCCGGGCCGCCGCCCGGCGCCCTTCCGCGCCGCTGTTGCCTTCGCGCCGGTCCTGCCCTATGTTCGCGGCCCATGACCGACGACCCGACCAACCCGATTTCCGCTCCCGCGGCAGAGCTCCTCGCCGTGCCGCAGGACGACGACTTCTTCTCGCCAAAGGATCCCGGCCTGCCGCCGCTGCCTTGCGTGGGCTGCGGCTGGTGCTGCCTGGACAACCCCTGCGAGGTCTCGCACCAGGCCTTCGGCTACACCAAGCGCTGCCCGGCGCTGGTCTGGACCGGCGCGCGCTATGTCTGCGATCTGGTGATCCATCCGGTTGCGGGCGTGGACCTTTCCCCGCTGTTTGTGGGGCAAGGCTGCTGCGCCAGGGCCAACGCCTGGCGCGAAGACGTGAAGGACCGCGGCTAGACTCCCGCCCTACTGCTTCACCGTCACCTGGAAGGCCTGCCGGGCCAGCACCCGGCCCTTGTGCAAGACCTCGATGACGTAGGCGCCCGGCACCAGGCCGGACGGCGTGTCAAAGTTCCACACGTTGTGCTCCACGGCGCCTATGCTGCGCGTGTACTGCGCGGTGGAGTGGGTCATGGGCAGCTGGGTGTTCGGGTTGACCATGGCCGGATGCCGCACCACCACGTCCACCACCACCTCGCCGCCCTTGGGCTCTCCCGTGAGCTGGTAGCGCAGGCCGATGCCCGTATCGAGCCGGGCCTCCACCGCCGCGCCGCGCTTCACCAGGGTGAAGTCCCGGGCCTGGTCGCGATTGCTGTCGGCCACGTGCAGGGAGATCTCGCGGCTTTCCAGCGTGGAGGTGAACAGGCCCACGGCCAGCACCTTGGCCCCGGTGACGCGGGGCGTCTTGCCCGCCGCCTGTTCCTGCCTGGATTGCGCGGCCTTGGCGGGCCTGGAAGGCTCGGCCTGGACCTGGCGAACCATGGCGCAGCAAAGGAAGAGCGCCACCGCAGCGAGCCATGTGAGGGGAATGATTTTCCGCATGCTGCCCTCCCGGCCGAAGCGGCCAGGGAAACCGGGAAATGCAGGACTTACAGGCCCAGGCTCTGCCGCAGAACGTCCATGCGCAGGTGCTTGGCCACCAGCTCCGCCCCCTGGCGCACCTTCACGGCGTCGCGCATCTTGTGGCGGGTCAGCAGGTTCTCCATCTTCTTGGCCACGGTGAAGGTGTCCTCGCGCACGATGATGATGCTGGTCTCCAACACCTCGGAGCGCGTCAGGATCACGTCGTTGGGGTAAAGGTTGCCGGTGAGCACCAGGCAGGGGCAGTCGCCCTCCAGGGCCACCAGCTGCACATCGGCACGGTCGCCGCCGACGATGACCGCGGCGTTCTTCTTCTTGCGGAAGTGCAGCATGAAGTTCTCCACCTGCATGGTGCCGATGAGGAACTGCGAGACCACGCGGTCCGTGCGGTGGTGCGCGGAGATGACCTTGCCGCCCAGGCGCTGGGCCAGGTCGCCCACGGTGATGGAGCCCATGAGCGGGTCGCGCGGGAGGATGCCGAGCACCGGAATGCCGCGCGCCTCCAGGAAGGGGGCCAGGTGGCCGGAAACTTCCTCCAGGAAGGCCGGGGGCACGTCGTTCAGGATGACCCCGGCGAGGTTGTCGCCCAGCTGTTCTTTCAGCATCAGCAACAGGTCGTAGTTCAGCTCCTTTTCGAAGCGGTCGATGACCACGGCCTTGATGTCCAGGGATTTGACCACGCTGATGGCGTCCACCCCGGAATATTTGCCGGAGTACATGCTGCCGCTGCCGGCCACCAGCACCACGTCGCGCCCCTTGGCCAGGCCCTTGTAGGCCGCGCCGATGGAGCGCACCAGGCCGCCATCGGCCACGCCGGGCAGCCGCCCCTCGAAGGCGTCCACCTTGAAGTCGTGCGTCACCACGACCGGGGTCATGGCCGTGGGCGTGTGGGCGGGGTCGTCGGCCAGGGCCAGGGCCGCGCGCACGAACAGCGCGTCCTCGTCGGCCAGGCCGGCCTCGGTCTCAAAGGGCATGGCCCCCACGGGCTTCATGTAGCCCACCTTGAGGCCCGCCTGCTGGAAGGCCAGGCCCAGGCCCACGGTGACGGTGTTCTTGCCGGAATAGCCGGAGGTGGAGCCGATGTAGAGTCCGGGCATGGCGCCCTCCTTCGCGTTTGGTCGAAAGTATCCCGGAGACAGCCCCGGGGTCTAGCCCAGAGTGAGCCGCGCCCCGGCGATGAACACGCCTTCCGGCCCGGCCAGCACAGGGGAGAACTCCGCGCCGGAAAGGCCCGGCGCGCGCAGCGCCAGGCGCGCCACGGCCAAAAGCAGCCGCTCCAGCGCAGCCAGGGAAACAACAGCCCCGCCCCCGGCCCCGCGCAAAAGTGGATAGAAACGCATCTCGCGCAGCATCTCGCGCGAGTCCTCCGGAGTCATCAGGGGCGGGGTCAGGGGCGCCAGCCGGTGGCTCACCTCGCCCAAAAGCTCCGAGCCGATGCCCGCCAGGCCGAAGGACAGAAGCGGCCCGAACTGCGCGTCGCGGGTGAAGCCCGTCACCAGCTCGAAGCCGCTCTGCGGCACGTGGGCCGCGGCCTGCACCAGGCAGCCGGTGACGCTGGCCTCGGGCCGCAGGCGCGCGGCGCGGCTGGTGAGGGCCAGAAAAGCCTGGCGCACGGCCTCGGCATCGGCCAGGCGGGAAAAACGCGCGGCCTCGCCTCCGCGCAGGGCCGAGGCGGGCCCAGGGCCTGCCGCGCCGCCTTCGCGCACGGCCAGGCTCAAGGAAACCGGCAGGCCGATCTCCCCGGCTAGGCGCACGGCCTCGGCGCTGGTGCGTGCAAGGCCGGTGGTCAACACCGGCAGCCCGGCCGCGTGGGCGGCCTCAAGGGCCGTCACCCCGCCGAGCTCCAGCAGGCCCTGGGCCTTGGCTGTTCCGATGATGTTCAGGGCCTCGTCGTCCCAGGGGGCGTCGCAGCCGGACTGGCCGCCGGGAGATGAAAGGCGGCAGGCGGCAGCGCGGCCCTCGGCAAGCCAGCGGTGCTGGCGGTGCAGGGCGTCCAGGGCCTCCACCGCGGCTTCGGGAAAATCGAAGCAGGGAATGCCCGCGGCCAAAAGGGCCGCGCGCGCCGGGGCGACCATGGCCCCGCCCAGGAAGCAGGCGGCCACGGGCTTGGCCTCGGCGTTGTCCGGGCCTTGGGCGGCCTCGATGATGGCGCGGGCGGTCTTGAGCGGCTCGGACTTGGCCGTTGGGGTGAAAAGCACCAGCAGGGCGCGGATCTGTGCATCGGCCAGCAGGATGGACAGGGCGGCGCGGTAGCGCTCGGCCCCGGCGTCGCCCAGAAGGTCCACGGGATTGTACAGCGAGGCGAAGCCCGGCAGGGCCTCGGTCAGGCGTTCCAGGGTGGCGGCGGCAGGGCGCGGCAGGGAAAGGCTGGTGCGGGCGCAGGCGTCGGCCGCGAGGATGCCCGGACCGCCCGCGTTGGTGATGACCGCGAGCCCCGGCCCGGAAGGCAGGGGCTGGGTGGCGAAGGCCTGGGCCAGGCCGAAGAGCTGCGACATCTCCTCCACGTGGATGATGCCCGCCTGGCGGAAGGCCGCGCGGTAGGCCGCAGGCGAGCCCGAGGCCGAACCCGTGTGGGCCGAGACCGCCCGCGCCCCGGCCGGGGTGATGCCCGCCTTGAGCATGAGCACGGGCTTTTTTGCCGTCACCTCGCGCGCGGCGGCGAGAAATTCCTGCCCGTCCTCCACGCTTTCGCAATAGCCCAAAATGACCTTGGTGTCCGGGTCGTCGCCCAGGGCGCGCAGCACGTGGGCCTCGTTCAGGCGGGCCTTGTTGCCCAGGCTCACGAACTTGGAGAAGCCGAGGCCCAGGCCCATGGCCCAGTCGAGCACGGACACGCACATGGCCCCGGACTGGGAAAAGAACGACACCCCGCCGGGCTTGGGATAGCCCGCGGCAAAGCTGACGTTCAGATCGCAGGCGGTGTTGATGAGCCCGAGGGAATTGGGCCCCAGCAGCAGCATGCCTGTTTGCGCGGCGATGCGCGTGAGCTCCTGCTCGGCCAGAAAGCCCTGCCGGCCGGTCTCGCGGAAGCCCGCGGCCAGCACGATGGCGGCGCGCACTCCGCGCCCGGCCAGAATTTCCACCTCGGCCAGGGCCTGCTCGCGCGGGAGGCAGACCACGGCAAGATCGACCCCTTCGGGCAGCGCGGCCGAGGACGCCAGGGGCGCGAGCCCGGCAAGGCTTTCCCCTGCGGCTGCGGCGGCGGGATTGACGGGATGGATTGCGCCCCTGTACCCTGCGGCAACAAGATTGGCCAGGACCATGCCGCCCACCTTGCTCCGGCTGCGCGAAGCCCCGACCACGGCCACGGAGGCCGGGGAGAGGAGCGCTTGAAGAGACGGGGTATCGGGCATGCGGGCGGCCTTCCGGAGGGGCTTGGTGGAAGAGAATCTCACGACGGTACAGGATGATATCCACTATCGTTTCAGGCAAGTCAAGCTGCTGGAACTGGCGCTGGCGCACAGTTCCTGGGCCAACGAGCAGGGCCGCCCGGAACTTTCCAACGAGCGGCTGGAGTTTCTCGGCGACGCGGTGCTGGAGCTCTGCGTCAGCGAGGAAGCCTACCGCCGCTTCCCCGAGGCCGACGAAGGCCTTCTGACCAAGCTGCGCTCGCGGCTGGTGAAGACCAGCACCCTGGCGGGCGTGGCCCGAAGCCTTGGCCTGGACGGGCGCATGCTGCTGGGCCGCGGCGAGGAGAGCCAGGGCGGCCGCGGCCGCGACAGCCTGCTGGCCGACGCCCTGGAGGCGCTTTTCGGCGCGGTGTTCATGGACGGAGGCTTCGAGGAGGCGCGCCGGCTGGTGCTCTCCCTGCTCGAGCCCCTGTGGCCCGACTCCCCCGCCCTGCCCGGCGGCAAGGACTGCAAGAGCAGGTTGCAGGAGCTGACCCAGGAGACCCACCGCGAACGGCCCGTGTACGCCCTGGTGGAGTCCAGCGGGCCGGAGCACCACAAGACCTTCGAGGTGGAGGTGCTGCTGCCCGACGGCCAGCGCTTCCGCGCCACCGGCCCCAGCCTGAAGAAGGCCGAGCAGGCCGCCGCCCAGAGCGCCATCTCAAGCCTCACCAGCCAGCAAGCATAATCCCGCCCTGAAACAACGCAACGGGCCGGAAGGGAATTCCCCTTTCGGCCCGTTTTCTTGGTGCGGTCGGTCTACGGCGCCAAGGCCGTGCCCCACTAGCCCTGGATGAGCTGCAGAGCCATCTTGGGCAGGCTGTTGGCCTGGGCCAGCATGGCTACGGCGGACTGCGCCAGGATCTGCTGACGGGTGAATTCCGTCATTTCCGTGGCGACGTCCACGTCGGAGATGCGCGACTCGGAAGCCTGCAGGTTCTCCGCCTGAATGGAGAGGTTGGTGATGGTGTTCTCCAGGCGGTTCTGCATGGCGCCAAGGGAAGCGCGGATCTTGTCCTTGGAGATGATGGCCTGGTTGATGGCGTCCAGCGCCTGCTGGGCCAGCTCCTGGGTGGAGATGGTCTTGCCGGCGTTGTTGGCGTCGATCATCTTGGCCTTCTTCAAGGGATCGGTCTCGGCGGCGATCTGGGCGGCGGTGTACTTCTGCTTGTCGCCGGTCAGCATGCCCAGGCCCAGGGCCGAAGCCGTGGCGCAGCCAACATTGATGTAGTAGTAGTCCTCGGAGGAGTCGTTGCCGGCGCCGAAGTGGATCTTCAGCGCGCCCACGGACTCGATGCCGGTGCCGTTGTGGCTGGTGGAGGAACCGGACAGGTGGCCGTTCAACAGGTGGATGCCGTTGAAGTCGGTCGCCATGGCGATTCGCGAAATTTCCGAACACATGGCCTGGTACTCGGAATCGATCATGAGGCGCTGGTCGGACGAGTAGGTGCCCGTCGAGGCCTGCATGGCCAGTTCCTTCAGGCGGATCAGCTTCTCGTCGATGACGCCGAGCGCTCCGTCCGCGGTCTGGATCATGGAGATGGCGTCGTTCGCGTTGCGCACGCCCTGGTTCATGCTCTTGATGTCCGCGCGCATGAGTTCGCGGATGGCCAGGCCGGCCGCGTCGTCGGCTGCGGTGTTCACGCGCAGGCCCGATGACAAGCGTTGGGTCGAGGTGGACAGGGCCCCGTACGCGGTGCCCAGGTTGCGGGACGCGTTCATGGCCATCAGGTTGTGATTGATCACCAAAGACATGACGTAAACCTCCTTGTTCGAAAAAACATTCCCTTTTGCGGCCACACATGCATTGGTGATGCCAACACGTATTATTTCTTCAAATACGGGATGTTATCGATTAAGGATTT
Organism: uncultured Desulfocurvus sp.; assembly: GCA_964446455.1. Taxonomy (GTDB): domain Bacteria; phylum Desulfobacterota; class Desulfovibrionia; order Desulfovibrionales; family Desulfovibrionaceae; genus Humidesulfovibrio. Next base: position 21,820 of record CAYUOW010000040.1, read on the forward strand.
GTCTAGACTATGTCGAAAGGCCTCACCGCGCCCAGAAAAAGCTGCCGGGCGTCAGCACCTTGTCGCAGGTACTCATTTCTGCACAT
>CAYUOW010000041.1:0-21858 GCA_964446455.1 uncultured Desulfocurvus sp.
TTGACTCCGCCCCACCAAAAGATTGTCCGACCAAGCACAATCAAGTCCACAAGACCCCGCGAAAGCGGGGTTTTTTGTTGCCTCATGGCCTAGCCGCCGCCCCCCCAGTGGCGCCAGGGGCAACAGCACGTGCTCCCCCCTGTGTGCCGCACGTGGTCGCGCTGGCCGCAACATCCTCGGATCCTTTCCGCGTCTTCTCCCGCCAAGTTCCAAGCCCTGAGCTATTTCCTGCATAAAATCAGCGACTTTTGTATCCATAAGCCATACCCTGCCACCGGACGCGACCCGTGTGGCACCTTAGCAAGCCTGCCCAGACTTGTAGAACGGTTTCGCCTTGCCCTTGACATCAGGTTAAGATGTAACTAGACATGCTACATGAGTAACACATGGTTTGTCTTTTCCCTCTCCCTTCCGGCCCGGCTACAGTCCCTGCGGGTGAAGGCCCTGCGCAGACTTGCGGCCATTGGAGCTATCCCGCTCAAGAACTCCCTGCACCTCCTGCCCGGACGTGAGGACTGCCGCGAACATCTGGGCTGGCTGGCCCAGGAGGTTGAGGCGGGCGGCGGCGAGGCTGTCCTGCTGACCTGCTCCGACCTGGGCGGATTGACCGAGGCCGAGGTCTGTGACCACTTCCGCCGCGCCCGCGACGCCGATTACGCCGAACTGGAGCAGGAAGCGTCCGGTCTTTCTTCACGCTTCAGCGCCGCGCCAGAGGCTGATTCCCAACGCCGCGAGCTGCGGGCGTTCCTGCGCAAGGCCGACCGCCGCCTGGCAGCCATCAGAGAAATCGACTTCTTCCCTTCCGGCCGGGGCGACGCCCTGCGCACGGTCCTGGAGGACCTGTCCAGACGGCTTGACGGCACGGGACAGGACGAGGTCGCGCCACCATGCCGCGCGGAGGACTACGCCAACCGCACCTGGACCACCCGGGCGCACCCGTACATCGACCGCTTGTCCTCCTTCTGGCTGGTGCGCAGGCGCATCGACGCCGGGGCCGCCATCCGCTTCCTGGCCTCTGGCGAGGACGCGCCACGCGGGCCGCAGTATGTGAGCTTCGACATGGAGCGCGCCGACTTCACCCATCGGGGCGAGCTGGTGACCTTCGAAGTGCTGGCGCAGGACTTCGGTATCCGCGATGTGGCCGTGCGCCGTCTCATGGGCCTCGTGAAGGCCATCGACCTGGCCGACGACTCCGGCGAGGAGGGCGGCCTGCCCGCCGACGCCAGGGCGGTGAAGGATGTCCTGGACGGCCTGATCAAGATTTCCTCAACCGATGCGGAACTGCTCGAACGGGCCATGCTGCTCTTCGACGCCCTTGTCGCAACCTACACCCCAGCTGGAGTATAAGATGAAAGACATCAGCATCCACGTGGCCGGACTCATGGCCGCCGCCGCCCGCACCGCGCCCAAGGCCGGAGGCAAGGACTTCCTGGAGATCGTGGTGGTGAGCGAAGGCGCCGATCTGCAGGCCATAGCCGCCAAGATGCGCGGGTACGCACCGGACAGCACCAACGAAAGCTTCTGGCTCCGCGATGCGGACAACATAGAAAACGCCCACGCGGTGGTCCTCGTCGGCCTGGCCAAGACCGTGGCCGCCGGCTACGACTGTGGAGCCTGCGGGTATCACACCTGCAAGGAGTTCCTGGCCGGCCGCGCTAATGCGGACAAGGGCATGGGCTACAGCGGCCCGCACTGCGCCATGCGCATGATGGACATCGGCGTGGCCCTCTCCTCCGCCGCCAAGGCCGCCAGCCTGCTCTCCGTCGACTGCCGGGTGCAGCAGCGGGTGGGAGCCGCGGCGCGGGCGCTGGGCTTCATCAAGGCCGAGGTGGCCATGGGCATCCCGCTGGGTGTGTATGGCAAGAGCCCCTTCTTCGACCGCAAGGCTGCCCCGGCCCCAGGCCACTAGGCGGATGACGTGAAGCCGTCCTCCGCCGCGGGCGCCCTGGCGGGCCTGAACGCCGTGGGGTTCCTGGCCCGTTTCTCCTACGCCCTGGCGCGCAATCCGGTGCTGCCGCTCTTTGCCCTGTTCCTGGGCGCGGGGCCGGAGGCCGTGGGCCTGGCCGTGGGCATCTCCACGGTGACGGGCATCTTCTTCAAGATGCCCGCGGGGGCGCTTTCGGATGTCATCGGCCGCAAGCGCACCATGCTGGCCGGACTTTTCGTGTTCGGCCTCATGCCCTTCGCCTACCTCTTCATCCAGAACTACCAGGCCCTTGTGGTGGTGCGCTTCGTCCACGGCCTCGCGACGGCCATCTACGGTCCCGTGGCCATGGCCGTGGTGGCCGAGATGGCAGGCGAACGCCGGGGCGAGATGCTCTCCTGGTTCTCGTCCGTGATGATTGTCGGCACGCTCCTGGGCGCGCCCATCGGCGGCTTCATGCTGCACCACGCGCCAGGCGCACCGGCTCCCGCCCTGTGGGATTTCCGCCTGGTGTTCCTGGTGAGCGGAGCCGCGGGCATGTTGGCGCTCCTGCTGGGGCTGTGGCTGCTGCGCGGGCCGGAGGCCCATGCAAGCGCCGGAACAGCCCTTGGCGAGCGGCTGGCCACATTCCGGCAAGGCATCCGCGAAGTGGTGGCCGATCGCCGCGTGCTGCTTACCTCTGCCATGGAGGGTGTGCAGAACCTGGGCATGGGCGCCCTGGAAGCCTTCCTGCCCATCTATGCCGTGACGCGCGCGGGCTTGAACGAGCTGGAGGCGGGCATGCTCTGGGCCGTGCAGATCGTGGTCACCATGCTCGCCAAGCCCATCCTGGGCCGATTGGGCGACAGCCACGGCCGCAAGGCCCCCATCGCCGCGGGCCTGTTCCTCTGCGCCGCAGGCCTGGCCGCCATGCCCTGGCTCACGGGCTTTGTCGCCCTTTCCGGCGCGGGGCTTGTCTTCGGCCTGGGCGAGGCCCTGGTGACATCGTCTTCCGCCGCCCTGGTGGCCGATCTCTGCCGCAAGCGGCACTACGGCGCGGCCATGGGAACCTTCGGCACCATCTTCGACGTGGGTCACGCCTCCGGCCCCATCCTGGGCGGACTGCTTGTGGCAGCCCTGGACTTCCGTCTGGCCTTTGCCGTGCTGGCCGTGGTACTCCTTGCGGCGATTCCCGTGTTCTTGTCCGGCGTGAGCCTGGACGAAACGCCCCCCGCATCCCCGAACAACGCTGTGGAAACAGCATAGGAAGCCTATGACGACACCGACGTTGACCCCGGACGAACTGCGCAAGGCCCTGGCTTCGGGAACCCCGCCCCTGATCCTCGACGTGCGCCGCCCCGAAGACAAGGCGGCCGGCCCGGAGGGCATCCCCGGCGCACAATGGCGCGACCCGGCCAAGGTTGGAGAATGGGTGGAGGAAATTCCGACGGACGGCGAAGTGGCGCTCTACTGCGTGCGCGGCGGCTCGGTGAGCAAGAGCGTCCAGGCGGCGCTGGAAGCGCGGGGAGTCACGGCGCGCTACGTGGACGGCGGTCTCGCGGCCTGGGAAGCAGGGAAATAAGCCCCCGTCCCTTGCAGACGGGAACCGGGCTGCTGCTTGTCCTCAGCGAGCTGCCGGCAGCGGCTTCAAGCTTTGCAGACACGAAGCCGGCCGAAGTAAAACGCACTTCCACCACGAAGCTGACCCTGCCCGCAGGAAAGCCCGGCCGGGGAGAAACGGGGCGAAAGCCGCCACAGGCCATGGCCTCGCCCCTTTCCATTGCCTCAACCGCGTGCAGGGACGCCTGGGCCGCCCGGACGGGCCTGTCCCCATCCTCCTTGCAGGGCCGCAGCTAAAAGGCCGGAACCTTGACCCTCGGGTCGAGATCCAGGGCGCGGCGCGCATCGGACCGGGCCTGGCTGGCGTTTCCCAGGGCCTTGTTGGTGAAGGCCCTGTTGGCGTAGGCCGCGGCGAAGTTCGGATCCAGGCCGATGGCCCGGTTGGTGTCCTCAAGGGCCCGGTCGAGCTGCCCAAGGGCCCGGTAGGCCAGGCCGCGCAGATAGTAGTTGTCGGCGTCGTCGGACTTGAGCTTGACGGCCTGGTCGATGTCGTCCACGGCCCTTTGGTGCTGGCCAAGGTGCATGTAGGCAATGGCCCGTTGCTTGAGGGTTGTGGCCTTGGTGCCGCCGTTCAGGCGACCGCTGTCGAGGCAGCGCGTGAACAAGCTCACCTGGGCTTGCGGGCTGCGGGTGTCCATTGCTTCCTTGCACTCCTGGGGCAGGTCCTGGGCCAGGACGATGCAGGGGAAAGCGACCAGGAAGCAGCAGAACGCCATGGTTGCGGAACGGATGCGCATGGGGAGTGCCCTCCGCGTTGCAGTGTCTCTACGGCTGTATGTCCCCATAGCACCAGCAGAAGAACAAGGGCAAGAGGGGACCGGGCAGACGCGGGGCGGACGCCTTCCGGCCAAGGCTGGGGCCTTGCGCCCGCCTAGCGGGGCACGCGCCGGCCGATGCGCAGCAGGGCCTCGCGCAGGGGCCGCTCCTGCACCGGCTTGCTCACGTAGTCGTCCAGCCCCGCCTCCAGGAATTTCTCCTTGTCGCCCGCCAGGGCGTAGGCGGTGAGGGCGATGATCCACACGCCCGCGCGGTCGGAAGGCTTGGCGATCTGGCGGATCTGCTCCGTGGCTTCCACCCCGTTCAGCTCCGGCATCTGGATGTCCATGAGGATGCAGTCGTAGCGTGTTTCGCGCGCGCGCTCCACGGCCTCGCGTCCGTTGTTCGCGCTGGTGACGAGGTGCCCCATGCGCTGCAGCAGGGTCACAATGGCCATCTGGCTGATGGCCTCGTCCTCCACCACGAGAATGTGCAGCTTGTCGCCCGGGGCCACCGGAGCCGAGGTTCCTTCGCCCTGCTGGAGCGCGTCCCGGCCGGGCAGCCGCATGGGCAGGTGCAGATAGATGGCTGTGCCCTGCCCCAGTACGCTGTCCACGGTGATGTCGCCGCCCATGACCTGCATGAGCCGCTTGACGATGGCCAGGCCGAGCCCGGCGCCCTCGTACTTGCGCGTGTAGGAGGCATCGGTCTGGGTGAAGCGCTGGAACACGTGGTCGATCTTCTCGTCCGGGATGCCGATGCCCGTGTCGCTGACGCAGATGTACAGGTGCGACCAGCCCGTCTTGCCCTTGAGGGGCCGCACCCAGGCCTCCACGGACACGGAACCGGCCGGGGTGAACTTCACCGCGTTGCCAACCAGATTGAACAGGATCTGCCGGATGCGGGCCTCGTCGCCCACGAAACCGCCCCGCATGCCCGGCTCCATGGAGCAGGAGAGTTTCAGACGCTTGCTCATGCAGGCCATGCTGAAGACATTGGACACGGACTCGAAGACGCTCTCAAGCTGGAAGGGTTCATTGGTTAGGGCGATGCGCCCGGCCTCCATGCGCGAGAAGTCGAGGATGTCGTTCAACAGGGATAGAAGCCGCCGCGCCGCGTCGTAGGCCATGTGCGAGTATACGGACTGCTCGTCCGGCGTGGCCCCGTCGCGCAGAAGCTGGAGCATGCCCAGCACCCCGTTCAGCGGCGTGCGGATCTCGTGGCTCATGTTGGCCAGGAACTCGCTCTTGGCCTTGTTGGCTGCCTCGGCGGCCTCTTTGGCCGCCAGGGTGACAAGCTCAGCCTGCTTGCGCGCCGAGACGTCCTCGCTGAAGCAGACGATGCCGCCCACGCTGCCGGAATCCTTGAACCACGGACGGATCTCCCAGCATATCCACTGGATTTTCCCGTCCGCCCGGAGAAACGGATCCTCGTCCAGCCGCTCCACGGCGCCGGCCATGCAACGGCGGTGGATTTCCTTCCAGCGTTCCGGAATCTCCGGAAAAATCTCGTAGTGGCTGCGGCCGATGAGCTCCTGATCGCCCAGACCGTAGTCGTCGCTCCAGCGCCGGCTCACGGCGACATAGCGCATCTTGGTGTCGAACATGGCGATGGAGGCCGGGGCGTGCTCCACAAAGATGCGCAGTTGCTCCTCGCGCTCGGCCAGGGAGCGGCGCATGCGGTTCTTGTGCAGAGCCTCGGAAATGGCCACGGCGAGGGTCTCCGCTATTTCGCGGTCCAGGGCGTCGTAGCCGCCGGGCTTGTTGCCAAGGCCAAGCATGCCCACCACGCTGTCGCCGATGAGCAGCGGCACGCCCAAGAATGCGGTGAGCGGCGGGTGTCCCTTGGGCAAGCCTCGCCAGTGCGGGTGCGCGGGCGGATCATTGCTCAGCACGGAATCCGCGCCCTGGATCACCGAGTGGTACAACCCGCGGATGGGGAACTTCTTCGGCTGCAGCCGGTCCTGCTTCTGCTTCTCCAGATACACGGTGCACAGGTCCCAGCCCGGATCGCTCATGGCGAAGACCTCGAGCACGCCCTCCGGCGTGATCTCGCCCAGGTAGCCGAAAACGCTGCCGGTGAGTCGCTCGGCGATCTCCAGGCAGTCCTTGCCCAGCCGCTCGTCCGAATCGCTGGCCAGGGCGGTGCGGAAGATGCTGTTGATGCCCTCCTGCATGGCGCTCTTGCGCTGCAGACGCTCCTGGGCGTTCTTGCGCTCGGTGATGTCCAGTCCGTAGATGTTGACGTAAGTCTCGCTGGGCACCGGAACCACGTTCATGCTGAAAACCTGATGTCCGAGGACGACCTCGAAGTCCCTGCGTTCCCTGCTGCGCAGGGCTTCGCTCACATGCTCCGCGTATGCGGCGGGGAACGGGTCACCCACGGTCATGCCCTGGCTCTTCAGGAAAAATTCGCTCGGTTTGTTGGCGTGGGTAAGGCGCAGGTCTGGTCCTATGCGCATGACCATGGACGGATTTTCTTCAGGGAACTTGGCCCAGCTCCGTCCTTCAAGCTCGGCCTGCTTGCGGTCCGTGATGTCGCGGTTGCTGACGCGCCGGCCGAGGGAGACCCCCTCCGGGCTCACCAGGTCCACGCAGTGGTGGCTGATCCAAACGATTCGCCCGTCGCGGTGGACGATGCGGAAGTCCAGGTTGGTGGCGCCCAGGCCCTGGGCCTTGGCCGCCTCGAGGTGCCCGTCGTACAGGGGGCGGTCCTCCGGGTGCACAAGGCGCTCCACCAGGCCGGAGTCTGCGTAGAATTCCCCATCACTGTAGCCGGTCATCCGCAGGCAGGAAGGCGAGACCCAGACGAGTTCGCCTTCGGCGTTGCGCCAGTATTCCCAGTCATAGGTGTAGTCGGCCACGGTGCGGAACTTCAGCTCGCTTTCCCGCAGGGCGTCCTCGGTCAGCCTGCGCTCGGTGACGTCGAAGAAGCTGGCCAGATAGCCCTCGCCCACGGCGATGCCGGAGATGAGCACGATGCGCACGTCGCCGTTCTTGCAGGTCACCCGGTATTCCGTGGGCGTCACGATGGTGCCGACGGACCCGTGCTGGCGCATGGCCGCGTCCCAGGTTTCGGTGATCTGCCGGCGATATTCGGGATCAGGGTACGCAAGCCGCCTCCAGGCCTCGATGGTCGGCACTTCCTCGTGGCTGTAGCCGAAGGTGCCGCTGAAGCGGCTGTTGATCTCCTGTATCTCCCCCTTCATGTTCACAAAGGCCAAGGGCACCGGGGAAAGGTCGAAAAGATCGCGGAAGCGCTGCCCGCTCAAGCGGACGAGTTCCTCGGAAAACTTGCGTTCGGTGATGTCGAGCACGATGCCCATGTAGCGGACCAGGCGGCCCTGGGCGTCTTTTTGTGGCTGCCCGCGTGAAAACAGCCAGCGGAGGCTGCCGTCCCTGGTGTTGGCACGGTATTCCACCGCAAGGGTGGAGCCGCTCTGCACGGCGCTCTCCACTGCCGCCACGGCCGCCTCGCGGTCCTCCGGGAGCACGCTGGAAAGCCAGGTCTCGTAGCAGGCGCGGTCCTTCTCCGGGTCCAGGTCGTACAAGCGGAACAGCTCCGCGGACCAGATGTTCTCGTTGGTGGAAAGATCCCACTCCCAAAGTCCCGCCGTCGCCGCCTCCAGGGCCATGTGCAGGCGGCTGGCCGCAGCCAGCAGGTCCGCATCCGCCAGGGTCTTGTCCGTGATGTCGCGGGCGATGATGACGCACAGTTCCTGCTCGCCGCGTTCGTTGCGCACCGGCTGGCCGGAGTAGCTCACGATGCGGTTCAGGGAAACATCCTTGCGGATCAGCCTGTACTCCTCGTTCAGCAGGCTTTCGCCGCGCATCACGCGCACCAGCGGCCATTGCTCGTAAGGCAGCAACGTGCCGTCCAGCTGCCACAGCTCGAACCTGTCGACGTAGAACGGCAGCTCGCGCTTCATCTCCTCCGCATCGGCAAAGAGGTTGTTGCGCGCGTGCGCCTGGTTCACCAGGATAAACTTGCCCGTCATGTCCGTGACCACGATGCCGTCGGAAACGGCCTCGAACACGGCGGCGAACTGGGCGCGGCTGCGTTCCACCTCCAGCAGGTAGCGCTCGCGCTCTTCCTCCAGCTTCTTGCGTTCGGTGATGTCGCGCGCGACGACCACGCACCCGACGATGGTCCCGTCCTTGCCGCGGATGGGGCTGAAATTGTAGGTGCCGGTCCAGGTCTCTCCCGTATCCTTGCGCCGCAGGCCGTATTCGACGTTGGCCATGGCTTCGCCCGCCAGGGCACGGGGCACGGCCCACTGCTCCACCGTGGCCAGCTCGCCGCTGGGCAGGTACACGTCCAGCAGGTCGGGATATTCGGAAAAGGTCTTGGCGCATTCGCCTTTGTTCTTGAACTTGTGGAAGGTGGCGAAGGCCTCGTTGAACTGGATGAAGCGCCCCGTCTCATCGGAGATGAACACGGCATCGGCCATGCTTCCCAGGGCGGCCTCCAGCTTGGCCTGGCTCTCGCGCAGGTCCTTCTCCATCTGCTTCAGTTCGGTCACGTTCAGGGCATAGGCCACACGCGAGACGGGCCGGCCCTCGTCGTCCTTAAGGATGGTGAGTTCAAGCAGCACGGGGAAGGTGCTGCCGTCCTTGCGCATGTGCACGGCCTCCATCACGCCGTGCCCGGCCATCTCGATGCGGTCGAAGCTCGACGGCAAGCCGGAACGCAACTCCGGCGGGAATACGGAGAACACCGACTGCCCGACCAGCTCCTCACGGCTGTAGCCGCGCTCCCGGGCAAAGGAAGGATTCACGTCCAGGAAGGTGTTGTCCGCCACGCGGGAAATGGCCAGGCCGAACTCCGCGCGTTCGAACACGTGCTGCCAGCGCCGGGCCTGGTTCTGGGCGTGTTTCAGGGCAGTGATGTCCAGGAACACTCCCACGGCGCCGTAGACCTCGCCCAGCAGATTGTGCAGAGGCGCGGCGTTGCCCAGGATGGTGCGCACCTCACCATCGGCGAAAACGAGATCAAGCTCCTCTCCCACCACCTGCTCGCCCCGGGCGGCGCGCTGCATGGGAAGATCCTCTATCGGCAGTTCGCGGCCGCCGCGCGTGGGCGTGTACGGGACGGACCCATCGGCCTTGCTCACATTGGTCCCGCGCTCCATGCGCAAAAGCTTGTAGCTGGCCTGGTTTCCGGTGATGGCGCGAGCCTCGTTGTCCTCGGCGATCCAGACCGCGGCGGGGGTCTGTTCCATGATGGCCTCAAGCTCGCGGGCACGGCGTACGGATTCGTTGCGCGCCAGCTCGAGCTCCCTGGTGCGCTCGCGCACCAGGCCCTCCAGCTCTGCGTTGTCCAGGCGCAGCACTTCCTCCGTCTCCTTCAGGCGGGTGATCTCGGTGTAGGTGTGGACCGTGCCTTCCACCTCTTCGCGAGTGTTGCGATAGGGGAACACGCGCTTCAGGTAGCTGCGCCCGTCCTGGCTCTGCACCTCGCGTTCGAGCTGGTGCGAATCGCGCAGCACCTGCTCCGCGTCGGCGAGGAGGAAATCGTCGTGCACGCGGGCCTTCACCTCGGTTATGGGCCGCCCCTGGTCGGCCACGGCCAGGTGGAAGACCTCCGCAGCCGAGGGCGTGGCACGCATGAGGCGCATCCGGCTGTCCAGAAACACCGTGGGCACGTTGGTGCTGCGCAGCAGGTTCTCCACAAAGCCGTGGGCCTGGGCCAGCTCCTCCACCTTCACGGAAAGCTCTTCGTTCAGGGACTGCAACTCCTCGCGCGAGGCGTCCATCTCCTCGTTGGAGGACTGCAGTTCCTCGTTCATGCTGATGAGCTCTTCGTTGGAGGCGCGCAGCTCCTCGTTGAGCTTCTCGTATTCCTCCACCGCACGCTGGAGCTGGTCCTGGGTCTGCTGCAGCTCATCCTCGTAGCGCAACACCAGACCGCTCTCGCTCATGGGCTCGCACTCGGCGGAACGTCCCTTGCCCTGTTCCGGCACACCCGGCTTGAAGACCACCAAAAGCGACTGCAGCTGTCCGGCTTCATCGCGCACGGGATCGACGCACAGGTCCACCCAGCGGGGCGGCGTGTCGGGCAGGCGCAGACCGGCGGCCTGCGTGGGCTGGCGCGAATTGATGGCGGCCTGCAGCGCCGTGCGCAAGTGCAGGCGCAGCTCCTTGCGCACCAGCTTGAGCAGATGCAGGCTCGGCTCGCCCGTGGGCAGCGAAAGAAAGGGCGCGGTATCGCCCGTAAGGTGCAGGACGTTGAATTCCAGGCTCACCAGCGCGGCCGGGGGATCATAATGGCGCAGCAAGGCCTCGGCCGTGGCCGTGGCCGGACTCTTGGGCCGCCCCGCGCCGGAAGGCTCTGGGTATTCCGGCAGGGCAAGGCTGCGCCGCAGGGTCATGGCCCGGTGCAGGGCCGGGCGCTCCGCGCTTGCGCGGCTGCGGTAGAGCCGCCATTTCGTGTCCACCACCTCCAACTGCAGGCTGCCCACATCGGCGGTTTCCGCCGGCCCCAGGAACATGTAGCCCCCGGGTTCCAGGGCGCCCGCAAGCAGGGCCAGGGCCTTTTCCTGCTGCGGCGGGGTGAGGTAGATGAGCAGGTTGCGGCAGAGCACCAGGTCCACGTGCAAGAAAGGCGGGTCCTGCAACAGGTTGTGATGAACGAAGACGATGCCTTCGCGCAGGTGCGGCCGCACGGTGCACTCCCGGGCGAAGCAGCGGAAATGGCGACCCAGGCGCTCCGACGAGACCTTCTCCAACGCGCGCTGGGAATAGCTTCCCTGGCGCGCCACGGCCACCGCCTCCTGGTCTATGTCCGTGGCGAACATCTTGAAGCCGCAGCGGATGCCCGTCTTCTCCATGTACTCGTCCAGCAGCATGGCCACAGAGTAGGCTTCCTCGCCCGTGGAGCAGCCCGCCACCCAGACGCGGATGACGTCTCCGGCCGTGCGCCCGGCGAAGATGGAGGGCAAAACGTTTTCGCGCAGCAGGTCAAAGGCTTCCGCATCGCGGAAAAAGGCCGTGACCCCGATGAACAGGGACTTGAACAGCATCAGCCGCTCGTCGGCGTTGCTTTCCAGTTCCTTCAGATAGGTGTCGAGCCGGGCATGACCCGTGAGCAGCCTGCGCTTGTTGATGCGCCGGGCGATGGTGCTCTGCCTGTAGCCGGAAAGGTCCTGGCCCGTCTGCTGCTGGATGAGCGACAGGATCTTCGGGATCAGACGCGAGCGCGCCGGGCACGACAGGCCCTGACCGCAGGCCAGGTGCACAAGCCTGGCCCCGAGCTCCTCCAGCGTGAGCACGGCATCGGCCATGCCGGTTTCCTGCGCGCTGGCGGGCATGCTGGAGTGCAGGGCCGTGTCCGGATCCTGCACCAGCACAAGGCCGCCCGCCCTGGCCACGGCCATGCTGCCCGCGGCGCCGTCGTTTCCTGCGCCGGAAAGGATGATGCACGCGGAATTGGGTCCCTGGTCGCGGGCGAGGGCGGCCAGGAAACGATCGAAAACACGGTAGTCGCGGTCCGGCGGCGGCGGCAAAAGCCGCAGCACTCCGCCCTCTATACCCAGGTCATGGCCCGGGGGAATGGTGTAGAGCACTCCGGCCCGCAGGGGCGTGGGCTCGTCCACCACCTGCACGGGCAGAAAGGTGAAGCTGGAGAGCACCTCGGCCAGATGGCTTTTGCTCTCCGCCTGCTGGTGGGTAATGACCACAAGGGCGGCGTTCGGTGCTTCCGTGACGCTGCGCAGCAGGATGCGCAAGGCCTCGATGCCGCCCGCCGAGGCGCCCAGCGCCACAACGGCGAAGCCGAGCTGCGGCGCTCCGGACTTTGGTCGCTTGGCGCTGCGCAGCCCGTTCTGCGCGGATTTCGACGTTGGCCGTCCGCCCATGCGTGCTCCTCAAACTGGAATCAAAACCGCGCTGCCCTGCCACCGAACGGAAAAGACGCTTCGACCAACTAGCAATCTATACCATGTACACCGGAACATTCAACCCCAATTCCTGAATCAATGGCCATTGGTCCTTGTGAACGACCAGGCCAACCGCGTGGCACAGCAGAAAGACACGGCCGCGCCCGCTTCCTATGGACAAGGCACAGCCAATAGGGCTATTGGCTGAAACGGTAAAATGACATTCGATACCGAGCCGAAAGGAGCCATGCATGTTCTTCATCACCAACAGGGCATTTGTGGAAGGCAACAAGACCACGGAAATGCGCAAGGTCACCTTTGACCTGGACAACAACGAGGCCGGACAATCCGTGTTCTTCTGCTGGCGCGACGACGCCAAGAAGGCCATCGTCGAGCTTGGCAGCGAGAATTTCATGAAGGCCCTGCGCAAGTCCCCCGCGCGGCAGATATTGTTCTTTGTGCACGATTCCGCCCAATTGCCGGAAGAACACGTGTTCCCCATGGCCGAAAAGCTCCAGAAGCTGTTCGACGATCAGGACAAGGGCCTTGTGGACGTGGTGCCTGTCATTTGGCCCTGCGACAACGGCCAAAGCCCCATGCAGGAGTATCACGAGGACCAGATCTCCGCCGAGGCCAGCGGCGTGGCCTTTGCCCGAGCCTTTGAAAAGTTCCTGGTCTGGCGCGAATCGGTCAAGGCGAGCGATGCCCCCTGCCTGAAGCGCATGAACGTCCTTGCGCACTCCATGGGCAACCGGGTGCTGCGCCAGACCTTTTCCTGCTGGGCCAACTACCACCGCAAGGGCCAGGTGCCGCTGCTCATGCGCAACGTGTTCCTGGTCGCGGCCGATGTGTTCAACGAATCCTTGGAGCAGAACCGCGACGGCTGCTTCATTTGCCACAGCGCGCGCAACGTGGTGGTCTACTACGCCGCCGACGACCGCACCCTGGGCGCGGGCAGCGTGGGCGCCCTCGGCGCGGACTCCGCCTCCCGCCGCCTGGGCCACACGGGGCCTGAGCACCATTCCCTCACGCCCAAGAACGTCTACACCGTGGATTGCGACGACGTGAACAACAAGTACGACCGCCCCAACGGACACACCTACTTCCTCACCGATGAAAAGGGCGAGCCCGGCAAGGTGTTCCTGCACATGTATGATGCCGTGAAAAAGGGCCGCATCCAGGGGCATGACGACCATCGCGGCCTAGTGGTGGACCTCAACTTCCGCTCCTGTTGAGGAGGCCCCCATCTCCCCGCGCCTGCACGAAACGCATGGCACAAAAAAAAGGCACCCGAACGGGTGCCTTTTTCGTGGGGCCGCGGAACCGGGCCGCCTACCAGGTCTCGGCTTCCGGGCTGTGGTAGTAGAACTCCACGCGGCGGTTCACCGCGCGGTTTTCATCGCTGATCACCGGCACCAGGGGGCGACTGTCGGCGTAGCCAGCGGCGCGCATGCGCGTGGCCGCGATGGCCCCGTTGCCCTTGGTCAGGATGTAGCGCAGGGCCGCGGCCGAACGCGCGGCGGAAAGCTCCCATTTGGAGGGGTACAGGCCATTGCCGTTTTCCGTGTCGTCGGTGTGGCCACGGATGACGAGGTTCACCTTCTGGTTCAGCAAGATGTCCGTCACGCCATTGAGGATCTTGGCGGCCTCGGGCTTGAGCACGGCCGAGTTCTGGGCGAACATGACCGAGTTGTTCACCTGCATGAGCACGCCCGCGTTGTCGGCGCTGATGCCGGAGTTGTTCTGCAGTTCCTTGTCCTGGGCCAGCAGTTCCTTCACCAGCAGCGCAACCTCATACTTCAGCTTGTCCTGCTGGGAAAGGTTCATCTCCGGGATGCCCATCTTGGCGTCCTTGGGGATGAAGGTCGTGGCCGTGACGCTCTGCTTGATGTCGCTCTGGCTGGTCTTGGCGTCCTTGAAGACCATGGCCAGCGACTCCTTCTGCTGGGGCTTCAGGGCCGCAATGAGCCACATCAGCAGGAAGAAGGCCATCATGGCGGTCATGAAGTCGGCATAGGCCACCTTCCAGGAACCGCCGTGATGCGCAGCGTGACCATCAACCACCTTCTTGATGATGATGGTGGTGCCGCCCTTACTTTTGGCCACTCTTCAGCGCTCCTTCCAACTCCTCGAAGCTGGGGCGGGCGGGACCGGAGACAGCGCGCCGCGCCGCCTCCACTGCAAGCATGGGGGGAAAGCCGGAGGCGAAGCCGACCAGGCCGGCCTTGACCACCTCGAGCATGGAGTGGGTTTCCTTCACCTGGTACTCGAGGTTCTGGGCCATGGGGCCGGCAAAGCCGTAGCAGAGAAGAATGCCCAGAAAGGTACCCACCAGCGCCGCGCCGATGGAGTGGCCCAGCACCTCGGGGGGTTCGTTGATCTTGCCCATGGTGAGCACGACGCCGAGCACCGCGGCCACGATGCCGAGGCCGGGCAGGGAGTCGGCCACCTTGTTGATGGCGGCGGGAGTATTGGACTCGTGCTTGTGCGAGGCGGCCATGTCTATGTCCATGACTGCCTCGAACTGGTGCGGTTCGATGTTGCCGGCAAGCAGCACCTTGAAGTTGTCGCAAATGAAGTCGAGGACTTCGTGATTCTTGAGGATCGCCGGATAGCGGGTGAACACCGCGCTGCCGTCGGGCTTGCTCACGTGCTGCTCGATGGCGACGATGCCGTCGCGCCGGGCCATGTTCATCAGGGTGTACAGCACGGACAGGATGTCGAGATAGGTCTGCTTCCCGGCCTCGGAGGCGGTAAACACCTTGAGGGACTTCTTCATGGTCCCGAAAATGACGCTCTTGGGCGAGGCGATGAAAAAGGACCCGACGGCCGCGCCGCCGATGATGAGCAGTTCAATGGGCTGGATGAGCACGCCAAGCGGCCCGCCTTCCAGAAGGAAGCCGCCGACCACGCAGCCCAGCACCACAAATACGCCGATGATCGCAAACATATGACTGCACAGCTCCTGGTGAATCTGCCGGTCGGCGTACGCAGCTCCGGTCCGGTTCGTTAGCGTGGCCGTGACGACCAGAAATGATTATTGAATCAAGACTGGCCCGTTTGTAAAGCTTTCATTTGCATTCCAGAAATCATTAGTCGAATCATTTTGTTAAAAAAAATCTAGATATTCTCTAGCATCCGGCGTAGAGTCTCGACATCAACACGAAAGCTGATACACACCCAAAAAAGGGCTATGACTCACGCCCCCAACCAACCGAGGTCAGCAATGAAAGTACGTACGCTCGTCCTTGCCGCCTTGCTGCTCTTCCCCGCCGACCTGTCCGCCCAGGACACGGGCGCCACGCGCCTAGTGGTGCAGCAGAACGGGCAAAGCCTTGTGACCGAGCAGCGCGCCCTCACCCTGCCCAAGGGCAAGGGGCAGGTTTCGCTGCCGGATCTTCCCGCCACCATTGAGGCGCAAACCCTGCAGGTGCGCTCCCAAACATCGCCCAAGGGCCTGAAGATCCTTGATCTCGCCCTGGACGATGAACAGCTCACCCCGGCCAACATGCTCAAGCGCCACGTGGGCAAGAAGGTCACCCTCATTCTGCCCGACGGAAAGACCAGGAACGGACGCGTCCAGAAGGAAGCCACCGTGCTCTCCACCGAGGAGGCCCCCTTGTTCCTGGTGGACGGACGCGTGTATTCCGGCCCCTACGAGTCCATCCTCTACCCGGAACTGCCCGAAGGCCTGGCCGCCCGGCCCCGGCTTTCGCTGAACGTGGACAACTCCGGTCCCGCCAGGCAGACCGTGGAGCTGTCCTACCTCGCGCGTGAACTCAGCTGGCGCATGGACTATGTTTTGACAATGAACAAGGCCGCCACAAGCGGGCTTCTTTCCGGCTGGGCCACCTTGGCCAACCGCTCCGGGCGCGATTACCGCAACGCCGCCGTGGAGCTTCTGGCGGGCGAGCCCAGGAGCGAGCGCCCCATGCTGGCCCGCGCCTACGCCGCCGACGCCATGGTCATGGCCAAGGCCGCGACGCTCAACGAGACTGCCGCGAGCGAGGAGCTCTTCGAATACCACCTCTACAAGATCAAGCAGCCCGTCAGCCTGGCCAATCAGCAGTCGCGCCAGGTGCAGCTTTTCGAATCTACCACCATTCCGGTTTCGCGCAAGCTCATGGGCCGCGCAAACGCCCTGCCCACTGGCCGGGAAACGGACCCCCAGAAACAGAAGCTGGATGTGGTTCTCTCTTTTCGGAATACAGAGGCCCTGGGTTTAGGGCTGCCACTGCCAAAAGGCACCTTGCGGGCCTTTCAGGAGGAAGGAGGCGCCCGCCACTTCCTGGGCGAGGCCCCGCTGGAGCGCATCGCCATTGGCGCGGCGGCCGAGCTGCGCCTTGGCCAGGCCTTTGACCTGAGCGTGGAGCGCGTGGTGACGGACTTCGAAAAGACGGGCAAGAACAGCTACCGCGCCAGCTGGGAGCTGCGCATCCGCAATTCCAAGAAGCAAAGCCAGCAGGTGGTGCTGCAGGAGCTCTTGCCCGGCAAGTGGAAGGTGGAAAGCGCCAGCCAGAAGTGGAACAAGCCCGCCGCAGGCACGCTTGAGTTCGTGGTGGACGTGCCCTCCGGCCGCGACGCCGAGCCCCTGGTGCTCAAATACAGCTTCAGCACGGAACTGTAACAGGCCAAACGAGCAGGCAAAGCCTTGCCCCGGCGGGCGACTTCGCTTAAGCCCACTGTTCACGCACTGTTTTGGAGGGGATGAGTGGGCTCGTTTGCTGGGATGCTGTGCGCCGTGCTTTCGGCGGTGTGCTTCGGAATGCTGGCCGTGCTGGGCAAGCTGGCCTACGCCAGGGGCTTCGCCGCCGCGGAGATCCTGCAGTACCGCTTCGGCATCGGCGCGCTGCTGCTGCTGTGCTGGTTCGCCGCAACCAACAGGGCCGTGCTGCGCGTGGGGCCCAAAACCATCCTCAAGGCCGCGTTCCTGGGCGTCGGGCTCTACCCGGTGCAGAGCCTGTCCTTCATGACCTCGCTCAAGTACATCCCGGCCGCCACCACCTCGCTCATCCTCTATTTCTACCCCGTGGCGGTGACACTGCTCTCGGCCCTGTTCTTCAAGACCCGGCTGGACCGCATCGTGGCGGTTTCGCTGCTCCTGCTGGTGGCGGGCTGCGGGCTGGTGTTCTACGACGCCTTCCTGCGCGACATCAACCACACGGGCCTGCTGCTCGCCACCGTGTCCATGCTGATCTTCTCCGTGTACCTCATCTGCCTGGAATGGCTGCTCAAGGGCGAGAATCCCCAGAGCATCTCCTTCTACTGCGTGCTCTGCGCGGCCATCGTGTACACCATCATGAGCCCGCCCGTGCGCTTTGCGGAGCTGGACCTGGGGGCCAAGGCCCTGACCCTGACCCTGGGCCTGGTGCCAACGGCGCTGGCAGTCACCCTGCTCTACCGCTCGGTGGACCTGATCGGCAGCGCCAGCGCGTCCATCTGCTCCACGCTGGAGCCCATCACCACGGTGCTGGCTTCGGCCCTGCTCCTGGGCGAGGACGTGGTGCCCATCCAGGTGGCGGGCATGGCCCTCATCCTCATCGGCATCGTGCTGCCCAACACGCAGGTGCTGCGCGCACGGCGGCCTTGACGCCCGCCCGCCTTGCAGTCATATTATAGAGGATTGCCTGAAACGGGCAGATACCCCAGGAATGCCAGCCTGCCGCCCATCGCGCGCGCCAGGGGCCGAGGAGGAAGAATGGACGCCAACCGCCGCCGGCGCAGCCGGGTGGACACGCATATCGCCGCCAGCTTCACCACGCCCGACGGCAAGGAAGCGCGCCTGCTTGTGTGCAACATCAGCCTGAAGGGGCTGCTGGCCGTGCCCGAGGCCCAGGTGCGGACCGGCGCGACCGGAATCCTGCGCATCACCCTTTCGCCCCAGGCGGTCATCGAAATCGAAAGCAAGGTCATCCGCAGCGACGAGAGCGGCGTGGCCATAGACTTCATGCCCATGGAGCCGGAGAGCTTCCTGCACCTGCGCAACCTGGTGCGCTACAACGCGCCCGACGCCGACCAGATCGACGCCGAACTGAAGCACCCCGCCTTCGACTAGACGCTTACAGTTTCACCACTTGTGCGGCGTCCGCGGGCGCCACCAGCCCCAGCAGCTCCTCGAACTCCTCCACCGGCGCGGCCCCGCGCACGGGCACGCCGTTCACCAGGAAGGTGGGCGTGCCTTCCACGCCGAATCGCTTCGCCTCGGCCACATCAGCCTCGATGCGCGCACGCAGCGCGGGCGAGGCCATGTCCTTCTTCAGGCGCGCGGCGTCGATCTTGAACGACTGGTCCAGGCTGGCGATGAGGGCGGCCAGCCCGCGGCCGGAGCCGTCGGCCAGGGCGCGCTGGTTGGCGAAGGCCAGATCGGCGAAACGCCAGGCGGCCTCCGGCTTCTGCAGGGCCAGGGCCTCGAAGACCACGGCGGGCTCAAGGGAGCCAGGCCGGGCCGGAAAATGCTTGAAGAACACGCGCACCTGGCCCGGATGGCGGCGCAAAAGCTCCAGCATGGTGGCCTGGCCCTGGGCGCAGTAGCCGCACTGGAAGTCGGAGTACTCCACGATGGTCACAGGCGCATCGGCAGCGCCGAGGAAGATGCGGCCGGGGCCGAGTTCCGGCTTGAAGGGATCGGCCAGGGCGCGCAACTGCGCGTTCTTGCGTTCCAGGTCCTCGCGCTCGGCCACGGCTTGGTCGAGGAGATCCATGAGCTGCGACTTGTCGCGCTTCAGCGCGTCGAAGACCATCTGCGGGTTGTCGCGCAGGGCCTGGGCCACCTGCTCGCGGCTGGCGGTCTGGGCACAGGCGGTCAGAAACAGCACGCTCACAAGCATCAGGATAATTTTCCGCACAACGACTCCTTGAGGAAAGAAAGGGGCGGCGTCCCGGTGGTTCACCAGGCCGCCGCCCCATGCGTACATCAGTTTACAAAGCCCCCTACCACTTCATGGACCGCTTCACGGCCAGGGCCTTCTCCTGCTCCTCGTAGGTGGCGAACCCGGCGTGGTGCATGGCGTCCTCCACGGTGAAGGTCCAGTCCCAGCTGGAGTAGATGACCGGCTTGTGGAAGATGGCGCGGAAACGCTCCATCTCCTGGCGGTAGAAGGCTTCCTTGGGATTCTCGATGTTGTCGCGCAGCTGCTCGCTGAAGCGGTCCAGCTCGCCCTCGTACCATTCCATCAGGTCTTCCGGGGTCTTGTAGCGCTTGAGGATGTGGCCGTAGCCGTTCTCCTCCAGCAGGATCTCCAGGCGGCTGAAGTGCTGGTCGCGCAGCCACTCGCCCAGGCCGGAGACGGGGATGTTGAGCGCCTCCACCTCGGCCATCTGGATCTTGGTCTTGCGGTAGGTGTCGGGCACAACCGAAGCGGAGTCGATGCCGGCGATGGCCACCAGACCGCGCAGGATCTCACTGTTGGACACGCCCTGGCCGCAGAAGCCGACCTTCTTCACGTACTTCTGGCCGGCGAAGATGGTGACCAGGATGGCCCAGACAACGGCCGGGTCCTCTTCGTCGTAGATGTGCTGCAGGCGCGAGTTGTCGCGGTCGGTGGCCAGCACCATCTGGGTCATGTCGTTGGAGCCGATGGAGAAGCCGTCGACTTCCTTGATGAACTCCTTGCACAGGATGGCGTTGCTCGGAATCTCGGACATGAGGATGACCTTCATGCCGTCCTTGCCGGACTCGATGTTGTGCACGCTCTTCAGGTAGCGCTTCATGCTGCGGGCTTCTTCCAGGGTGCGCACGAAGGGCAGCATGATCTGCAGGTTCTTGCCGCCGAAGATGCCGCGCGCCAGCTTGAAGGATTCAAGCTCCCAGTCGTGGATGTTGCGCGACACGCCGCGGAAGCCGAGCATCGGGTTGTCTTCGTGGCTTTCGAACAGGAGGCCGCCGATGAGGTTGCGGTACTCGTTCGACTTGAAGTCGGTGGTGCGGTAGACGATGGTCTTGCCGTAGAAGGCCATGGCGAACAACGCCAGGCCCTGGGCCAGGGTCTGGATGTAATGTTCCTTGCCGGTGCGGAAGCCGCGGGATTCGAGCAGCTTGCGGATGCGTTCCGGCAGGGTGCGCACCTCGTCCATCTCGCTCTTCAGGCCCATCTTCAGGGCCACTTCCTCGCGCAGGGCGGCGATGCGGTTCAGGACGTCGACCACTTCCGGGTCGTCCTTCACGCGGGCGGCGATCTTCTCGATCTCGCGCTCGTGGTCCTGCTTGATCTTCTGGGCCTCGGCGTAATTCTCGCTGATGCCGTCCACCACGTCGTAGTAGCCCATGATGACGGCGATGTGCTTTTTGAGGGACACGGAGGTCTTGAGGGACTCCAGGCGCTCCGTGGCGTAGCCGATGTGCTCGTCGAGCTTCTTGTCCAGCTCGCGCAGACGGCGGTGGATGGCCAGCACCTCGTCGGTGCCCTTGGTGCCCTCGCGCTCGGACAGGGAGGACAGCTCCTTGCCCAGGCCGGTGATGATGCCCACGTAGTCGCGCAGCTTGATGCGCAGGTTGATGAGCCCGGTGGCCAGCTGCTCCTTCATCACCTTGGACAGGCGGCTGTCCAGGTCGCGCAGCTTGGCGTCCACCAGGGCGCCCAGCACGCCGCGGTCAAAGGCCTCCAGGGCCAGCGGGTGCACGCTGATGTTGCCCAGCATGAACTCCGCGCGCAGCAGGCCCACTTCAAAGTCGGGAACGCGGCGCAGGCGGGAGAGGAACAGCGACTGGCCGATGTCGGCCAGGATCAGGCCGACCTTGGTCTTGGTGGCGGGCAGGGCCGCCACGTCGATCTCGCCGCCCACGTCCACCAGAGGCAGCTTGCCCCGGTACACGCGCCCGCGCGAGCCGTCCACGGTGATTTCCTGGCCGTCGAGGGAGCGGATGACCTCGAGCCTCTGCAGGCCGATGACCGCCGGGATGCCCAGCTCGCGGCTGGTGATGGCCGCGTGGCTGGTGTCGCCGCCGACGTCGGCCAGAATGGCGCTGGCGATGCGCATGCCCGGCACCATGTCCGGGTCGGTGCGTTCGGCCGCCAGAATGTCGCCCTTGTTTACCTTGTTGAGCTCGAGCGCGGAGCGCAGGAACTTGACCGTGCCCTGGCCCGCGCCGCGGCTGGCGCCGTTGCCTTCAAGGATCAGCTCCGCATCGGCCAGGGCCTTGGGGTCCACTTCCTTGCGGCGCATGAAGATGGTGTTCGGGTGGACGTCGAAGTCCTCGTTCCAGCGGGTCTCGGGCCGGGCCTGCACGAACCACAGGCGGTCGGCGGAGTCGATGCAGAACTCGGTGTCCATGATCATGCCGCCGTAGGCGCGGGAGATGTTGCGCACCCCTCTCGCCACTTCCTCGGCCTGGGCCAGGGAAAGGGCCCAGCGGTACACCTCGTTCTCGTCGACATGCACGTCCTTGGTGCCGCCCATGTCCTCGTCGTAGACGATCTTCTTGTCCTTGCAGCCCATGAAGCGGACAACGACCTCGGAGTGGTCGTCGCGCTGGAAAACGTAGAACTTGTCCGGGGTGACCATGCCGCCCACGACAGCTTCGCCCAGGCCGTAGCTGGCGTCGATGGACACGAGGTCGTTGCGGTCGGTGCCGCGGCAGCCGGTGGAGGTGTCGGCGCTGAAGGCCGTGCCGGAGATGAGCGGGTTGATCATGCGCATGATGCACACGGAGAGCGAAGTGTTCTCGATGGCCCACTCTTTCTTGGCGGTCTCGGCGATCATGTCG
>CAYUOW010000042.1:0-21563 GCA_964446455.1 uncultured Desulfocurvus sp.
CTGCCGCGACGCCCCATGAAAAGTCTTTGGAACGGGGGTACGGGGGGAGAACCTTTCTTCAGAAAGGTTTCCCCCCGATTTCTCTTACAGCGGGTAGTCCAGCGCCTCCGGGATCATGACCCCGGTGATGGCTTCGCCGGCACGGTCGCGGGCGAGGCGGGCCCCGGCCAGGGAGGCGTCGACGGCGGCGCGCAGGGCCGGGAACTCGCCGGCTTCCGGGGCCCTCGTGTAGCCGTACACCAGCTCGGCGCAGACGCGCGCCACTTCACCGGCGGCGCGTGCGTTCATCATGGTGGCCAGGTCGGCGAAGAAGCCCACGGTGTCGTCCAGGCTCTCGGCCAGGAGCGGATTCTCCGGGCCCTTCACCTTCAGCTCGCGCACGTCGTCCACGAAGGAGCGCGCGGCCACGAGCCAGCTGATGGCGTCGGCCATGGGGAAGGTGACGCCCTGGCGGTTGCCGGAGAAGAGCTTCTTGCCTTCGGCGTCCTTGGCGGTCTGCAGGTGGTTCAGGGTCCACATCCACAGGCGCATGGCCTGGGCCAGGGCCTTGGTTCCGGCCTGGGGCCAGGTGGCGGCCATTTCGTCGAGTTCCTTGATCCAGTGGCCCATGAGGGCCAGGAACACGGGGTTGCCCATGGTGGCGGTGAGGTGGCGGCGCTGCACGACCTCGGGGCCTTCGTAGGTGGCCTCCAGCTGGCAGTCGCTCCATTTCTGGAACAGGAAGCCGGGGCAGTCCTCGGTGACGCCGTAGCCGCCCACGAGGGACACGGCTTCGCGCATCATGTTCGCGCCCACGCCCGGGCACCACAGCTTGCACGCCGGGATGAGCACGTTGGTCTCGGCGTCGAGCACGATGGACTGCACGAAGATGTCGGCTTCAAGCTCCGCGAAGCGCGCGGCGTCGCGTTTGTCCGCCGGGGTGTAGAGCAGGTCGAGGTATTCCAGGACCTGCGGCTCCATCTTCTTGAGGGCGCTCATCTGGGCGCGCGGGCCGGTGATGCCCTGCTCGTGGAAGCGGGCTTCCTTCTCCTTCTCCAGCGGGTCCAGCAGGTCGGCCTTGCGCGAGGCATCGAAGCCAAGTGAGGAACCGGCCTCGCCCACGGCCCAGAGATCGGCCAGGCGCTGGCAGGCGTCTTCCTTCATCTGCAGGCCCTGCTCGAAACGCGGGGTGCCGGGCTGGGCATCGCCGCCGCGGAAGCGGGAGCGGTGGTAGCGGATGATGGGCTCGATGGAGGACAGGAGCTTGGCGGAGCTCATGACGCCCACCGGGATGCGGGTGCGGTGGAACACGCTGCCGATGATCTCGGCGTGGGAGTAGTTGGGAATGATGACGCCGTCCTTCACGGTGTAGCCGCCGATGATGCGGCTGGCCGGAACCTTCAGGCTCAGGATGGGGTCGCGGGTGCTGGAAAGCTGGTGCACCATCTTCAAGGTGGGCGCGCCGCGGTCGAACACGCCGGGGTCGCCTTCCTCAAGGATGACCATGCAGGAGCCCTTGATGCGCGGGTCGTCGCTGGTCACGGCGGCGGTGACGAAGTTGGCGAAGTCCATGCCGGTGATGAAGCGGCCGCGCTTGTCCACCTGGAGCATGGGCTCCTCTCCGTCCTTCCACTCGGCCACGCGGATTTTGCTGGTCAGGATGCCGGTGTCCACGCCCACGAAGGGCAGGGGCTCGGTGAGGGCGAAGGCGCCGCGCCAGGTGGGGTGGCCTTCACCGGGGCAGGAGATGCTCATGTAGTGGTCGCGCTGCTCCTTGGTGCCCTTCTCGTGGATGGGGGCCAGGGCCAGGTTGTTGGCCAGGCCGCAGGTGGCCGCGCCGGCATCCACCCAGGAGAGCTCGAAGGTGGTCAGGGAAAGGGCGAAATTCTTGGGGCCGTCGATGTACCCGCCCTGGGTGGTGTCCATGTACAGGGCGGTGAGGCCGGAGGCGTCGAAGGCGTCGAGCAGGGAATTCTTGCGGTCGTCCCACTCGTGGGTGTTGCGCACGCCATCGGCCACCATGCGGGCCACGTGGCCACGGGCCACGCCGCGCGCGGACTGGACCACCATCTGCAGGTCGTAGCGGTCGGTGTAGCGCCACATGATCTGGCGGACGTCATCACCGGGCAGGGTCGCGAGCTTGCTCATGCGGGAACCTCGAACATGCTGATTTTGTTGTGGCAATGCGCTAGGCAGGGTGCCGAATGTGAGGGCTCAAATACGGCATTCGGCGGCCCCCGTCAAAGGCTATTTGGTTTCGCGGGTTTCGGATGGCAGGGGCGCGGAGCGAAAGGTCAGGCCATCAGGTCAGATCAATAGGTTCGCGGCGATCGTTGCCATGCATGGCGCCGGGGGAAGCGCGTCAATCAATTGGGGAGACGAGGGCGGCGTAGTCCGCGGCCATGCGGGCGGCTGTGAAGCGTCGGCATCCGCTTGAGCGGGCCTCCTTGCCCAGGCGGCGCGACAGGCCGGGGTCGGTGAGAAGCGACTGCACGGCCCGGCAGAAGGCCCCCTCTCCCCCGTTTGGCCCTGCCGGGGGAACCAGCAGTCCGGTGCGGCCGGGCAGGACGATTTCCGGCACGCCGCCCACGGAATAGCTGACCACCGGGAGCTCCAAGGCGGCGGCCTCAAGCAGCACCAGCGGGTGGTTGTCCGCCAGGGTGGGGTAGGCCAGCACATCGGCCGCGCGCATGAGCAGCGTCAGCCTGGCCCGGTCCACATAGGGCCAGATGGTCAGGCCGTCCTGGCAGAAGGATTCGTCGCCGCCCACGGCATAGGCCAGGGCCTGGGGTACGCCCTGGCGCAGTGACTGCCAGAGTTCGGCCCAGCGCGGGCCGGATTTGTAAGCCGCGCGCGCGCCGCCATGGGCCGCGAAGAGCGCCACCCTTGCAGAGGAGGCGATGCCCAGGGCCTGCCGGGCCTGGGCCTTGGACGTCAGGGCCGCCGTTTCTGGCCAGGGCACCCCGTTGGGGATGACGCGCACGGGTGACTGCTTTGGCAGGTTCTGGCGGGCCAGCGTGGCCAGCCAGTGCGAAGGGCTGATGATGTCCAGCCTGGTCGCAGCGGCCAGGCGGCGCAGCAGGTCCATGGTCTCCGCCTGCCGGGCGTGGGCCGTGGGGAACGTGCGCGGGCAGGGCTCGGCGCAGGTGGGGAAGTGCGGGCAGTCCAGCGGATAGGCGCAGCCGCCGGTGAGGGGCGTGGCGTCGTGCAGGGTGAGCAGCACGCGGCGTTGTCCGACCTTGGACGGCAGCCCTGCAAGCAGCTGCGGCCAGTCGGTGCTGGTGTGCAGGTGCAGCACCGCGTCCTCGGGCAGGGTCGCAAGGGCGGTGCCCAGGTCTGCCGGGGGCCTGGGGCCGGAGAGAGGCACTGCGGACGCCTGGGCCGCGATGTCGTCCAGGTTTTCGGGGTCGTTCTCGGCCACCTCGAAGGACAGTCGGGCATCATGCCCGGCTGCGCGCTGGGCTGCGGCCAGCAGCCGGGCCACGCGCACGGCCCCGCCCCGGTGGGGCAGCGCGGCGTGGTGCACGATGGCTCGGTCCGTGATGCGGCCCATGGCGCGGCCTTAGGAAACGGGCGGGGCAGCCTCAAGCAGGTCGTGCTTGAGGGCCCAGAGGATGTGGTAGGCGGCGCGCTCTTCGTCCATGCCGGGGCAAAGCTCGCGGAAGCGGCAGGAGAGCGTCTCCGCCGTCTCGCCTTTGCGGGCCAGGAACACCAGCTTGCGGATGGCTTCGGCCTCCAGCAGGCTGTCCAGCCCGGCGTAGAGCAGCGGGAACTCCCGGCCGCCGAGCAGGGCCGCGCCGGTGCGGCCGGGCTTGAGCCTTTCGCCGGGTTCAAGCGCACGCGTCGGATAGGGCGCGAACACACGCGAATAGGGCAGCTGCAGGGGGTGCGGCACGTGGCGCAGGGTCGTGATGTCCGGCGCGGGCAGGGCGCGCAACTCGTCCCACAGTTCCAGGTGCTGGCGGATGACGTCCGGCCAAAGGAAACGCTGGCGCACGCGCTCGCGCCCGGCCTGGCCCATGCGCTGGCGCAGGGGGGCGTCGGTGAGCAGCGTGCCCAGGGCCTGGGCCAGTTCCGGGGCACAGACCACGGTGCGCTGGGCCAGGAGCAGGTGGTACTGGTTATCGAACAAGAGCGGGGCCAGGCGGTCCACGAAGTCGTCGGCCTGGGCGGGCGCGGGGCCGATGGTGGGCACCAGCAGGCCCGTCTCGCCGTGGGCCACGAGGTCGCGGTAGCCGTCGTAGTCCGAGGCCACCACGGGCAGCCCGGCGGCCTGGGCCTCCAGCAGCGAGATGCCGAAGGTCTCCTGCGGGTTGTCGGCGATGGAGACGAAGAGATCGCAGGCGGCGAGGATGTCGTTCTTGCGGCGTTCGCCGGGGCGCAGCTCCAGGCGCACGTCGAGGCCTACCCGCGCGCCCATGTCCACCAGGGTCTGGGGGAAGGGGTCGTTCTCCTCGGCCCAGCCGGCCACAACCAAGGTGACGGATTCGCGCGGGAGTTTGGGCTCCTCCGCGAACAGGCGGCTCATGGCCCGGATGAGCGGCAGCAGGTCCATCTTGGAGGCGTGGGAGACCCGCCCCAGCACCAGGATCAGCGCACGGTCCTGCGGCAGGCCCAGGCGCTGGCGCAGTTCGGCCTTTTCCGCAGGCGCTGGCAGGGGCCTGGCCAGGCAGTCGGGGTCGAGCCCCAGGGGTACGCGGCGGATGCTTGGGCCCGTGATGTGCGCCAGGTTGTAGCCCGCGCGCAGGTTCTCGAAAAAGCTTTCCACCGCCAGGCGTCCGGCCTCGGAGGTGGCGATGATGCAGTCGCGCGCCGTGGCCCCGGCCCACAGGTGGCGCAGAAAGGCCTGGAGGTAGTCCGGGTACGACAGGGAGTGCACCGGCCCGGTGATGGGGAAGAGCTCCGCGCTATAGGCGTTGCGCAGCCGGGCGATGTACGGGGGATGGTTGATGCAGTCCGACTGGTGGAAACAGAAATATGACGTATCGGCCAGGCGGGCGGGCAGCTCGCGGCGGTCCATGAGGCGGAAGCGGCCCGCCTTGGCGATCTCCGGCGCGAAGGCGGCCAGGTTCTCCGCCAGGGAGTCGCGCAGGGGCTTGTCGGCGATGAAGAAGTGATAGGCCTCGAAGGGGTCGGCCAGCAGCAGGAAGCGCAGGAAGCCGACATTGGCCACCCTGCGGCCCAAGATGGCGCCGTCTTCCATGAAGGGGTCCAGGGTGCCGAATACGCCGGGCTTTTTCATAGCCGACACAAAGCCACAGTCGGAGCTTTTTGTCAAAGCCCGGCCTTCGGAATGCGAGCCCGCGGCACCCTTTGCCGCTGGAGCGTCTTTTGCATGATACGGACTGCTACGCAGTACGTCACAGGAGGCGCTGGGCCATGCATAGAAGCGAACACCCTGAAATCATGTGGGGTCTTGGACTCGATCCGGACACGGCGGCACTCATTGAAGAGAGCGCCGGGCCGGGCTTCGCCCTGCGCAACCTGCCCCCGGACGCCGTGGCCTGGATGCGCGGCCAGGAAGGCTTGAGCCAGGCCGCCTGGATACCCCAGGAGGTTTGGGAGGGACTGTCAAAAGCCCGTCGCCGCTCCTGCCGGGCCGTGGATTCCGTGCGCCGCATTCTGCTGGTGCCCGAAAGCTCCGAACCGCTGGAAACCGAACAGGTGCTCTCCGAGGGCTTCCTCACCGCCGTGCGCCTGCCCCTCACGCGCTACAAGGTGCGCGACGCGCTCCTGCGCCTGCGCGAGCTGGACTCGCTTTCCGCCGACCTGCGCCGCAAGACCGAGGAGGTCACGCTGGAGCGCGAACTCCTGTCGCGCAAGAGCAACCACCTGAGCTTTTTGAACCGGGTGCTCTCCCGCGCCTCGGCCTCCCTCGACGCGGGCACCATTCTGGCCAAGGCCCGCACGGACCTGCGCCACCTGCTGCCCGTGGATGTGCTGTGCGCCGTGTTCTGGAACCGGGCCTCCAGCGGTCCGGGCCTGGAGGCGGAGATGTACATGCACTGCCTCATGGCTCCGGTTGAGCACGCCGCCTGGGAGGAGGTCCTTCTCGCCGGGGCCGAGCGCCTGGGCGGAGCCAAGATTTCCGAACACCGCCAGTATTTCCTCACCCCGGGCAAGACCCTGCGCCAGACGCCGACGCCCGGAAGCGGACGCCTGCTCATGCTGCCCCTGGCCGCCGGAGGCGAAAGCTTCGGCTGCCTGGCCATCCTGACCCAGAAGGGCCTGCGGCTGGCCAAGGACCAGGTGCAGACCCTGAACGCCGCGGTGAACCATCTGGCCCTGGCCCTGCGCAATGCCCTGCTGTACCGGCAGGTCAAGAGCATGGCCGACCACGACGGACTGACCAGGATCGCCAACCGCCGCCGCTTCGAAGAGCGGCTGGACGAGGAGGCCCAGCGCCACGGCCGCTATGAGCAGCCGCTGTCGCTCATCCTGTTCGACTTGGACCATTTCAAGAAGGTCAACGACACCTTCGGCCACCAGACCGGCGACGCGGTGCTCCGCGGTACGGCCTCGCTGCTGCTGGAGAGCCTGCGCAGCTCCGACTTCCCTGCCCGTTACGGCGGGGAGGAATTCGCGGTGATTCTGCCCCACACCACCCGCGAACAGGCCGTCCTGCTGGCCGAGCGCATCCGCGTGCGCATGGCGCAACGCAACTTTGGCGAGTGCAAGGAGGCCGTGTGCCTGACGGTGAGCGCGGGCGTGGCCGCCCTGGAGCCGGGCGCGCGCGGGCAGGAGCTGGTGTCCCTGGCGGACCAGGCCCTGTATTTGGCCAAGAACGGCGGCCGCAACCGCGTGGTGGTGGCAGGGCCGGACGTTGGCGAGCAGCGCCTGGGAGAGGACGGGGAAGGCGTGGAGGAGACGGAACTGGCTTCGGCCGGGTCTGCCGCCGCACAGCCCCTGCGGGCCGGCGGCGCCATGCGCTAGTGCGGCTGGTCTCGGTCGGCTAGTCTAGCGCCAGCCTGGACGGCGTTCGAAAATCTTCCACTGGCCCATCTCGGGCAAGAGCACGAACAAGGCATCCTCCTCCATGGTTTCCACCAGGGGGGGGATGCTTATCGTATAGCTTCCGGTGACCTGGATGCGCGCAAGGTCAGGGTCGGCGGTGACGCGCCGGAACACGAGCCCGCTCAGGTCAACCTTGGCCCCGCGGAAGCGCTCCAGCTGGCCCCGGCGGTTCACGGTCTCCCGTGCAGCCAGGAAGGCCATGGTCTCCTCGTGCCGCACCCGGCGCGAAAACACCTCCGGCAAGCGGTCGTCCAGGGCGGCCTGACGCTCGAAATATTCCCGCAACGTCTGGTATTGGGCCAGGGCTTCGGCATCGTCCGGCTTAACGTGGCCGGGCGCGGCGGCTGTCTGCTTCGGCTCGGTGGCGTTTTCGGCGGGCGCTTCCTGGGGCCTTTCACCCATGGCGGAGGCCTGGACAGGGCCGAGCAACAGGAGCCCAAGCGTGGCCAGGGCTGCCAATCCGCGCAGGGGCAGGCTCATTGCAGGTCGTCGATGAGATCCTTGAGGATCTCGTAGTCCAGGGGTTTGCACATGAAGGCCTTGGGGTTGGTGCGCGCGGCCAGCACCCGGGTGCCGGCGTCCGTGTAGGCCGTGCAGTAGATGATGGGCAGGTCGGGTTTTTTCTCGCGAATGCGTGAGGCGGCCTCGATGCCGTCCATGGTGCCCTCAAGCATGATGTCCATGAGCACCACATCGGGCTCTTTGCGCACGGCGTAGTCCACGGCCTGCTGGCCGGTGGCGGCGGTGCCCACCACCTCGCAGCCCATGCGCCGCAGGTTGGACTTTGTGGCCAGGGCGATGATGCTTTCGTCCTCGACGATGAGCACGCGCGGCGGCCAGGACAGGGCGGAGCAGGATAGCATCGTGTGACTCCCGGGGTTGAGGCCAGTATTTGTCATCCCCACTGATCAATGGGTACGCGGTCCAGCCGGCGATGTCCAGCAACGGCGCGGCCTGCCGCCCTCCGATTTCCGATCTTTGTCATGGCCCGGTTGTTGACAGGGGGTAGAAAATATGCCTAGACATTTCTTAAAGAATCACTATAACAATTTCCAGCGGTCCGGCAACGCAGAGCCAAGGCCGCTTGCGGGGCGGCAGCCAGGGACGGTGTTCCCCGCCTGCCGGCCACAAGGCCTGGACTTGCCAGGCCGCCCGCTCCTGGGCTAGGGTGCCATTGCCCAAGAGATGCCTGAAGCGGGCGCTGTGAACCCTCAAACCCCGTGGAAAGCCATGCGCGAAAAAAGCAGAGTTCTCTTCCTCACCATGCTGCTCATCATGCTGGCGGCCAGACCGGTGCAGGCGGCCCACCAGCAGGTGGCCGGCGCGCTCGGGGCCAAATCCGCCATTGCCATGGACCTGGCCACCGGCCGCATCCTCTATGAACAGAACGCCGACCAGCAGATCCCCCCGGCGTCGCTCACCAAGGTGCTCACCTTGTACCTGGCCTTCGAGGCCATCCAGGAGCACCGCCTGTCCCTCACCGAGACCGTGCTGGTGACGCCCGACGCGCCCCAGGCCGGCGGGTCGCGCATGAACCTGCGCCCCGGCGAGCGGGTCATCGTGCGCGAGCTGATGAAGGGCATCGCCGTGGCCAGCGGCAACGACGCCTGCGTGGCCCTGGCGCAGCATCTTTCCGGCGGCGAGGACTTCCACCCCTTCGTGGCCGCCATGAACGCCAAGGCCAAAGAGCTGGGCATGGGCGACACGGTGTTCAAGAACCCCAACGGCATGCCCGCCGACGGCCAGGTGACCACCGCGCGCGACATGCTGAAGCTTTCCGCCAGCTACCTGCGCCGCTTCCCCCAGGCGCTGACCTTCCATTCCATGACCACCTACGTGCACAACAACCATAATCACCACAACGCCAACCGCCTGCTGAACACCTACGAGGGCGTGGACGGACTCAAGACCGGCTACGTGCGGGCCTCCGGCTACAACAACGTGGTCACGGCCAAGCGCGGCGACACGCGCATCGTGGCCGTGGTGCTGGGCGCGCGCAGCGCCGGCGCCCGCGCGGCCACCACGAGCAAGCTGCTCGACATCGCCTTCCAGCGTCTGAACCAGGGCCAGTCCTTGGCCACCCTGGAGGAGCAGAAGACCCGCGGCGTGTTGCCGGCCTCCCTGGCGCACACCGCGCCGCGCGTGGATCCGGACCTCAAGGCCGCCCAGCAGGTGGCCGACCTGCGCGCCAGCCAGGTGCGCCAGCCGGCCCCGGGCCCCCAGGCCGTGAGCCAGCCCGCCAACGACGCCGCCGACGACAAGCCTGCCGCCCGCGAACTGGTGCAGCGCAAGACCGGCAAAAGCACTTACGCCATCCAGGAAAGCTCGTTCCAGTCGCGCCAGAAGGCCGAACGCCGCGCACAGCACCTGGAGAAGAAGGGCCTGCCCGTGAAGGTGGTGGCCACCAACCTGGGCGGCAACAAGTGGTACCGCGTGCTGGTTGGCCCCTATGCCAGCGCCGACGCGGCCAAGAAGACCCGCGAGAAGATGCTCACCCGGGGTTCGGTGACCGAGGAATAGTCCCGCCCCGCCTTACGGCTGGCCTCCTGGTCCAGCCCCCTCCCGGCCCGGACGCGCACCCCGCTTCCGGGCCGTGGTGTTTCTGACGCCCTGCTTCCTGCCTTCCCTCCATCAGTCTCCACCACCCATCTCTTGTTGCCCTCCCTTTGTCCCTGACAGACCCTTCGCCTCAACGCATTCCGCCCGCCCTGCCGCGCAGGCGGTCGCGGGTTCCTCCCGTGGCCGCCTGCGCCAACGGGGAGCGCGAGGGGCCCCGTGCCCCTCGCAAAAAAAATGTCTCTCCTCTCTGTTCCCCGCCCCCGCCCCCTCTCCCTTTCCCTGTCAACCCGGAAAATTCGTCCTTTCCCCGGCCAAAACCCTGCCCATTTTATCCGGCCCGAAAACACGGCCCTATAATGCGCTCCATGCCGGGCAACGCCCGTGCAGCCACATTCCGCGTCCTGCCCGCGCAGCGCAAAAGGAGCCACAATGTCGCAGCCTCTGCGTCTCATACCGTTCCAGGCCAGCCACGTTGCGAACCTGCACCTGCGGCCCCAGGCCGACGCGGCCCTGTCCCGGCTGGGCTCCTTGGCCGAGCGGGCGCAGGCCTATGAGGCCGCGGGCCCGGCCTGGACGCTCTTTGCCGGGGACTGGCCCCTGGTCTGCGGCGGCGTGGTGCGCTTCTGGCCTGGCGTGGGCGAGCTGTGGTGCTGGACGGGCGACGACGCCGGGCGCTGGTCCGTGGCCTTTGCCCGGCAGGCCAGGGAGTGCGTGTGGCGGCTGGCGGCGGAGCATGGCTTCCACCGGGTGCAGGCCCATGTGCGGGAAGCTGACGAACAGGCCAGAGGTTTTGCGCTCTTTCTCGGTCTCACCCTGGAGGGCCGCTGCCCCGGCTACGGCCCGGACCAGGCAACCCACTTACTCTACGGGAGGTTTTACGGATGGAAGGCGTAAGCACGGTGATGCCCATGGCCGTGAGGACAGGGGCCCAGGTGTTGAGCACGGCCCTTGCCGACGGTGGCAAGGGAGGCGGCAGCGCGGCCGAGGCGCGGGCCCAGGCGGTGGAGGCCCAGGCCCGCAGGCAGGCCGAGGCCGAGATGCGCGGTACGCGTGAAAAGGTGGAAGAACTGCGCGAGGGGAACCAGCACCGCAACGCGGCGGCCCGCGTGGCAGCGGCCAATTCCGGTCTGGCCCTTTCGGGCAGCTCGCTCTTGAACCTCACGGCTGTGGAGGACTCGGGCGACGAGCGCGTGGGCAAGGTGGCGGGCGAGTCCGCCCTGCGGGTGCAGAGCCTGCTGGATTCCGGTGCGGAGCAGGCCCAGAGCATCCGCCTGTCCGGCCGTTCCTCCGGCAGCCGCGCAGGCGGGCTCAACTCCCTGCTGCGCCTGGGCGGTCAGTTCCCGCAAACCGGCACCATCTCGTTCTTCTCCTAGGAGGCGGCAATGTCGCTCGTGCCTGTTCTGCTGACCAACTTCACCTCCGGGGAGCTTTCGCCGCGCCTGGCCGGACGCGTGGACGTGTCCAAGTACTTCAACGGCTGCCAGAGCCTGGAGAACTTCCTGGCCCAGCCCCATGGCGGGGTGACGCGCAGAAGCGGCATGCGCTACGTGGCCGATGCCGCGCGGCATGCGGGCAAGTCGCTGCTCGTGCCCTACGAGGACGCGGACGGCGTGGCCTGGGTGTTGGAGTTCGCGGAGGATGCCGCCGGTTCCGGCGTGCTGCGCTTCTTCACCGGCGGCGGTATGGCCCTGGCTTCCTCCGGCGCTGCGCTGCGCCTGGAGACGCCATACAAGGAGGCGCACCTGGACGGCCTGCGCTTCGTGCAGGACCGCTACAGCCTGATCCTGTGCCACCCCCTGGTCGCACCGCGAAAGCTCTCGCGCAAGGCCGACGGCGGCTTCGAACTTGCGGAACTGGCCTTCACCTCCCGGCCGGAGGCCTGGAGCGAGGGCAACTGGCCAGCCCTGTGCTGCCTGCACGAGGACCGTCTGGTCTTCGCCGCCACGCCCAAGGAGCCCTTCACCCTGTGGTTTTCCCGCACCAGCGGGCACCAGGATTTCCGCCTGGCCACGCGCGAGGTGCCCCTCGACGACTGGGACGACTTCGAGATCACGGATGGCAGCGGCGACACCCTGGCCGACGGCCGCCCCGGGGACACGGTGCTGCTGCTGGCGGGCGACACCTTCGCCAAGGACACGGCCCTCTCCGGCGTCATGGCCGACGGCACCCTTTGCTACTACCGCTACACCGGCAGCCGCAGCGTCAAGGCCAGCACGTCCTCTTCCCTGCGCATGAGCCTGGCCGCGAGTCCTGCATCCACCAGCGAGATCGAGTCCGTGCGCGACGCGGCGGGCGTTCTGCGCACGGAGTTCTGGGAGATGTTCGCCATCGGCGACCGCATAGTGGCCGAGCCGGGCGACGACCCGCTGGACGACGACGCGGTGGAGATCACCCTCTCCGCCCAGCGCGGCGGGCGCATCTGCTTCCTGGCCCCGCGCGACAAGCTCTGGATCGGCGCCACCAGCGGCGAGTGGACCGTGTCCGGCAGCTCGCTCAATACTCCCGTCACGCCCGGCGGGGTCAAGGCCAACCGCGAAGGCACCTTCGGCGCGGCCAGCGTGCCGCCCTGCCAGGCGGGCCCGGCCATCCTGTACGTGCAGCGCTCCGGCAAGAAGGTGCGCGAAATGGCCTACCGGCTGGAATCCGACGCGTACACCTCCCGCGACCTGACGCTTCTGGCCGCCCATTTGGGCGAGCAGGGCATCACCCAGCTGGCCTACGTGCAGGAGCCGGACCCCATGCTCTACTGCGTGCGCGGCGACGGCGTGCTGCTGGCCATGACCTACCTGCCGGAACAGGACGTGTGCGCCTATGCGCGCATCGTCACCGACGGCCGGGTGGAGGCCGCCTGCGCCGTGTTCAACCAGGCCCGCAGCCGCGACGAGCTGTGGCTGGTGGTGCGCCGCAGGGCCGTGGTGGAAGGCGTGGAAGTGGAGCGCCGCTTCATCGAGACCCTGGAGCCAGGCTTCCCGGAAGCGGCCCTGGACACCACCGGGGCCTTCTTCGTGGACGCGGGCGTCAGCTACTCCGGTCCGGCCGTGGCGGAGCTCACGGGTCTGGCGCACCTGGCCGGGCGCAGGGTGCAGATATTGGCCGACGGCGCGGTGCAGCCGGAGCAGGTGGTGGCCCCGGACGGCTCCATCCGCCTGGAGCGCGCGGCCGGCGAGGTGCACGCGGGCCTGGGCTACACCTCGGCCCTGCGGCCCATGCGGCTGGAGTTCGCGGGCAACCGGGGCAGCGCGCAAACGCGCACCAAGCGCATCACCGAGGTGGGCCTGCGCCTGTACCGCACCCTGGGCGGCAAGGTGGGCCCGGACCTCTCCCGTCTGGAGCCGCTGCTTTACCGCAGCAGCGCGGATAGCATGGACGGCCCGCCCGCGCTGTTCACGGGCGACAAGAGCGTGCGCTTCCCCCAGGGCTGGAGCACCGAGGGTGTTTTGACCCTGGTGCAGGATCAGCCCCTGCCCATGACCGTGCTGTTGCTGGCCCCCACCCTGGCCTTGAACGAATAGCCGCCGGAACACCGGCGCGAAGGAGTTCCCATGACCATCTCCACCCAGACGTCCAAGGCGGCCTTCAGCGGCAATGGCGTCAGCACCGTATTTCCCCTGCCGTTTCCCTTCCGGCGCGATGCGGACATCAAGGCCCTGCTGCGCCAGGACGGCTTCGAGACGCCCCTGGAGCAGGGCGCGCATTACACGCTTTCCGGCGCGGGCGGCGCCCTGGGCGGCAGCCTGACCCTGCTCGTGCCGCCCGCCACGGGGCAGACCCTGGTGGCCTGGCGCGCCCCGGCCATGGTGCAGGAGGTGGACTATGTGGAGAACTCCGCCTTCCCGGCGGAGACCCACGAGGCCGCCCTGGACCTCCTGACCATGCTCTGCCAGTCCCTGCAGGAACAGCTTGGCCGGGCGGTGCTCTACCCCGTGAGCACCCCGGCCGAGGACATCGTGGATTCCGCCACCTTCCTGGCGGCCACGGCGGCGGACAAAAACGCGGCCCGCGCCTCGGAGCAGAGCGCCGCCCTAAGCGCGGGCCTGGCGGCCGAAGCTGCCGTCCAGGCCGTGCAGAAGGCCGCCGAGGTCGGGGAGCTCGCCGCCACGGCCGATGGCTTGGTGAAGGTCTCCGCCGGGGACGCGGTGGCCAAGAGTCTTTCGGCCAAGCTTGTGGCGGGCAATGGCCTGGCCGAGGGCATAGAGAATCCCGGGGGTGAGGAAGCCCTGCGCCTCGCGGTGGCCCTGGCGGAGGGTTCCGGCCTGGAGTTCGCGGCCGGGCTCCTGCGCGTCAAGGCCGGAAGCGGCCTTGCTCTCTCGGCCTCGGGGCTGGCCGTTGATGCGGGCCAGGGCGCGGGCAAGCTGGTGCAGCTGGACGCCCAGGGCCGCCTGCCCGCCCTGGACGGGCGCAACCTGACGGGCATCGCCACCGGCGACGCTGGCGCGCGCGACAATGCGGCCATGAACGCCTTCCTGGCGCATCTGACTGCGGGCCGGGGCACCGGTGCCGTGCCCAGGGGCGGCATGTGGCTCTTCGCCACGGACGAGCTGACGAAAAGCGGCGCGGCGTACGACAGTGCCGGCCGGAGCTATGGCAACACCGTCACCCTGGGGAGCGATATGATGCCTGCCATGGCATCCGCCAGCCAGGGCGGCTTCTCCGTGTCGCACTCCTCCCTGTACGCCTCGGGAACCGAGGGCTGGCGCGCCTTTGACAACAACGGCGGCACGTCCTTCAACGCCGGGGCGGCTTCCGGCACACTCACCATCGACTTCAACGGGGCCACCTGCAACGTCGGCGCCGTCACCATGCAGTGCGACACGGAGCCCAGCCGCGCGCCCAAGGACTTCACCATCCAGACCTACGACGGGTCCGTTTGGACGACGCGTTACGCCGGAACCGGCGTGGCCTGGACCGCGAACGAGAAGAAGACCTTCAACCTCGGCCTGCAGCCCTGCAAGGGCTTGCGCGTGGCCGTGACGGCCATTGCCGGGGACATGCTCAAGATCTGCGAGGCGGAAATCCTGCCCGTGGCCTCCGTGTCCGACATGAGCCTGACCTCGCCCGTGGGCGCGGCCCTGGGTTTCACCCCGGCCAAGGCCAGCCTGTACCTGCTGCACAGGGCCGTGGACGCCGTGGCCCTGAACACGGACCTCGTGGTCCGGGCCTCGCGGGGGTCCGGCTGGGCCGCAGCCGCGGATCTGGACGTGCTGTGCCAGTACGACGCGAACTACCGGCTGCTCAAGGCCACGGCGGATCTTTCCGGCCTGGCCGCGGGCCAGACCGGCCTGTGGGGCCTCGACACGCACAACCAGAAAGCCCAGCAGCTGCGCGCCGCGCTCGTGCTGTTCGACTAAAGGAGGACGACATGTACGCCATCATCATCAACGGAAGCGTTGCCGCCGTGACCCAGGCCCCGCCCGCGCCGGGCGCGTTGTTCATGGAATGCGGGGTGGATGCCGCGCCGGGCTGGAGCGTTGCGGGCGGGGTGTGCGTGGCCCCGCCGGCGGAGCCGCTGGTTGACCCCAATGTGGAAATCGACGCGCGCATTGCGGAACTGGAGGCCGGGCAGCACCGAGCCACGCGGGAGCTGCTTCTCGTGGCGGACGCGGACGTGCTGGCCGCGGCCAAGGTCCGCCTGGCGGAAACCGAAGCGCTCATCACGGCCCTGCGGGCCCGGCGCGTATAGCGCTCACGGAGACCGGACATGAACCAGCCCTGCGCCTTCCACGACCAGAGCATGGAGCAGCTGCGCATCGCGGTGCTCGACCTGAAGGACCAGATGCGCCAGGCCATCGACGGCGTGGCCGCCCAGTCCCGCGCCAACGGCGACACCCTCGTGCGCATCGCCGAATCACAGGTGGCCCGGCGCGAGCTGTGCGCGCGGCAGGAGGAGCGCCTGGGCACCCTGGAGCGCGGGGGCGAGCAGCACCGCGCCGCGCACATGGCCGAGCGCGAGGAATACCTGGCCGAGCGCGCCGACCTCTGGGCCGCGGTGAACAAGCTGCGCTTCCACGTGTACGTTGGCCTGGGCGTGGGGCTGGTTCTGCAGATTCTTGCCCCGCTGGCCCTGCGCCTGGCGGTGAAATAGGAGTTCGCCATGGGCGTTCTTGAGTTTCTGCCCGTGCTGGGCGCGGCGGCGCAAAAGCTGCTCGACCTCATTCCCGATCCCAACGCGCGGGCCAAGGCGGCGGAGGAATACCAGAAGGCCCTGCTGGACATGGCCGCCAGGGCGGAGAGCGAGCAGCGCGAGATCAACAAGGCCGAGGCCGCCTCCGCCTCGCTCTTCGTGGCGGGCTGGCGTCCGGCCATAGGCTGGGTGTGCGCGCTGGCCCTGGGTTTTCAGTACCTGTTGCGCCCGCTCTTCGGCTGGGCGGCGGGCGTGTGGTGGCCGCAGCTGCCGCCGCTGCCGGGGCTCGATTCCAACCTCTGGGAGCTGATGTTCGGCATGCTCGGCCTGGGCGGCTTGCGCAGCTTCGAGAAAGCAAAGGGGGTGGCCAAATGAACCGCCAGCGCGTGGCCGAGCAGCTGCTCGCGGACGAGGGCCTGCGCCTCAAGCCCTACCGCTGCACGGCCGGAAAGCTCACCATCGGCGTGGGCAGGAACCTGGACGACCGGGGCATCAGCGAGGCCGAGGCGCTCATGCTTCTCGACGACGACATCACCGACTGCTGGACGCGGCTTTCAGCCACTCTGCCCTGGGTGGAAACAGCGCCAGAGGGCGTGCAGGAGGTTCTCGTGAACATGGCCTTCAACCTTGGGGTGGAGGGGCTGCTGGGCTTCGCCACCGCCTTGGGCCATTTGCAGGCGCGCAGATACGCCGAGGCGGCCCAGGCCATGCTGGCGTCCAAGTGGGCGCGCCAGGTGGGCAAGCGGGCGGAGCGCCTGGCCGAAAGGGTGCGCAAGGAGGGAGGCTAACAGCGTTCCGAGCCGGACGTTTTTGCCGCGCCGCGGGCATGGACAGGCGCATGCGCCGTGCTTATCTTGGGAAGGTCACAAAACTGCGAACATCACGCCAACGCCCCGAAAAATCAGGAGGGTGCGTCATGGTCCGGCAGCAGTTCCTTTCTGAGATGGAGTTGAAGCTCCGCGAATTCGACGAGCGCCTGGACAGGCTGGCGGCTAGGCCCAGGCCCAAGAGCGAACGGGCCCGGCAGGAGCGGGAGCGCGTCCATTTCCACCTGTTGGCCAGCAGGGCCGAGCTGCGCGAGCGGCTGCGCCAGGCCGGCTACACCCCCGACGAGAGCTGGCGCGAGTTCAAGGCCGCCATGCAGGGCGTCTACGAGGGCATGGCCCAGCGGTTGGAGGCGGCCCGCTATGCCGAACGCCTTTCGGAGCAGGCCGAGGCCGTGTAGCCCCGCCTGCCACCCTTCCCCCTACGGCTTGAGCTGCGAGAGCAGCATGCCGCCGAGCATCAGCCCGCAGCCGACGAGCGCGCGCAGGGCCAGCACTTCGTCCAGCACGAAATACCCCGCCACGGCCGCGAACACGGCTTCCAGGCTCAGGATGATGGCCGCGTGAGCCGGGTCGGCGTCGCGCTGGGCCACCACCTGCAGCGTGTAGGCCACGCCCACGCTCATGAGGCCACCGTAAAGGATAGGTACCGCGGCACTGGAAATTCCCGCCAGGGTGATGGGCTCCAACGCCACGCCGAAACCCAGGCTCAAGGCCGAGCAGACCACGAACTGCGCTGAGGCCAGCTTGACCGCGTCCGTGCCGTCCATGCCCGGGGAGAGCCTGCTGATGAGCAGCACGTGCCCGGCCCAGAACACCGCGCCGATGAGTTCCAGCACGTCGCCGTAGGCGATGGAAAAATCCTCGTTCACCGAGAGCAGATACAGCCCCACCGCCGCCGCAATGGCTCCCACCCACGTGCCCGCGCCCGCCCTGTTGCCCAGGAACAGGCCGAAGAGCGGCACCATCACCACATACAGGCCCGTGATGAACCCGGCCTTGCCCGCCGTGGTGTACACGATGCCCACCTGCTGCAGCGCAGCGCCGGCAAAGAGCACGCAGCCCGCGAGCAAGCCGCAGCGCACGATGCGCCCCGGGGCTATGCCGCTGCCGCCGCCCTCGCGGGTGCGCGTTTGCTGCATGCGCCAGATGAGCGGCTGGAGCGCCAGCGCGCCGAGTGCGAAACGGATGCCGTTGAAGGTGAACGGGCCCACGTGCTCCATGCCCAGGCGCTGGGCCACAAAGGCCGCGCCCCAGATGAGCGCGGTGAGCATGAGCAGGCCGTCGGCCTTGAGCTTGTGTGCGAGCATGTGCGTCCTTTGGAAGAGGGCGGGGAAGGCGCTGCCTCCCCCGGACCCCCTCTGCCAAGGGGGACAGGCCCCCTTGGAACCCCTGCATGGGGGAGAGTGGTGAATCGCGGCCTAGAAGCCGTGTTTTTTGCCTTTGACGGATTCGATGTCGATGCGCAGCACCGCCGTGGTCTTGAGATTGGCCGCCGGATAGGTGAAGGCCTTGTCCGTGAACCGCGCCACGATGCGGTCGAGGGCGGCGGTTTTCTCGGCCTCGTCCTCCACGAAGTGCGCCCGGCCGAAGCCGATGACCGTGCGGTGGCTGGCCTCGAAGTCGCAGGCCGCGTCGTTCTCGATGATGCCGTGGTCGGCCGTGATCTCGAAGCACACGGCGTTGTTGCGCCCCAGGATCTCGATCTTGGTGCCGGTCTTGGCCGAGTGGAAATAGAGGGACGTCCCGTCGTAGCCGTAGAACACGGGCACCACGAAGGGCACGTTGTCCACGCAGAGGCCCAGGTGCATCACGCGCGAAGCGTGGATGAGGGCGTCGATCTCGGCGCGGTCCGTGATCTCGCGGTCCTTGCGGCGCATGGGGCCATGTGGGTGCCGGTCGACGGGGTGCTGGCCAGCAGTCATTGAGACTCCTTGGGAAATGGGTTGGCTGCCGCGCCAAGACTGAACATTTCCCGGCCGGAAATCAAGGCGCCAGGCCGGAAATCCTAAAATTGGGGGCTGTTTTGGGAGTTTTCTACCAGGAAATGGGCAATCGCGCCTTCTGCCCGGCCTTGTTCTGGAACAGCACGTACCTGTTCTCCCGGCCGAAGAGGTACAAATCCCGCGTCACGGCCACGTCCTGGCGGCAGTACTTGGTGATCTCGTCCAGCCGCCCTTCCTTCCACCACTGCAGGGCCATGAGGCCGTCGGCGCTCTTGCCCACGTCCAGCGTGGCCTGGGCCAGATTGTCCAGCTTCAGCCGGTAGCCCAGGCGCTCGTGCACGTGGGCCAGCATGTCCAGCGTGGGCAGGCTGCGCCAGGGGAAGGGGTGCGCCCCGGCCAGCACGCCGTAGTCGAAGCGCAGGATGTTGAAGCCCACCACCAGGTCGAAGCTCTTGAGGCGCTCGGCCAGGGCGGGAATCTCATGTTCCTGGTAGTCCACGTACTCGTCCGTGCCGGAATCGTAGAGCACGGCGATGCTGATGCCCATGAGGTCGGGCCGGGTCCAGCCGCCCACGTCCGCCGCGCTGCGGCGCGTTTCCACGTCCACCACGGCGAAGCGCCTGGGCACGATGATGGCCGGGCCTGCCTCGCTTGTCGGGGAAATGCCGGGCAGGGTGCCGCTTTTGGCGTTGTCGGGCATGGCGTTCTCCTTTTCCGTTTGCGGGGAAATCTCGGGCGCGCGGTCCTCTCCGGGCAGGCCGCAGGACAGCTCGCGCAGCAGGAAGCGCGCCGCGGCCTTGTCGATGGGCCGGTTGCCGCTGCCGCACTTGGGCGAGTGCACGCAACTGGGGCAGCCCAGCTCGCAGGGGCAGTCCGTCACCACGGCCAGGGTGCGGGAAAGCAGCTCCTCGGCCCGGTCAAAGGCCTCGCGCGTCAGCCCCGCGCCGCCGGGCATGCCGTCGTAGATGAACACGGCCGCGCCGCCGGTCTGGGCGTGCATGGGCGTGCTGATGCCGCCCAGGTCGTTTCTGTCCGTCATCACCAAAAGCGGCAAAATGCCGATGGCCGCGTGCTCGAAGGCGTGGATGCCGCCCATGAAGTGCAGGTACTCGGCCTCGGCCTTTCTGCGCGCCTCGTCCGGCACGTCGAACCAGATGCCCTCGGTCTCGAACACGCTGGGCGGCATGTCGAGCGCAACCATTCCCAGGAGGTTTCCGCCCTTGGTGGAGCGCTTCTCGTACCCGGTGATGTGCTCGGTCACCTTCAGCCGCGCCAGGGTGACGCGCGTGCCCAGCACCTCGCGCCGGGCGTAGATCTCCAGGATCTCCGTGTCCTTGCTGCTGCGCACCCGGGTGGAGTAGCCCACGCGGGCCGCGCCGACCTTGGCCGTGGCGCCGGGGATGTCCAGGCTTTGCACCAGCCAGGTGCGGCCCCGGTGCAGGTACACCGCGCCGGGGTGCGTCTCGCGCCGGGCGCGCAGGGAATCCACAGCGCCGATGACCTCGCCCGTGGCCGCGTCCTCGATGGAAATCTGGCTGCCCGCGCCGCGCAGGTCCACGTTGTGGTGCGGCCGCTTGCGCGGCGAGAGGATCTCCTTGCCGTCCGCGCTCTCCAACAGCTCGCTGCGCGCCAGCAGCCCGGCCAGAGCTTCCTTGGCGCCGGGGCCGTCCAGGTAAGGCTCGCCGTGCACCAGCGGCAGCTCCGCCGCGGCGCAGACCATGTGCCGGGGCAGGATCACCGGGTTGGCCGGGTTCAGCACCGCGTTCTCCGGCGGCCGGGCGAAGAAGTCCTCCGGGTGGCGCATGAAGTACTGGTCCAGGGCGTCCTCCTGGGCGATGAGCACCACCGCGCTCTCCTGCTGGGCGCGGCCCACGCGGCCGCCACGCTGCAGGGTTGCCATCACGCTGCCCGGATAGCCCACCAGGATGCACACGTCGAGGCCGCCGATGTCGATGCCCAGTTCCAGCGCGCTGGTGCTGATGACCGCGAGCAGCTCGCCCGAGGCCATGCGGCCCTCGATTTCGCGGCGCTCCTCGGGCAGGAAGCCCGCGCGGTAGGCGCTGATCTTGTCGCGGTACTGGCCGCTTTTCTCGCTGGCCCACAGGGCGATGAGCTCGGTCATGCGGCGGCTTTGCGCGTACACGATGGTCTTGAGGCCCCGCGAGAGCGCGGCCTGCAGCAGCTGGATGGCGGCCGTGGCGGGCGAGTCCTCCGGGTTCAGGAAAACCATGTGCCGGCCCCCGGCGGGAGCGCCGCTTTCTGTCACGGCCACGGGCTCGATGCCGGTGAGCAGCCTGCACAGCTCCGCCGGGTTGCCCACCGTGGCCGAGCAGAACACGAACACCGGGTCCGAGCCGTAGTAGCGGCAGATGCGCTGCAAACGGCGCAGCACCTGGCTCATGTGCGCGCCCAGCACGCCGCGGTAGGTGTGCACCTCGTCCAGCACCACGTGCGTCAGCGTGGCGAAGACCTGGGCCCAGGTGCCGTGGTGCGGCAGCATGGAAAGGTGCAGCATCTCGGGGTTGGTCAAAAGCATGTTGGGCGGGCGCTTGCGTATCTTGGCCCGTTGCGAGGGCTTGGTGTCGCCGTCGTAGATGGCTGCGGTGGGCCGCCGCGCCGCTGGCACGGCCGTGAGCCCGTCGATGAGTTCCGTGAAGCCGCGCAGCTGGTCCTGGGCCAGGGCCTTCAAGGGATACACGGCGAGCGCACGGGAATCCGGGTTGGCCAGCACGGCCTCGATGATGGGCAGCTGGAAGGCGAAGGTCTTGCCGCTGGCCGTGGGCGTGGCCACCACCACATGCCTGCCGCCGCGCACCAGATCGGCGGCCAGGGCCTGGTGGCTGTACAGCGCGTCGATGCCGCGGGCGGCGAGCATCTCGCGCACGGCCGCCGGCCAGGGCCGCCGGGGCTCGGCGAACCCGGCCTCGCGCCCCGGCAGCAGGCGGTGGTGGCACACCTGCCTGCCCAGGCGCTCGCTGGCGAGCAAGGCGGAAATGTATTCGGCGACCGGGGACTGCATGGGGAGAGTGTAGGGCGAAAGCAGGCGGGGGGGAAGGGGGGCGGGGAGCCCCCCCCTAGTCCTTGGGTGCAGCGATGGATAGTGTTCGTCTGGCGCGAGAA
>CAYUOW010000043.1:0-21483 GCA_964446455.1 uncultured Desulfocurvus sp.
TGAACGCCGCCATCGAGGCCGCCCGCGCGGGCGACGCCGGACGCGGCTTCGCCGTGGTGGCCGACGAGGTGCGCAAGCTGGCCGAAAAGACCATGACCGCCACCCGCGAGGTGGGCGAGGCCATCCGGGGCATCCAGGAAGGAACCAGGAAGAATTCTGAGGGCGTGGAGCGCGCGGCGGGCATGGTGGAC
The DNA here is from genome assembly GCA_964446455.1 of uncultured Desulfocurvus sp. Taxonomy (GTDB): domain Bacteria; phylum Desulfobacterota; class Desulfovibrionia; order Desulfovibrionales; family Desulfovibrionaceae; genus Humidesulfovibrio. Next base: position 192 of record CAYUOW010000043.1, read on the forward strand.
CAGGCCACGGAGCTGGCCAGCCGCTCGGGCTCGGCCCTGCGCGAGATCGTGCAATTGGTGGAGGCCTCCAGCGACCAGGTGCGGGCCATTGCCACCGCCAGCGAGGAGCAGTCCTCGGCCAGCGAGGAGATCAACCGCAGCATTGAGGACATCAACCGGCTCTCTGCCGAGAATGCCGGGGCCATGCGCCAGGCCTCGGAGGCCGTGGTGGAACTGGCCGAGCAGACCCAGACCCTGCGCAGGCTCATCGAGACCATGAAGGCCGGTGGCTAGCGCGCCTTGCCGGTGTGGGCCGAAAGGCCGGACGCACAGGCGTCCGGCCTTTTTTTGCGCCGCTCGCCGTGCGTGCTGGAGTGAAAAATATGTTTTTGAGGATAGGATGCCACCAAAGGGTGGCGGATCTCTTAAGCGATCTGCAATTCGTCCGAAGAGGCCATAGAATAGTATTCTGCCGTTGACGTATTACGTTGTATTCGTCTATCTTGAAAACTGCAGCGCCTTTTCATGCTGTTGGCCACTTTTTTGGAGGTACCCATGTTCACGAAACTGACCCTTTCCAAAAAGCTCATCTTTGGTTTCGGCCTGCTCATTGCATTTCTTCTGATCAGCGGGGTCGTGGCACTTAACAGCCTGCGCTCACTCAACAACAATGTCGATCAGTTGGCCAACAACTGGCTGCCCAGCGTGCGCGAGGCCGCAAAGTTCGACAAGTTCGCCCAGGCGACACGACGGCAGCAACTGCTCTTCCTGACCCAGACCAATGCGCAGGATCGCGAGAAATCCCTGAAGGCCGTGAAGGAGCGCCTTGAGTCGCTGGACAAGACCAAGACCGCCTACGAGCCATTGATCTCCTCGCCCGAGGAACGCGCGGCTTATGAAGAGTTCATCAAGCACTGGACCGTCTACGTCGAGAAGTGCAACAAGGTTCTTGAGCTCGTGGAAAAGGGTCGCGTGGACGAGGCCCTGGCCGAAAGCGGCGGCGTGGCCCGCACGGAGTTCAACCTGGCCCTGGATGCAGCTCAAAAGATCATCAACATCAATGACAAGGGCAGCGCGGAGGAGTCCAAGGCGGCCGAGGCCGCCTACAAGCGCGGCCTGATGCTCACCGCCGTCATCCTGGCCCTGGCCACGGGCCTTGGCATCCTGGTGGCCCTGTTCCTCATCCGCGGCGTCATGGCCCAGTTGGGCGAGGATCCCGGCTACCTGGCCGAGGTTGCGGGCAAGATCGCCGGGGGCGACCTGAACGTGGCCTTCCGCCCCCAGAAGAAGCAGGGCGGCGTGTATCACGTGCTCCAAGAAATGGTAGCAACCATGAAGGCGAAGATCGCCGAGGCCGACGGCAAGAGCGCCGAGGCGGCCGAGCAGGCCCGGTTGGCGGGCATCGCCACGGACGAGGCCAACGAGGCCAAGGCCAAGGCCGAGCGCGCCAAGGCCGAGGGCATGATCGCCGCCGCCACGCAGCTGGAGAAGGTGGTGGAAGTCATCAGCTCCGCCAGTGAGGAACTCTCGGCCCAGGTGGAGCAGTCCAGCCGGGGTTCCGAGGTCCAGTCCACCCGCGTGGCCGAGACGGCCACGGCCATGGAGGAGATGAACTCCACCGTGCTCGAGGTGGCCAGGAACGCCTCCCAGGCCGCCGAATCCACCGACAACGCCCGCAAGAAGGCCGGCGAGGGCTCCACCGTGGTGGGCCAGGTCGTCAGCGGCATCGGCACCATGCAGAGCGTGTCCATGTCCCTCAAGGAGGACATGGGCCAGTTGGGCAAGCAGGCCGAAGGCATCGGCCAGATCATGAACGTCATCTCCGACATCGCGGACCAGACCAACCTGCTGGCGCTCAATGCCGCCATCGAGGCCGCCCGTGCGGGCGACGCCGGGCGAGGCTTCGCCGTGGTGGCCGACGAGGTGCGCAAGCTGGCGGAAAAGACCATGAGCGCCACCCAGGAAGTGGGCGCGGCCATCCGGGGCATCCAGGACGGCGCGCGCAAGAACATGGACAACGTGGACCGCGCCGTGCACACGGTGGAGGAAGCCACCAAGCTGGCCAACAAGAGCGGCGAGGCCCTGCAGGAGATCGTGAACCTCGTGGACACGGCGACCGACCAGGTGCGCTCCATCGCCACGGCCAGCGAGCAGCAGTCCGCCACCAGCGAGGAGATCAACCGCAGCATTGAGGACATCAACCGCATCTCCAGCGAAACCGCGGACGCCATGCGCCAGTCGGCCCAGGCCGTGGGCGAGCTGGCCAACCAGACCCAGACCCTGCGCACGCTCATCGAGCGCATGAAGGCCGGCGGCTAGAAGGCCTTTTCCAGAAAACGCACGGCCCCGGCGGGATGTTCTCCTGCCGGGGCCGTTTTGCGTCTGGCGGTGGGGGGGCTTAGGGCTTGCGCCGCTTCCAGGCGTTCAGGGCCGCGCTCTTGGGCTCGGTCCAGCCCAGCGGCGTGCTGCGCTGCGGGGTGACGACCAGTTCGCGCGCGGGGTTTCCGCTTTTGGCGTTGCCGCGCAGCAGCAGCACCGTCACCGGGCGGCCCGCCTCGGCCTCTTCCCTGGCGCGGGGCGAGTACGACGCGGCGAAGCTGGCGGCGTCGGCCAGCACGTGCTCGGGCCAGGCCGCGGCGTGGGCCTCGGCCGGGTTCTTGGCCGCGTACTGTCGGCCCAGGGCCAGGGGGCCGACCACGTCCTTGAGCCGGAAGCGCAGGTCGTTCGGTCCGCAGGCGGCTTCCAGGGCGTTGTTGGCCTGCTCGTTGCGGCCGATGGACAGCCAGAAGGGCCCGGCCCAGTATTGCCGCGCCAAGTGCGAGAGGGAGAAGTCCTCCGGCCCGGGCTCGGCCATGTGGGTGATGATGGGCAGGTAGCGCGCGGCGGGCTCGGCCTCGGCCAGGCGGCAGCCGCCCGCCGGGGTGGGAATGTCGGTGATGCCGAAGTGCGCGGCCAGCTCCAACTGCTCCTTGCGGCCACGGCCCCAGATGCCCGGCAGCCGCGCGCGGTCCACCAGGCCGTCCTTCTCCATCTGCGTGGGGCCGAGCTTCTGGGCCGAAAGGGGCCGCAGCAGCACGTCGGCCACGCCCGCGCCCTTGCGGATGAGATTGAGCGCGTCGGCGCGCTGGCTCATGGGCCGCTGGCCCAGCACCTCGCCGCTGACGAGGAACTTGGCGCCGAAGCGCTCCAGCAGGCCGCGCGCGTGGCGCAGCATCAGGATCTTGCAGTCCACGCAGGGATTCATGTGCTTGCCGTAGCCGTGCTGCGGGGCCACCAGCATGTCCAGGTACAGGCGGCGCACGTCCACGGGCAGGGCCTCGATGCCGTATGTGGCCTTCCAGTGCTCCAGCAGGTGCGGCTTGCCGAAAAAGGGGCTCACGTAGTGCAGGCCCAGAACCTTGAGGCCTTGCTCCTGCAGCACCTTGATGGCCAGGATGCTGTCCAGCCCGCCGGAGAAGAGCGCCAGGGCGTCCCAGTGGCGGCCCAGGTAACGATCGGAGATGTCCGTGATGTCCATGCGCGCGCTCTTACGTCAGGGGCCGCCCGAGGGCAAGAGGCGGGCAGCCGGTGCCGCCTGGGGGTATCCTTGACGCCGGGCGGCGGCCCGAATACAGCATCTGCAACCCGCAGGCCGGGTGCAGGGAGAACTATTTATGGCGTTCAGCGTGAAGGATGTTCTGCGTTTGCAGGTGGCACCGGCCCTTGGCTGCACCGAGCCCGTGGCCGTGGCCCTGGCCGCGGCGGCTGCGGCCTCGCTTCTGCCCGGCGGCGCTGCGGCCGCGCAAGGGGTCGAGGTCTGGGTGGACCCCAACGTGTACAAGAACGGCCTGGCCGTCTCCATCCCCGGCACGGCCGGTCTGTGCGGACTGGACACCGCCGCCGCCCTGGGCCTGTGCGGGGGCGACGCCTCCCTGCGCCTGGAGGTGCTGGACCCTGTGGCCGCGGAAGATGTTGCGCGCGCCAAGGAACTGCTGCGCCAGGGCCGCGCCACGGTGAACCTCCTGGCCGACCGCCGGGGCCTGCTCATTCGCGCCGTGGTGACGGGCGCGGGCCATGTAGCCGAGGCCGTCATCGAGGGCCAGCACGACCGCATCGTGTCCCTGTCGCTCGATGGCGGAATGATCGCTGCGAGCCCGCTGCTGGCCGAGGCCGCGCTGGGCGGCAAGAGCCAGCTCACCGAGCTGGAGGACTGGCTGCGCGGCCTTTCCCTGTCGGATCTGCTGGCCCTGGTGGACGAACTGGACGCGGAGGACCTGGAGTTCCTGGAGCAGGGCGTGGCCTACAATACCAGGCTGGCCGCCCACGGCCTCAAGACCGGCTGCGGCCTGGGCGTGGGCAAGACCTTCGAGCGCCTTGCCCGGCAGAAGCTCATCGCCAAAGACCTTTCCCTGGCCGCGCGCATGCTTACCAGCGCCGCGGCCGATGCGCGCATGGACGGGGTCAAGCTCCCGGCCATGAGCTCCGCCGGCAGTGGCAACCATGGCCTCACCGCCGTGCTGCCCATCTGGGCGGTGAAGGACTTCCTCGACTGCACCGAGGCCGACGCCCTGCGCGCCATAGGGCTCTCGCACATCGTCACAGCCTCGGTGAAGGCGCATACGGGGCGGCTCTCGGCCGTGTGCGGCTGCTCCGTGGCCGCGGGAGCAGGCGCCACGGCGGGCATCGCCGCGCTCATGGGCGGCGACCTGCACCACATCGCCGGCGCCATCAAGCTGCTCATAGAGGATCTGGCCGGGGTCATCTGCGACGGGGCCAAGGCGGGCTGCGCACTCAAGCTGGCCACGGCGGCGGGCACGGCGGTGCAGGCGGCGCTGTTCTCGCTGCACGGCATGCGCGTGCTGGCCACCAACGGCATCATCGCGGAATCGCCGGAGCAGACCATGCGCAACGTGGGGCAACTGTCCACAGAAGGCATGGTGGAGACCGACCGCACCATCCTGTCCATCATGATTGAAAAGAAGCTGGCCGGGTACGTGTAGGCGGGGCACCTGGGAAATCGTGCGCCCGGCCCCGGCGAAGATGCCGGGACCGGGCGCTGTTTCATTCTTGCTCCCGGTTGTCCGGGTTAGCGCACCACGAGCACGGAGCAGGGCGCCAGGGCAATGACCTTGGCGGCCACGCTGCCCAGGAACAGCTTGCGCGCGCCCTTCTTGCCGCGCGTGCCCATGACGATGAGGTCGAAGCCGCCCTTCTGCGCGGCGTCCACGATGAACTCCTCCGGCGAGACGCCGGTCTCCATGACCTCCTTGGCGCTGACACCCGCGGCCTTGGCGATGGCCTGGGCCGCGTCGAGCGCCTTGGCGGCCTTGTCGCGCAGGCGGTCCGTGGCGCTGGCGCCGAACAGGCTTTCCATGTCCTCCACGGCCTCGGCCACGGCAAGCAGCGTCAACTCTGCTCCTTCCTTCTTGGCCATGGCGCTGGCGCGGGTCACGGGCAGCAGGACGGAATCCGAGGGATCGACGGCGACGAGAATCTTCATGAATGAACCCCCTTGGTTGTGGTGAACCGTGTGGGGTCTCGTTTCGAAAGGGGAACCCTGCCGCGACCCCGGGAGACAGGGCTCAACGTGAGGCTTCATTGCAGTTTGAAAGATATGTGAAGAAAGGAACAAGTCAAGACGAAAATGTCGGAAAGTGCGTTGGTCTACCCGTTTTGCGCGTCTGGCGCGGCCTGGCGCATGATGCGCGCCACCGGGCGCACGCACAGGGCGGCCCCGCACATGAGCGCCCCGCCAACGCCGAAGAGCACGCCGTGGCCCCAGTCTCCGGCCATGATGGCCCCGCCCACGAAGGGGCCCACGAAGAAGCCCGCGTCCACGGCGATCATCAGCAGGTTGGCGTTGTACGCCCGCAGGCGCGGGGCGGAGATGCTGAACATGCTGGCGTTGATGAGCGGCATGGTGAGCGCCATGCCCGTGCCGTACAGCGCGGCCATGGAAAGCAGCGCGGCGGGCCCGCCCGCGCGGGCGAAGAGCGGAATCAGCAGGCCCATGCCCAGGAAGGTGGCGAACAGGGCGCGGCCCTTGTCCACCCGGTCCAGGATGCTGCCGCCCAGCACGCGCACGGTGATGGTGGCGGCGTTGGCGCAGCTGAAGAACGCGCCGGGGTTGGCCGCGCCGATGCCGGCGGCGAAGTCGCGCATGAAGAAGAACACGATGGAGTGCGCGGCCACCAGGAAGAAGTTGGCCGCAACCAGAAGCAGCACGCCCAGGGATTTGAGAGCCTGGCGCACCTCGTCCCAGCCCGGCCGCTCCAGGTGCGAGGGGGGCAGGGTGGCGGCCAGGGCGCGGGTGCGCCGCCCCAGCGGCACCAGGAGCAGGAAGGCCGGGAGCATCAGCGGCGCTGCCAGGGCGTAGGCCTGGCCGTGGCTGGCCAGGTGCGGCAGCAGCATTTCCACAAAGGGCGGCATGATGGCGTAGGGCAGCAGGATGGTGACGGAGAACAGGCCGAAGCCCTGGGCGCTCTTGTGCCGCGGCAAAAAGACCATGAGCGTGCCCATGAGGCCAGCCACCACGGTGACGAAACCCATGCCGTGCATGATGCGCACGCAGGCCAGCACCGGAATGCTGGTGGCGAAGGGATAGCAGAGCAGGGCCAGGGTGGCCAGGGCCATGCCCGCGCGCATGAACTGCACGCTGTTCTTGAGCGACAGGTAGCGGCCCAGGAACGGCCGCACCACCAGGGCGGTGAGGGGCTCCAGGGCCAGCAGGGGCCCGCGCCAGGCCGGTGCAATGCCCAAATCCGTCAAGTAGCTGTAAAAGCCGTAAAAGATGGAGATGTTGCAAAAGGCCAGCACGCTGATGGCGCAGATGGCCACGAACTCGAAGCTCAAGAGCTTCGGGATGTTCGGGTCGTTCTGGGGGTCTGGCGCGGCGTGGGAGGGCATGGGGAATCCTGTTCTGCGCCGGGGGCTGACGGGAATTCGCGGCGGATTTCCGGCGGGCAGGGCGCAGGGATAGCAGAGCGCGGGGCTCTTCGCAATGGGGGCGGATCAGCCTGCGGCGGGAGGGGTGGCAGGGGCAGCCGACCCGGGAGAAATTTCGCATTTGGCAAGACCAAACAACGGGTCCAGGGACATGACGGCTTTACTCTCTTTTTCGCGTCATTTTCTGTGCGAAGATATGGAATAAAATACGTGGTTGCTACATTTTTGTCAATATCGCCTGCATTTTTGTCTTCACATGCCGGGAAAATCTGTCTATGAAAATCGCGCCGCCGTACGGGGCAGGCGGCATCCCTCTCCTTCCCGGCCGGCGGACCAGCGCCGGGAGCCGTCCATCCGCGCCCCACGCAACGGGAGAGCCACATGATCCAGGCGGGAGACACCGCATTCGTCCTCGTCAGCGCGGCCCTGGTGCTGCTCATGACGCCGGGCCTGGCACTGTTCTACGGCGGCATGGTGCGCGGCAAGAACGTGCTCGGCACCTTCATGCAAAGCTTTTTCCTCATCTCGCTCGTCACCTTTGAGTGGGTCATCCTGGGCTATTCCATGAGCTTCGGGCCCGACGTGTCCGGCCTGACGGGCAACCTCGCCTGGGCCTGGCTTTCCGGCGTGGGCGCGGCGCCCAACCCGGACTACGCGGCCACCATTCCGCACAGCGTGTTCATGATCTACCAGTGCATGTTCGCGGTCATCACGCCCGCGCTCATCACCGGCGCCTTTGCCGAGCGCGTGCGCTTCGCCCCCTTCCTGGTGTTCAGCCTCCTGTGGGCGCTGCTTGTGTACAACCCCGTGTGCCACTGGGTGTGGGGCGCGGGCGGCTGGCTCAAGCTCCTGGGCGTTGTGGACTTCGCGGGCGGCATCGTGGTGCACCTGACCTGCGGCGCGGCGGCCCTGGCCGCGGTGTTCGTCATCGGCCCGCGCAAGGATTACGGCCGCAGGCAGTTCTTCCCGCACAACCTGCCCATGACCCTCATGGGCACCGGGCTCTTGTGGTTCGGCTGGTTCGGCTTCAACGGCGGCAGCGCGCTGGCGGCCGACGGCGTGGCGGCGAGCGCCTTTGTGGCCACGCACCTGGGCGGCATGGCCGGCATGGCCATGTGGACCATCGTGGAGTGGTGGCACCGCGGCAAGCCCACCACCCTTGGCGCGGCCTCCGGTGCGGTGGCCGGGCTGGCCACCATCACCCCGGCCGCCGGGTTCGTCACCGCGCCCTCGGCCATGGTCATCGGCCTGGTGGCGGGCGGGGCCTGCTACCTGGGCGTGCTGGCCAAGGCGCGCCTGGGCTACGACGACAGCCTGGACGTGGTGGGCATCCACGGCCTGGGCGGGCTCATCGGCACGCTCATGGCGGGCTTGCTGGCCACAAAGGCCGTGAACGCGGCGGGCGTGGACGGCCTGTTCTACGGCAATCCGGCCCAGTTCGGCATCCAGGCCATGGGCGTGGGCGTGGTGCTGGTCTACGCCCTGGTGCTCAGCTGGGCGCTTTTGAAGCTGGTGGACAAGACCATGGGCCTGCGCATGAGCCCGGAGGCGGAATCCCTGGGCATGGACCAGGCCGAGCATACCGAGTCCGGCTACAGCGACAGCCTGGACATCGGCTCGCGCTAGCCGGCGACAGCACAAGACGAAGCCCCCGCTGCGGACAACCGTGGCGGGGGCTTTTTTTGCGTGCGTGCGGCGTTATCGTCCGGGGGGCGGGAAGGACGCGGGGGGGTCCAGGTAGCGCCAGGTGACGCTTTTGCCGTCGTAGGGCGGCATGATGTTGCCCTTGACCATGGTCGCGGTGGCCTCCGGGCGGCCGGTCACGGCCCACGCGCCTGAGGCTGGGCAATCCTCGCCAGTCACAGCCGTATCGCCAAGGGGGGGCTTGGACATCAGAAGGCTCCTGTTCCGTGTTTGCTTGAACATAGCGACGTGGAGATGAATGTCAACATCTATATAGTGTGCTCGCATCACGCGCTGAGCCCGCTGGACGTTTGGGGGCCGTGTGGTTTGCAATGTGCGTAGCCTTGTCTCTACGTAGTACGCTGTAGCGGGGGGCAATGGGGGTATTCGCATTTATACTGTCACCGGTGTGATTGACTGCGGTCTTCGCACACGGGCATAGTGGCGCCAGACCACACCACAAGGAGGTTTATCATGGATGCGCCCGTTCTTCAGCAGCGCGAGAAACTTTCCGCGCACCTCATCAAGCAGCTCGGCCAGCGCCGCATGGCGGCCAGCTACTGCCCCACGGCCCAGGCGGCCAAGGCCGAGGTCCTGGGCCTCATCCCGGACTCCGCCTCGGTCTTGCGCTGCGGCTCGGAGACCGTGGTCGGGCTCGGACTGTGGGACGCCATCGCCGCCAAACCCGGCGTCACGGTCATGAACCCCTATGCCCCGGGCCTGACACCGGAACAGGCCTTCGACGTCCGCCGCAAGGGCTTCATGGCCGACGTGCTGTTGACCAGCACCAACGCCCTGACCCTGGACGGCCGGCTGGTGAACCTGGACGGCGCGTGCAGCCGCGTGGCGCCCATGCTCTTCGGCCCGCGCAAGGTCATTTTGCTGGTGGGCATGAACAAGGTGGTGGGCGACCTGGAGGCCGCCTATGCCCGCGTGCGTACCGTCGCCGCCCCGGCCAACAACATGCGCCTGGCCGCTCCCCTGGGCCTCAAGAATCCCTGCATCGAGGACGGCCGCTGCCACAATTGCCGCAGCGAGACCAAGATCTGCAATGCCTGGGTGGTCATCGAGGGCTCGAGCGTCAAGGACCGCATCCACGTGGTGCTGGTGGGCGAGGACCTGGGCTACTAATCGGCGTCTCCGAAACCGTCTCCACTCAAGCCCCGGTCCGCCGGGGCTTTTTTTATGCAAATGTGGAGTCCCCCCCGCTTGCCACGTTCTGTTTCGCTGTATAGTGTGGCGTTTCCTGGGATTCCCTTCCGCGCCAGCCTTTTTGAGGAGTCGCTGCCATGCCCGCAGCCCCCGGTTTGCAAGCCACAGGCCTGAAAACGCCCGCCGCAGAGCAGAGCGCCGTGCGGCGGGTGGCGTTCGCCTGCTGCGTCCTGCTGCTGTGCGCCGCGGCCCTTGGGCTTTTGGGCGGTCTCACCGGCCAGCGGGTGCTGGACAGCCCGCTTTTGACCCGCGTGCCCATGGCCCCCAGCACTGCCGTGCTGTTTTTGATCCTGGGCGGATTGCTGCTGCTGCGCCAGGTCGTGGGCGCGGGGCGCTCCTTGCGCCGGACCGGGGGGCTGCTGGCGCTTTTGGCCGCCGCGGCCGCGTGCGCCAATGGAGCGTCCGTGCTCTTGGGCGGCGGAACCGGCCTCCTGGACCTGCCCTTTCGGCAGCTGAGCTTGTGGATCGGCGTGCCGCACGTGAACATGTCCCCGGCCACGGCCACGCTCTTCACCCTTTCGGGCCTGGCGGCCTGCCCGCTCCTGCTGCGCGATGCGGCCGCTTCCACTCCGCGCGCGCAGTGGCTGGCGGCGGCAGGCATGCTCGCCGCCGTGGTGGCCATGGCCGGGGCTGTGTTCCTGCTGGGCTATGCCTTCGGCTCGCCGCTGCTTTACGGCGCGGGCGTGGTGCCCATGGCCCGCTCCACGGCCCTGTCCTTCACGCTGCTCGGGGTGGGGCTGATGTGCGAGGCCGGGCCGGAGCGCCTGCCGCTGCGCATGTTCCTCGGCCCCTCGCCCAAGGCCCTGCTCATGCGCGCCTTTGTGCCCCTGGCGGCGCTGCTGTCCCTTGCGCATGCCCTGTTCCTCGCCCCGGATCAGGGAAGCGAGGGTGACGCCCTGCTGGCGGCGTCCGTGGCCATGGCCACCGCCGTGGCCATCGGCGTGGCCGTTTCCGTTGTGGCGCGACGCGTGGGCGGCAGCCTGGAGCGGGCCGAGGCCCGCCGCGCCGAGGCGGAAGCCCGCGTGCGCCTGGCCCTGGAGGAGAAGACGGTGATGCTGAAGGAACTGCACCACCGGGTGAAGAACAACATGCAGATCATCAGCAGCCTGTGCCTGCTGCAAGCCGAGTATGTGGCAGACCCGCGCGACCGGGTGCTCTTCGAGGAGAGCCAGGCGCGCATCCGCAGCATGGCCATGGTGCACGAGGACCTGTACAAATCCGACGACCTGGCCTTTGTGGACATGGGCAGCTACGTGCCGCGCCTGGTGGGGCAGCTGGTGGCGGGCTTTCTGCCGCCCGTGCGCGTGGAGTGCCGGGTGGAGGACGTGCGCCTGCCCATCACCCAATCCGTGCCCTGCGGCATGCTGCTGAACGAACTGGTGCTGAATTCGCTGAAGCACGCCTTTCCCGGTACGGAGAACCCGGAGCTGCGGGTGGACCTGCGCGTGGAGGAGGGCCTGGTGCGGCTGGAGGTGGCGGACAACGGCCCCGGCCTTCCGCCAGGCTTCGGCCTCACGGGCACGACCTCCTTCGGCATGGTGCTGGTGTCGAGCCTCACGGAGCAGTTGCACGGTAACATCGAGGCGGGCGCGGCAGAGGGTGGCGGCGCGCGCTTCGTGGAGCGCTTCCCCTTGGCCGAATCCTGAAGGACCCGCCGGGAGGCGAAAAAAAGCCCCGGCGGTCCGGGGCTTTTTGCGTTTCTGGAGGGCGAAGCGGCCCTGGCCGGGCCTAACCGGGGAAGTGCACCTGCACCTGTTCCTGGTCGTCCACGCGGGTCTTGATCTCGCCGATGACGTAGCCGGCCACGTCCATGCCGGACAGGCGGTTCATGATGTCCTCGGCCACGTCCTTCCTGGCGATGAGCACGTACCCGATGCCGGTGTTGAAGATCTGCAGCATCTCGGGCCAGGAGAGGTTGCCCTGGTTCTTGAGCCACAAAAACACCGGGGTGACGGGCCAGGAGCCGAAGCGGATGTGCGCGGTGACGGCCTTGGGCAGCACGCGGGGCAGATTGTCATAGAAGCCGCCGCCGGTGATGTGGGCCATGCCCTTGATGGGCAGATCGCGCAGCAGGTTCAGCACGGGCTGCACGTAGATGCGCGTGGGCGCGAGCAGGGCCTCGGCCACGGTCTGGGTGTCGCCGGGCAGGATGTCCGTGCCCTTGAGGCCGGAGGAATCGAAGATTTTGCGGACAAGGGAGTAGCCGTTGCTGTGCGGGCCGGTGGAGGCCAGGCCGATGATGACGTCGCCGTTGGCCACCTGGGAGCCGTCCACGATGCGCTCGTAGTCCACCATGCCCACGCAGAAGCCGGACAGGTCGTACTCGCCCTCGGGGTAGAAGCCGGGCATTTCCGCCGTCTCGCCGCCGAGCAGGGCGCATTTGGCCTGCTTGCAGCCTTCCACGATGCCCTCGAGCACGCGCACGGCCACGTCGGTGTCGAGCTTGCCCGTGGCGAAGTAGTCGAGGAAGAACAGGGGACGCGCGCCCTGCACCAGCACGTCGTTCACGTTCATGCCCACCAGGTCGATGCCGATGGTGTCGTGCCCGCCGAAGGCGAAGGCCAGCTTGAGCTTGGTGCCCACGCCGTCGGTGCCGGAAACCAGCACCGGCGCGGCCACGTTGGTCAGGTCGGGCTTGAACAGCCCGCCAAAGCCGCCGATGCCGGAAAGCACGCCCTTGCTGTGGGTGCTGGCGGCCAGGGCCTTGATGCGCTCAACGAACACATTGGCTTCGTCTATGTTGACCCCGGCGGCTTTGTAAGCGTCGGCGCGATTGGTCATGCTCGTGTACTCCTTGCTGCGTGGGCCGGCCTTCCGGGCGCGGGTGGCGATTGGGCCGTTGCTTCTTTGTATCCACGGAGTGTATACTGAAGCCGGGCAAGATTCAAACCCTAATTCCTGGCGCACAGCGGCCGGGCCGCGGGCCAAGAGGCCCGAGGAGGCGCTCATGTACCCGAGCTCCCACACGAAATCAGCCGTGGCGGCCGCCGCCCTGGCGCTCCTGATCCTGGCCTGCGGGGCCGGGCCGGCCGCGGCCCAGAACAGCGTGCGCGGGCCGGCGGCTCCGCCGGTGCCCCTGACCTTCAACGACGGCCAGGCGGCCCAGGCCCCGGCCGCGGAAGCCAAGACGCAGGAGCCCCAGCCGAAGTTTCCCAACAAGGACACGGCCAAGAACCGTCAGGATTACGACATGGGCACGGACACGGGCACGGTGCAGCTGGGCCGCGACGAGGCCACGGGCGACACCGTGATGCGCCACAACCCGCCCCAGAAGGTGCAGGACCCCTACCCGTTGGAGCAGCAGCCCATCCAGGTCTGGCCCGTGGTGCCCGGACGCCGCCGCTAGACGCGCAAAAAAAGGCGGCCCCACAACCGGTGGAGCCGCCCGCGGGAAATCTTTGCCTTGCCGGGCCTACGAGCCCATGCCCTTCTCCCGGTACAGGTCCAGGTTCCACTTGAACACGAACTTGCCCAGGCCGGAGACCTCGTCGAACTTGAGCGGCCGCCAGACCATGCCGTGCTTCTCGTCCATGACGCCCTCGGCCACGAACTCGAAGCCCAGCGCGGTCTCGCTGGTCTGCGGGTCGCGGAACACATTGCGCAGCACCGCCGCCACCCAGAAGGCGGAGGCTCCGGCGCCGGGCTCGGTCACGGCGCGGAAGTGCACGGCGTAGCGCGTGCCCTTCACGGGCTCGGGCATGGCCGTGTGCATCAAGGCGGAGCTGACCAGGAGCCGCAGGCCGTTGGCCGAGAAATTGTCCACCTTGAACTGGCGGTTCAGCATCTGGTCGGCGCTGAGAACCGGCGTCAGCTTGTCCAGGTCCTGCCAGCCGGAGTAGTCCGGCCAGAGGGTCAGCTCCGGCACCTTGCGCGCATCGACCTTCACGCGCACGCTGCGGCGCAGCTGGGCGCTCTTGAGGTTCTGCGGGAAGGCCAGGTTGAAGTGCACCAGGCCGCTGGGGCGCTGCTCCACCTTCTCCACGCGGGTGTCGAAGGTCAGGTATTGTTCGCGGCCGCGCGTCTCGCGGTCGCGCACGCGGAAGTAGCAGGACAGGTACACGCCGTCGAAGGCCTTGGTGGCGCCCTTGAGGCTTGAGACCTCGACCGTCATGCCGTTCTCGTCATACTCCAGCAGTGTGCCGGTCAGATCCTTGATGCTGGTGATACCCTCGTCGAACTCCAGCTTGAGCTTGGCTCGCTGGTCGCGGATGTCCTCCAGCAGATTCAGGATGATCTGCTGCTTGCGTTTGGAGTCGTCGTTGTCCTTGGACCAGAGGGCGCACACGTGCGTGGACCTCGCTTGTACGGGGTTCGGGGGGGGAAACACCATTGCCGGGGGGCACCGGCATTCATCTCATGCAAGCCCCGGTCCAGGGCCGGGGCCTAGTGCACCGATTTGCTGGCCGGCTCGTTGGGGTTGCCGCCGCCGGCCATGAGCTTCTTGCGGTACTCCTTCACTTCGGCCATGCCATTCCAGCCGGCGTACATCTCGCGCCACTCGGAGAAGGGCATGCGGCGCTCGTCCAGGTACTGCTCGTGGCCCTTCATCCACACGCCGAAGACGTACATCTCGACCTTGAAGGCCTTGCTGTCCAGGGCGCGGGCGACGACATCCGCACCGTACTTGCTGCCGTCGTAGCGGGCGCCCACAAAGGAGCACACCGTGGCCTGGCACTTCTCGTAGCTGATGTCGGTGTTGTTGAACATGTCGGCCAATCCGCCCAGGTGTTCCTGGTGGGCGTAGATTTCCTTCAGGTCCTCGTGGGGGATCTCGATGAACAGCTTGCCGTCTTTCTCGACCACGAAGTAGTGGCGCAGCCACTGTTCGAACATGAACACCTCGGCGATGTCTGCCACCGCGTTGGTGAAGGTATCGGTTGCCATGATGCTCTCCTAAGAATCGTTGATTGTTGCGGGCTTGCCCGCCAGGGGGATAATGGGGCCTCAAAGGGGCTGCGTCAAGGGCAATGGCGCCACACGCCACAGGGACGCTTTACATGCCCGGCGATGTGCGCTAGAAGCGCGCATTCACGCAGGCAATCCGCGTATTTTTTTTCAGGAGGACACATGGGCAAGCACAAGAAAATCGAGCGCATGAAAGAAATCGGTCGTCGTCGCAAGCGTCGCGAAGAGCGCCTCAAGGAGCGCATCCGCGAAGCCAAGGCCGCGGCCAAGGGCAAATAGGCGCAACTGTCAGGCGGGCGGCTCCACCAGTGGAGCCGCCCCGTCGGTTCCGGGCCCTGCGAGGCCCTTTTCCGGTTTGGAGGAATATCCATGCCCATCTACGAGTACAACTGCCAGGACTGCAAACAGATCTTCGAGGAGTGGCAGAAGGACTACGAGGAGAGGGACATCCCCTGCCCCGTGTGCGGCGGCAACGCCAGCCGCATCATTTCCAGCACCTCCTTTGTTTTGAAGGGGGGCGGCTGGTACGCCAGCGGCTACAACAGCGCCAGCGCAGGCGGCGCGGGAAGCAGCCCGGCCCCGGGAGCGGACGCCGCACCGGCGAAGCCCGCCGAGACCGCACCGGCCGCACCCGCGGCCACAGCCACGGCGGCCACCAGCTAGACACGGTACAGAAGGCAGCCCGAGGCTGCCTTTTTCATGCGCTCTTCCCCACGCGGGAAAATGTTTCAAACGCCACGCAGCCGGAACGGCGCAGATATCTTGACCAGCAATCACCGGACGGAGCACCACCCATGATCGAACGCTACTCCCGCCCTGAAATGGCCGCCCTGTGGACCATGGAAGCCCGTTTCGGCGCCTGGCTCGAAGTTGAGCTGGCCGTGTGCGAGGCCTGGACCAAGCTCGGCGTCATCCCCGGCGCGGACATGGAAACCATCCGCGCCAAGGCCGCCTTTGACGTGGACCGCATCCTCGAGATCGAGGAGAAGACCCGCCACGACGTCATCGCCTTTTTGACCGCCGTGGAAGAGAAGGTGGGCGAGAGCGCCCGCTTCATCCACCTGGGCTGCACCAGCTCCGACATCGTGGACACCGCCAACGCCGTGCTGCTCGTGCGGGCGGGCAAGATGATCCTGGCCGACATCGACAAGGTGCTGGCCGTTCTGAAGGACATGGCCTACGCCCACAAGGACCAGCTGTGCATGGGCCGCACCCACGGCATCCACGCCGAACCCACCAGCTTCGGCCTCAAGATGGCCGGGTTCTACGCCGAGTTCGCCCGCCACCGGGAACGCTTCGTGGCCGCGGTGGAGAACATCCGCGTGGGCAAGATTTCCGGCGCTGTCGGCACCTATGCGCACCTTTCCCCGGAGCTTGAGGCCCACGCCTGCGAGCTCCTGGGCCTGGCGGTGGATCCCGTCAGCACGCAGATCATCCAGCGCGACCGCCACGCGCACTACTTCACCGCCCTGGCCTTGCTCGGCGGCGGAGTGGAGCGCCTGTGCACGGAGCTGCGCCACCTGCAGCGCACCGAGGTGCTGGAGGTGGAGGAGGGCTTCGCCAAGGGGCAGAAGGGCTCTTCCGCCATGCCCCACAAGAAGAACCCCATCAGCGCGGAGAACCTCTGCGGTCTTTCCCGCCTGCTGCGCACCAACGCCATCGCCAGCATGGAGAACATGCCCCTGTGGCACGAGCGCGACATCAGCCACTCGAGCGTGGAGCGCGTCATCATGCCCGATTCCACCATCCTGGCGGACTACATCCTGAACCGCCTGGCGGGCCTTCTGAAGAACCTGCGCGTGATTCCGGAGAACATGGCGAGAAACCTGGAAGGCTCTTACGGGCTGTTCTATTCCCAGCGCGTGCTGGTGGGTTTGCTCGACCTGGGCCTGCCCAGGCAGAAGGCCTACGAGATGGTCCAGGCCCCTGCCATGCGCTCCTGGGACACCCGCCATTCCTTCAAGGAAGAGGTCCTGAACGACCCCCAGATTCGCGAACACTTAAGTCTAGAAACTCTTGAAAGATTGTTCGACCCCTGTTATTACCTGCGCTACGTGGCTGCCATCTTTGAGCGGGTCTTCGGCCAGGGACAGGAGTAATCGTGAAGGATTCAAAGGCGAAACTTGCGCGTCTGCTCATGACGCTGTCCTATTCCGAGGGGGATTTCGTCCTTACCTCCGGCCGCAAGAGCGACTATTATTTTGATTGCCGTCAAACGGCCCTCAACCCCGAGGGCTGCTATCTCATCG
The DNA here is from genome assembly GCA_964446455.1 of uncultured Desulfocurvus sp. Taxonomy (GTDB): domain Bacteria; phylum Desulfobacterota; class Desulfovibrionia; order Desulfovibrionales; family Desulfovibrionaceae; genus Humidesulfovibrio. The sequence continues at coordinate 17,144 of CAYUOW010000043.1, forward strand.
GAAAGCTGTTCCTCGACATGCTCAAGGGCTCGGGCGCGCGCGGCGTGGCCGGCATGACCATGGGCGCCGACCCGCTGGTGTCCTCCGTGGCAGTGCTCTCGCACCTGGAGGGCGCCCCCATGCCCGCCATCATCGTGCGCAAGCAGTCCAAGGGCCACGGCACCAAACAGTTCCTCGAAGGTTTGAAGAACGTTCAGCCGGGCGACACCATCGCCCTGCTGGAGGACGTTGTCTCCACCGGCGGCTCGCTTCTCGCCGTGGCGGAGCGCGTGCGCGGGGCCGGCTTCACCGTCGGGTCCGTGCTCTGTGTGCTTGATCGCGAAGAAGGCGGCAGAGAGGCCCTTGCGGCTGCCGGTCTCACGCTCACGTCCATTTTCACGCGCAAAGAGCTTTTGGCCGCTGCCAAAGGCTAGGTGACAACGGGCGTCCCGGTCGCCATCGCGCAGGGACCGAACGGGCGCCGCAACCGACCGCGGAAGAGCCTTGAAAACCGTACGCACCATTCTCTTTCTGGCAAGCCTTGCCCTGGCTCCGGCCCTCGCCCTCGCGGCGGGCTCTGGCTGGGAGACGCACGTCTCCTCCCAGTCCACCAGCCCTGAAATGTTCCTGGGCATCGACAAGGACACCCAGACCTTCTTCATGTTTGGGAAGAAGAGCCCGCTTGAGGTGCTGCGCAAGCTCACCTGCGCCACGGGCCAGGCCCAGGGCGACAAAACCCGCGAAGGCGACAAGCGCACCCCCGAGGGCGTGTACTTCGTGGAGGACAAGGTGCCGGGCAAGCTCGACTTCGAGCTCTACGGCGACCGCGCCTTCAGCCTGAACTTCCCCAACCCAGTCGACCGCCTGAAGGGCAAGACCGGCCACGGCATCTGGATCCATGGCCGCGGCAAGCAGCTCGTCTCGCAGGACACCCGCGGCTGCGTGGCCCTGACCGCCCAGGACATCAAGAGCCTGGACGGGCAGATCCCCTCGGGAACGCCGGTCATCATCGCCAAGAAGCTCAGCTGGAGCAAGGACCAGGGCAACGATCCCACGGCCCAGCACCTGGCAGAGCGCGTGCGCCAGTGGGCCAGCGACTGGCAGAACAAGCGCGAACGCTTCTTCGACTACTTCCAGCCCGAGAAGTTCTCCATCACCGAGGGCGAGGCCTTCAGCCACTTCAAGAGCCACAAGCAGGGCATCTTCGCCCGCCAGCCCTGGATTCACGTCATGGTGGACAACATCCGCGTCATCCAGGGCCCGGACTACGTCGTCACCACCTTCGAGCAGTACTACCGCACCCAGGACCTCGTGTCCGCCGTGGGCAAGCGCTTCTACTGGCAGAAGGAGAAGGACGGCGCCTGGCGCATCGTGGGCGGAGAATACACCGACGCCTCGCCCAGCCTTGAGACCCGCTACCTCTCGTCCAAGCGGGCCGAGGTGGACAAGATGCTCAAGGGCTGGATGGAGTCCTGGCTCGCGGCCGATGTGGACAAATACATGGCCTACTACGCGGACGAGGCAACCAACGGCAAGCAGAACAGCGCCAAGGCCATCCGCGACTTCAAGAAGGCCCTGTGGGCCAGCAAGACCCCTGTGCGCATCGCGGCCGACAAGGTCGAGGTGGCCATGCACAAGCAGGGCCTGAAGGTGAGCTTCCAGCAGAGTTATGAGGATTCCTCCGGCCATTCCGACAAGGGCCCGAAGACCCTTGTCATCGCCCCCCGCGGCGACGGCTGGGTCATCGTAAGCGAAAACTGGGGCAAGAGCTGATGAAAAACGCCAGCTACAGCGTGCTGTTCATGCGGGACGACGCGGACGTGAAGACGCTCCGCGTGAGCCCGCGCCGACTCAGGCTGTTGCTGTGGGTTTCCGCCGGGCTCGGCGTCATCATGCTCATCGGCCTCATCGTGGGCCTGCGCTCCTTCGTGGGCTACCGCAGCCTGCTTTCCGAGCGGCGCGACCTGGAGGTCAAGCTGGCCGAGGTCCAGGTGGACCTGGAGCGCCTGGGCAACCTGGACAAGCTGCAAAAAGGCGCGCCTTCCGCCAAGGACGCCAAGGACCCCGGGCACGCGGCGGACAAGTCGCCCCAGGCCGTCAGCCGCGCCTTCGCCAAGATCAACGCCGGCACCATCGGCGTGGAGAACTTCAAGGCCCAGGTCACGGGCTCCAGCCTGGCCACCACCTTTGACTTGAACAACAAGGCCCAGGGCTCGGCTTCCGGCTCCATCGCCCTGCTGCTTCTGCGCAACGATGGTTCCCTCACCGAACTCGACGCCGCCACCGCCTCTGATCTGACCTACCAGATCCAGCGCTTCAAACGCATCTCCGCGACCGCCCGCGTGCCGGAAGGACTGACCCGCAGAGAGGCCCTTGGCCTGCGGGTGGAGATCAAGAATTCCGACGGGGAAGTGATCCTTGGTGAAACGTTCTCTCTGGGCAATTAGCCTCCTTTTTCTGCTGCTCGCCACCGCCGCCACGGCGCAGGCGGCAAGCCGTTCAGGCTTCGTGTTCTTCGAGGGCACGCAGTACCCCTTGCCCGTCGTCTTCATCCAGGGCGAGACCCCCGGCCCCACGGTCATGATCCAGGGCGGCATCCAGGGCGACGAGCCCACGGGCTTTTTGGCCGCGCAGCTTTTGGCCGAAAGCCGCGTGGTCAAGGGCAACCTCATCGTGGTGCCCCGCGCCAACGTGCCCTCCATCCACGTGCACCAGCGCGCGGTGAACGTGGACATGAACCGCCGCTTCGACCGCGACTACAACCAGTTCTACGAGGACCGCCTGGCCCGGGCCGTGCGCTTCCTGCTTTCGCAGTCCAGCGCGCTGATCCACCTGCACGAGGGCTCCGGCTTCTACGACCCCGTGTACGTGAGCCCGCTGCGCAATCCCACGCGCTGGGGCCAGTCCGTCATCATCGACGCCAACGTGCACGACCGCCTGGACCTGGCCCGGCTGGTGAACGCCGCCCTCGCGGAGATCAACGCCTCGGTGAAGGAGCAGGACTACCAGTTCAAGCTGTTCAACACCCGCACCTTCGAGCCCGACAGCCGCTACGCCACGGAGATGCGCAAGTCCCTCACCTTCTACGCCCTGGCCAACCTGAACATCCCGGCCATGGCCGTGGAGGTCAGCAAGAACATCGGCGCCCTGGGCTGGAAGGTGAAGCATCAGGTCTACGCCACCAGCGTGCTCTTGAAGCACTGCGGCGTGGACATCGTGCCTCCGCGCATCGACGAGAACGAGGTGCAGCGCCTGTATGAGCGCGACTGCCGCCCGAAGATCAACGGCAAGGCCCTCGACGGCCAGCCCCTGGCCATCACCCCCGGCGGCACCTTGAAGGTCGACCCCGGTTCTCTCGGCAAGAGCGACGCCCACGGGCAGGTGGTGGCCGTGTTCGCCTCCGACCGCCAGGGTGTGAATCTCGTGGATTCGCCGCGCATGGCCCTGGAACGCTTCCACGATCTGGAAACCCGCGTGGACGGCCGCAAGGTCTCCACCACCAGTGTGCGCTTCTCCGGAGAAATGCCTCCGCCGCTGCCCGCCGGGCCCCCGGTGTTCGTGTGCTGGGTCAACGGCAAGTCCGTGCAGGTGAAGCAGGGCGAGACCCTGCACACCGTGGTGGGCGACCAGCTCATCATCGAGGGCGTGCTGGGCAGCAAGTGGAAGGAAATCCTCAATTTCAAGGGCTACACCGCCCGCCCGCAGGCCAACGACGGCCAGGATATGGGCTGGGAGATCATCCTCGACCCCGAGACCTTCATCGACAAGTACCGCCTGCCCTCGCCCACGCCGGGCGTGGCGCGCTACCAGGTGGTGCGCGAGACCGTTGGCGCACGCCCCGCCTCGTTCTACGTGGACGTGGAGCCGCGCAAGGTGCAGTCGCTGAAGCTCGTGGATTCCAAGGGCCAGGCCGTGAACGTGCACTGGGCCAGCGGCGGGGAAATCCACCTGCCCCCGGGCGAGTATACCGTGGCCGAGACCGCCAGCAACGGGCCCGCCAGCCGCATCCTGCCCCTGGCAGGCAACCGGCCCGTGAAGCCGGGCGAGAAGTTCCGCGTGGAGGCCGACAAGCCCATGCTCTTCTCCCTGCGGCAGGCCACCACCTTCGCCGCCCTGGGCACCATGACCCTGGTGCCCAAGCCCGGCGCGGCCATCACCAAGACCGCCGAAAAGGCCCAGGACAAGGCTGCGGAGATCCCCACCGACAAGGTGGCCGAGAAGCCCGCCGCCAAGGCCCAGCGGCTGTCCGGCACGCCGGTTCCCAAGAAGAAGCTGTACTAGAATATCTGGGGGCGCTGCCCCCAGGCCCCCGCCAGAGGGCACAAGGCCCTCTGGACTCCCTGTGCCGCCGGATGTCCCGC
>CAYUOW010000044.1:0-6676 GCA_964446455.1 uncultured Desulfocurvus sp.
CCCGGCGTGCCAGGCAGCGACTGCCCGGTGATCCCAGCGGCGACCACGGCCAAGGCCTGCAGCGGGGTCAGGGGCAGCTGGAAGATCTCCACCAGGATGAAGCCCTGCACCAGCACCTGCCCGGTCCAGTTGGGCGCGGTGAGCAGCCCCAGGCCCAGGGCGAAGCCGGGGGTGAGACGCAGGCGTATGGCTCCGGCCACCCCGGCGAGATAGCCGCCCAGCCGGGGCCAGGGCAGGCGGGCCAGGCGCTGGTGCAGCGGGCCGCCCCAGAACTTCAGCGCCAGCACTGCGGCCCACATGCCCAGGGCCAGCGCGCCCACGGGCAGGGCCAGTGCCGCGCCGCCCAGGGCCGCGCCCGAAAGCAGCAGCATGACGAACAGGGCGTTCAGATCGCTGAAGCGCTCCCAGAAGGAAATCTCCGTGGCGCGGGGCAGGTCGTTCTCCAGGCAGCGTGCCAAAAGCGCCATGCGCGCGGCCTCGCCGAGCTTCATGGGCAGCAGCATGTTCAGAATCTGCCCCAGGCTGAGCACGGTGAAGCCGGAAAGCCACGTCAGGCGGGGGCGGCCAAGGGACACCAGGCGCAGCGCGGAAAGGGGCCAGGCCACGATGCATTCCCCGGCCACGGCCACCGCAATCTTCCACGGCGGGGCCTGGGCCAGGGCCGCCAGCACGCGGGGCATGTCGAAATAGCGCAGGGCCAGGGCCACGCAGGCGGCCACCACGGCCAGCTGGATCAGCACGATGGCCGCGCGGTTCATGGGGCGCCCGCCGGGCCATGCTCCTGGACATATTCGGGGCCATATTCCGGCACAAGGCGCCGCAACAGCGCACGGATGGCGGCGGCGTCGCGGCGTTTGGCCGCCTCCTCCAACTCGTCCAGAAGCGCCTCGTCCGGGCCTGTGCCGCCGTCCTGGCCGCGCAGCACCATGATCTTCTCGTGCCCGGTGCCGAGCACGTCCTCGCCCGCACCCATGAGCTCCTCGGCCAGCTTTTCGCCGGGCCGGAGACCGGTGAAGGCGATGTCCACGTCCGCGCCGGGCTCCCGGCCGGAGAGGCGGATGAGGTCGCGCGCCAGGTCCACGATGCGTACGGGCTCGCCCATCTGCAGCACGAAGATCTCGCCGCCGCTGGCCGCCGCGCCCTCGCCTTGGAGAGAAGGGGGCATGGCCGCGGCCTGGAGGATGAGTTGGCAGGCCTCGGAAATGCTCATGAAGTAGCGCGTCATGTCCGGGTGGGTCACGGTCACCGGGCCGCCCGCGGCGATCTGCTTCTGGAACAGGGGCACCACGGACCCGGACGAGCCCACCACGTTGCCGAAACGCACGGCGGAAAACCGCGTCGCACCGCCCGAGAACGCCGCCATGAGCCTTTCGGTCACGCGCTTGCTGGCGCCCATGACGCTCAACGGATTCACGGCCTTGTCCGTGGACACGGTGACGAAGCGTTCCACGCCATGCTTCACCGCGGCGGCCATGAGCACCCGCGCGCCGGTGATGTTGTTCGTCACCGCGGCCCAGGGGTTGGCCTCCAGCATGGGCACGTGCTTGTAGGCCGCCGCGTGCAGCACCAGGCTGGGCCTGTGCTCGGCCAGCACGCCGTCCATGAGCGCCGCGTCGGCCACGCTGCCCAGCACGCAGGCATAGTCCGCAAAGCCGCGCTGGGCCAGTTCCCCGGCGATGGCGTAAAGGTTGTATTCGCTGGCGTCCACCAGCACCAGGCGCCCGGGGGCGAAGCGCGCCACCTGCCGGCACAGCTCGGAGCCGATGGACCCGCCGCAGCCGGTCACCAGCACCACCTTGCCCGTCAGGATGCCCGCCAGCCCACGCTGGTCCAGGGCCACCTCGCTGCGGCCCAGCAGGTCCTGGTAGTCCACCGGGCGCAGGGTCAGCACGGCCTTGCCGTCCAGGAGCTGGCTGGTGGCGGGCAGGATGCGGTGGGGCAGGCCGGAAGCCTTGCAGGCCTCCACGATGCGCCGCATGTCGGCCGCGTTCGCGCGCGACACGGCGATGACGATCTCCTCGGCCCCGCGCGCGGCGGCGATGCCGGGCAGTTCGTCCACGCGGCCCAGCACCTCGCGTCCGTGCAGGGAGCGGCCCAGCTTGTCCGGGTCGTCGTCCAGGAAGCCGATGACGTGCAGGTTCAGGCTGGGCGTCTGGGAGATCTCGCGCAGCAGGCGCTCGCCCAGGCCGCCCGCGCCGATGACCAGCACGCGCTTGCCAGGGCCCTGGGGCTGGGCCTTGCCGTGGGCGCTGGCGTAGAGCACGCGGATGCCCAGGCGCAGCGCCCCGGTGAAAAGCAGAGTAAGCAGCCCGTCCACGGCCAGCACCGCGCGGGAGAAGCCCGCGAAGCCGTAGCCGTAGGCCACCAGGGCCACAAGCAGGGCCGAGGACAAAAGCACGGCCTCGGCCAGGCGCTTGAAGTCGGCCAGGCTGGTGTAGCGCCACATGCCCCGGTACAGGCCCAGGGCCAAGAACACGCCAAGCTTGAGGGGCAATACCCATACGAGCATGCTCTTCAGCTGCGCGGCATAGAAATCCGGCAGATTGAACTCGAAGCGCAGCTGATAGCTCAGGCCCAGGGCGGCGGCGAAGCACAGGGCCTCCGCCGCGAGCATGAGGTAGAAGTGCCGGTTGCGAGGGTTGCAGAGCATTACGCCCGGCCTTTTTTGAGCGCCGCCTTGAGCACGCCCGCCACGCGCTCCACGTCTTCGCGCGTCATGGCCGTACCTGAGGGTAGGCAGAGTCCGCGCCGGAACAGCCCCTCCGAGACCGCGCCGCCGAACATGCGGCAGCCCGCGAACACCGGCTGCAGGTGCATGGGCTTCCACACGGGCCGGGCCTCGATGTTTTCCGCCTCCAGCGCCTGGCGCAGGGCTTCCGGCGTGGCGGCGAGGCTTTCGTCCAACTGGAGCACCGTGAGCCAGCGATTGGCCTTGCCCGTGGCGGCCTCGGGCATGAAGGACAGGCCGGGCAGGCCGCCCAGAAGCTCCTGGTACCAGCGGAACACGCGGCGTTTCTGGGCCACGCGGGCTTCCAGCACTTCCAGCTGGCCCAGGCCCACGGCCGCCAGCAGGTTGCTCAGGCGGTAGTTGTAGCCAAGCTCCGCATGCTCGTAGTGCGGGGCGTGCTCCCGCGCCTGCTGGGAAAGCTTGCGCGCGCGGGCGATGAGCCCCGCATCGTGGGAAGCCAGCATGCCCCCGCCGGAGGTGGTGAGGATCTTGTTGCCATTGAAGGAAAAGATGCTGGCGGCCAGGCCGGGCCAGGCTCCGGCGTGGCGCGAGCTTTCCTCCCGCCCGAAACGCGCGCCCATGCTCTCCGCGCTGTCGGCCACCACAGGAACGCCGAAAGGAGCGCAGGCGTCCAGCAGGCGCGCGTAGTCCGCGCACTGGCCATAGAGGTCCGTGGGAATCACGGCGGCCACGCGGCGGCCTTCGGCTGCGTACTGCGTCAGGGCATCGTGCAAGAGCGCGGGGTCCATGTTCCAGCTGCCGGGCTCGCTGTCCACAAAGGCGGCTTCGGCCCCCAGGAAGCGCGCCGGGCTCACGGAGGCGATGAAGGTGAGGCTTGCGGCCAGCACCACGTCGCCCGGGCCCACGCCAAGGCAGTGCAGGGCCAGGTGCATGGCCGCGGTGCCGCTGGCCACGGCCAGGCAGTGCGGCAGGCCCGTGTACTCGGCGAAGGCCGCCTCAAAGGCGTCCACCTGCGGTCCCAGGGGCGCGATGTAGTTGCTGGCAAAGGCCTCGGCCAAACGCGCCTGTTCGCTGCCGCCCATGTGCGGCGGGGAAAGAAACAGGCGTGGCCGGGCGGCGGGCTTCATGGCTACAGCGGCCTTGCGGGCACGCCGCCCACGGTGGCGCGTTCCGGCACGTCCTGGGTCACGGCAGCCCCGGCGCCCACGGTGCTCCATGCGCCGATGGAGACGCACTGCACCGCGCAGGCGCCGATGCCCACGAAGGCGCCCTCGCCCACGGTGACGCGGCCGGCCAGATGCGCGCCGGGGGCCACGTGGCTGTGCGCGCCAAGCATGCAGTGGTGGTCGATACTGGCGCCGGTGTTCAGGATGGAGTTCTCGCCGATGCGCGCGCCGGGGTTGGCGATGGAGCCTGCGGCCAGTGCCGCGCCCGGACCCACGACCACGTCCGGGGCCAGGATGGCCGAGGGATGGATGGCCGTGGCGAAGCGCTTGCGGGCCTGGACCAGCTCCGCGTAGACGCGGGCGCGGGCGGCGTTGTCGCCTATGCCCAGGATGATGCAGTCGTGCGGGGTGGCGGCGAGGTCGGCGAGCTTGCCCAGCACCGGCAGGCCGAGGATGCGCGTGCCGAAGAGCTTGGGATCGTCGTCGAGGAAGCCCACAAGCTCCATTTCGCGGCCCTTGGTCCACATTTGGAACAGGATGTCCGCCACCACCTGGCCGTGTCCGTTCGCGCCCAGCACAACTATCTTCATTGCTGCCTCCGGCGGGTCGCCCGCCGCTTGTGCGCCGGCCTTGATTCCGGCGGGGGGAGAGCCCCGCGTCTACTTGGCCGCGTCGTTGTTCAGGATCTTGGAGAGAAGTTCGGGAAAGGTCGCCCGCACTTCCTCCTGCTTCTTCTCCCACTGCTCGCGCGGGCGAAACTTCGGCGTATAGTCGCGATCATTTCGCAGCGCCATCTGCCTGCCGATCTGCCCCGGCTGCTTGGGTACCTCGTCATAGGCCTTGTCGCCATACTTTTGCGAGATGTCGATGTGCTCCTGCAGGCCGAAGCGGCACAGGTACTTGTCCTCGCCCCTTTTGGGGGCGAGCTTGCGCTCCATGGCCATGGCGGTGTCGATGATGACCTGTTTTTGCTTGGCTGGAAGCTGGGCGGCGTGGGTGAACTGGCGCTTGTATCCCTGCGCGATGCTGGTGAGGTGGTGCTCCGGGGCGGACTTGTCCGCGCACTTCTGGGCATCAGCCATCGTGGCCAGCAAGGCGTATACGGCCATGAGGTCCGAGGTCTGCCGCATGAACTCATAGTCGGGATTCATGTCCGCCGTGCTCCACAAGAGCGCGGAGTAGGTCGCCTGCACCAGCAGGCCGCCGCCGTCGAGCACTCGCGCCCGTCCCCAGTCGAGAGCGGCGGATATCTGCGGTCCCTCGTTAGCCTTGGCCAGGGTTTGTCCGAATTGCAGGTAGTCCTGCTCCGCAACCAGCTTGTCCAGCGTGTTCATGAGCTCCTTCTGCTGGGGCGTGTAGGTCCGCGCCTCGGGCTGTTTCGGCGCGTCCGCATCCGCAGCATGCAGTGGAGCGGCGTAAAGCAAAAGCAGGGCGGCCGCCAGCAAAGCGGGCAGTGCCTTGGGCTTCATGGTGTGGCCTTGGGCGGTTCTGCTGCGCCAGAGCTTCATCTACTCTACTCCCAGCACGCGGCGCACGGCGCTGATGACGTCGGCCACGTCCTGATCCTCCAGCCGGGCGGAGATGGGCAGGCTGACGATCTGCCTGCCGATGCGCGCGGCCTCGGGGTACTGCTCCGTTTTCCAGCCCAGGCGCTCCTGGTAGTAGGGGTGCTCCGGCAGGGAAAGGTAGTGCACGCCCACGCCGATGCCCTGTTTCGTCATGGCCATGAGGAAGTCGTCGCGCTCGATGCCGCTGGTCTCTTTGTCCACCAGCACGGTGAACAGGTGCCTGGCGTGCAGGGTGTCCGGCTCCTGGGGGGTGGGCAGGCCCATGCGCTTGCCTTCCGGCAGGGCGGAGAAGGCTTCCATGTAGCGGGTCCACACGGCCTCGCGCTTGGCGTGGTAGGCGTCCACCCTGGGCAGCTGGTGGATGCCGAGCGCCGCCTGGATGTCCATCATGTTGTACTTGAACCCGGCCTCGACCACGGCATAGTGCTTGTAGCCCTCGTCGCCGAAGCGCTTCCAGGCGTCGGCGCTCATGCCGTGCAGGCCCAGCACCTTGATGCGCGCCAGGTCGTCCGGGTTCTTGGCGACGACCATGCCGCCCTCGCCGGTGATGATGTTCTTGGTGACGTAGAAGCTGAAGCAGCCGAAGTCGCCCATGGTGCCCGCCTGGCGGCCCTTGTACAGGGTCTCGATGGCATGGGCGCAGTCCTCGATGACAGCGAGGCCGTGCTCCTTGGCGATGGCCAGGAGGGCGTCCATGTCGCAGGGGCGGCCGGCGAAGTGCACGGGCAGGATGGCCCGGGTGCGCGGCGTGATCTTGGCGCGCACCTTTTCGGGGTCGATGTTCAGGGTGGCCGGGTCGATGTCGGCCAGGATCGGGGTGCCGCCCGCGTGCAGGATGGCGTTCACCGTGGCGCAGAAGGTCAGCGGCGTGGTGATGACCTCGTCGCCGGGCTTCAGGTTCAGGGCCACCATGGCCAGGTGCAGGGCCGCCGTGCAGGAGTGCAGGGCCACGGCCGCGGGCACGCCCTTGTAGGCGGCGAAGTCGCGCTCGAACTGGGCCGTGCGCGGGCCGGTGCCGATCCAGCGGCTCTTCAGGCAGGCCACGACCTCGTCGATCTCGGCCTGCTCCAGGGCGGGCGAGCCGAACACGAGGAAATTCTCTTTGCTGCGGACAGGGGGACGCTCGGACATTGTGCTTCCTTGTTGGGTTCATGGCCGTGCACAGGGCCTTCAAGGCCCGCGCGGCGTGCGTTTGCATGTACCAGATGCGGGACCGATGTTCAATCGCGCGGGGGCGGGGCCTGCTGGCCGGG
>CAYUOW010000044.1:6776-21132 GCA_964446455.1 uncultured Desulfocurvus sp.
CTGGCCGGGAGGACTGCCCAGGAACTCGCTCATCGTGGCCTGGCCCGGCGCGCTGACGCCCCGGCGGCAGAGCACGGCCCAAACCGTGCGGCCCAGGATGCGCAGGTCGAGCCACAGGCTGCGGTTCTCCACGTACCATACGTCGAGTGCGAAGCGCTCCTCCCAAGTGAGGGCGTTGCGGCCGTTCACCTGGGCCCAGCCGGTGATGCCCGGGGGCACCTCGTGCCTGCGCGCCTGCTCCGGGCTGTAGCGCGGCAGGTATTGCATCAAAAGCGGGCGCGGGCCCACCAGGCTCATGTGGCCCGCCAGGACGTTCAAAAGCTCGGGCAGTTCGTCCAGGGACGTGGAGCGCAGGAAGCGGCCGAAGGGCGTCAGGCGCTCGGCGTCCGTGCCGGGGCCCTGGCGCATGGTGCGGAATTTCAGGATGGTGAAGGGCTTGCCGTGCAGACCGGGACGCTCCTGCCGGAACAGCACGCCCGGGCCCAGGGCCAGGCGCACGAGAAGCGCGGTGGCAAGCATGACGGGAGCAAGGAGCAGCAGGCCCGGCAGTACGAGGGCCAGGTCGAAAAGACGTTTGGCGGTCATTTCGCAGGGGCCCGTGCGGCCGCTTGGGTTGCGCTGCGGGCCGCGTTTTCCGGCAGGGGCAAGACCGAGAGCATGTCCGTGGTCACGTGGCGCACGTCGAAGCGCTCCTCGGCCAGCCTGCGCGCGGCCTGGCCCTGCTGGGCGATGAGTTCCGGAGCGAGCACGTAGCGCTCCATGGCGCGCATGAGTTCGCCCGGCTCAAAGGGCGGCACCAGGAAACCGGTGACGCCGTCCTCGACGGTCTGGCGGCAGCCGGGCACGTCGGTCGTCACCACGGGCCGGGCCATGCTCATGGCCTCCAGCGACGAGCGCGGCGTGCCTTCCCGGTAGCTCGGCAGCACGAAGACGCTGGTCTGGGCCAGCACCGGGCGGATGTCGTCCACGGGCTCAAGAATCTCCACCACGCGGTCCTCGCGCCAGCGGCGCAGCATGTCCGCGTCAACGGCGTCGGGCACGTCGTCCGCCGGGCCGATGAGCCGGCACACCACCTGCGGGTGCCTGCGCTTGAGCATGCGGCAGGCCTCCACGAATACGCCCACGCCCTTGGCCCACAAAAGCCTGGCCACGCAGCTGAACACCGGCGCGCCGGTTTCCGGGTGGGCCAGCACAGGCGGGGCGGGCGCGAAATGCTCAAGGTCCACGCCGCTGCCGCCCACCACGGCCGTGCGTTGTCCGGCCGAAAGGATGCCCAGGCGCTGGAACAGGTCGCGATCATCCGGGTTCTGGAAGATGACGGCGCGGTTGTTCTCCAACGCCTTGGCGTACATGCGCGTCACAAGTTCCGTCAGGCAGCGGCGCGAGATGGTCTGCGGCTGGCCGGGCAGGCTATCCGCAGCATCGGCCAGGCCGCCGAAGCCGTAGCCCAGCCCGGTGATGAGCGAGGCCACATGCGGCACCTTGGCCCAACGCGCGGCCAGGGAGCCGTAGATGACGGGCTTGATGGTGTAGGGCAGCACCAGCTCGGGCTTGAGGACCAGGAACTGGTTGCGCAGGGCGTGCAGGGTGCGCAGGTCGCGCAGGGGATTCACGCCGCCGCGGTCCAGGGGATAGCGCACAAGCTCCACGCCCAGCTGGCGCAGGGCGGCCAGGGTGCCGGCGCCGCCGCCGGGCTCCGGCGGGGCCAGGGCGACGACCGAATGCCCGCGCGCGACCAGGGCGGCAAGGAGCGGAGCCCGGAAGTTCACCAGGGACGGGGCGTGGCCTGCGACGACTGCAATGCGCATGCGTATCTTCTACCCGGAAATTCCCGCGCTTTCCAGCCAGGATTGGAACATGAGCACGGGCCACAGGCGGTACTGGCGGTTGAAGCGGCCGGACTGGTGCTCGGCCCAGGCGCGGGCCACGGGCGCGGGCTCAAAGTAGCCCTCGCAGGCCAGGCGCTCCGGGTCCAGCAGGGCCTCGGCCCAGCCTTTGAGGGGCCCGCGCAGCCAGGCGTCGATGGGCACGCCGAAGCCCATCTTGGGCCGCTCCCACAGGGCGGCCGGAACATAGCGTGACAAGAGCCCGCGCAGGGCCCACTTGCCCCGCCCGTCGCGCACGCGCATCTGCGGCGGCAAACTCCAGGCGAACTCGGCCACGCGGTGGTCCAGGTAGGGCGCGCGCGATTCCAGGCCCACGCTCATGCAGGCGCGGTCCACCTTGGTCAGGATGTCCTCGGGCAGGTACCACAGGCTGTCCAGGAACTGCATCCAGGCTGTGCCGCCTTCCGGGCACAGGGCGGGCGCGGGCCAGCCGCCGGGCTGGCGCAGGACCCAGGAGGCCTCGGCCGCTCCGGGCACCAGCAGGCCGGGGTCGGCCCAGGCGGAAACGAGCGCCGAGTAGAAGGCCGGGGCCACGCGCACGGGCAGGGCCTGGGCCAGCTTGTGCAGCTTCTCGCCCGGCAGGCGCTGGCGTGCGCTTTGCGGCAAGAGCGGATTCAGCAGGCCGAAGATGCGGTCCCAGGCGCGGGGCGAAAGGCTTTGCATGATTCCCGCCGCCGCGCCGCGCAGGCCCGGCGAGATGCCCGACACCTGGGCCCACAGGGCCGCGCCCTGCACGTGGCGGTTGTAGCCCGCGAAGAGCTCGTCCCCGCCGTCGCCGGTCAGGCACACCGTCACCTGCTCCCGCGTCAGGCCCGCCACCAGCCGTGCGGGCAAAAGCGAGGCGTCTGCAAAGGGCTCGCCCACCACCTTGGAAAGACGTGTGGCCTGGGCCAGGGCGTCCTCGGGCTTGAAGACCAGGGTGGTGTGCTTTGTTCCCAGGTGGTGGGCCACGGCCTCGGCCTGGCGCGATTCGTCGTAGCCTGTGCCGTCGCCGTCGGCATAGCCGATGGTGAAGGTGCGCACGGCCTCCCCGCCCTGGTTTTGGGCGGCCTCGGTCATGAGCGCCGTGATGAGCGAGGAGTCGACGCCGCCGGAGAGCAGCGCGCCCACGGGCACATCGGCCAGCATCTGGCCGCGCACGCTCTGGCGCAGCAGGGAAAGCAGGCGCTCCAGGGCCTCCTCGTCCGAACCCGCAAAGGGCAGGGCCAGGCCGGTTTCGGCCACGGACTTGAGTGACCAGTACGGCTTGGAGGCTGGCAGTGCGGCGGCCGTCAAATCACTTGCGCCGAGGGTGAGCAGATGCCCGGCGGGCAGCTTGCGCACGCCGGAAAGGATGGAATGCGGCGCGGGCACGCAGGACAGGCGCAGGAACAGCGCCAGGGCGCTCCTGTCCACGCCGGGGCAGAAGTCCGGCGCGGCGGTGAGTCCCGGCAGCTCCGAGGCGAACAAGAGCCGCCCGCGGGAGCGGGCAAAGGTCAGCGGCTTTTCGCCCAGGCGGTCGCGGCCCAGGGTCAGGGTCTTGTCGCGGCGGTCCCACAGGGCCAGGGCGAACATGCCGCTGGAGCGCTTGAGGGCCTCCTCCGGTCCCCACAGGGCCAGGGCCTCAAGGAGGCTCTCCGTGTCGCTGCGGCCGCGCCAGGCCAGGGCCGGGCGGCCGGAATAGGCCCGCGCCGCGTCCACCTGCTGGCGCAGGTCCGCGTGGTTGTAGATTTCGCCGTTGAAGCACAGCACGAAGCGGCCGCAGTGGCTCACCATGGGCTGCGCGCCGGTCTCGGTGAGGTCCAGCACGGCCAGGCGGCGGTGCCCCAGGGCCAGGCCGCCGTCCGGATCGGCCCAGGTGCCGCGCCCGTCCGGGCCGCGATGGCCCTGCGCGTCGGCCATGCGCCCGGCGATGTCCGCCAGTTGCTGCGGGGCGTTTGCCCCGGTGGAATCGAAAATGCCCGCTATGCCGCACATATTGCGCCTGTTAACAGTTCGCGCGGGTGGTGGCAATGCTGCGCGCAGCGGGGCCTGGCGAGAACGCACAGGAAAGATGGGCGTCTTTACAAGCGGTTGCCCCGGACGTAGAGAGGGGTTTCGCCCGAATCCGACCGCGTTCCTCCGGCGCCGACCCTTGGAGCACGCGGCCCAACACCCCGGAGGTCCCTGCGAATGATCACCGCCTGGCTTCTCTATCTCGGCACCGGAGCCTTCGCCGGAGTCCTGGCCGGCCTGCTCGGCGTGGGCGGCGGGCTCGTCATCGTGCCCATGCTCAACTTCGTGTTCCACGTCATCGAGCTGCCCGCCGACTACATCCAGCACCTGGCGCTCGGCACCTCGCTGGCCAGCATCATGTTCACCAGCGTGTCCTCCCTGCGTGCCCACCACCAGCGCGGGGCCGTGGTCTGGCCCATCGTCAAGGCCATCACCCCGGGCATCCTCATCGGCACCTTCCTGGGCTCCAAGGTGGCGGCGCTTCTGTCCACCAGGTTCCTGTCCGGCTTCTTCGTGGTGTTTCTGTACTACGTGGCCGCGCAGATGATCCTGAACATCAAGCCCAAGGCCACGCGCCAGGTGCCGGGCACCGCGGGCATGTTCGCCGCGGGCAGCCTCATCGGCGGGGTGTCGAGCCTTGTGGGCATCGGCGGCGGCACCATGTCCGTGCCCTTCATGACCTGGTGCAACGTGGCGCTGCACACCTGCATCGGCACCAGCGCGGCCATAGGCTTCCCCATCGCCGTGGCCGGAACCGCCGGGTACATCGTGAACGGCCTTTCCGCCCCCCTGCCCGGCCTGGACGCCGGGTACCTGGGCTTCATCTACCTGCCCGCCCTGGTGGGCGTGGCCGCCGCCAGCATCCTCACCGCGCCGCTGGGGGCCAAGCTCGCCCACAGCCTGCCCGTGGGCAAGCTGAAGAAGATCTTCGCCTGTCTGCTCATCGTCATGGCCACCAAGATGATGTGGCCGCTCATCACGCCGTACTTCGGCTAGGCGTGAAGACGTAGCCGCCCGCGCGGGGCAATAAAAAAAGGGACGCCGAGGCGTCCCTTTTTGCTTTCCGAAGGATCGTGGTCGCTAGAGGTCCGTCTTCTCGTTGGCCAGGCCGGTCCTTTCCAGCATGCGGAACACGATGGACAGCGCCATGCCGACCACGGTGGCCAGCGCCATGCCCTTGAGCTGCACATTGCCGATTTTGACCGCAGCGCCGCTGATGCCCACGATGAGGGTGATGGCGGTGAGGGACAGGTTCACGGGCTTGGAGTAGTCCACCTTGGCTTCCACCAGCATGCGGATGCCCGAGGCGGCGATGACGCCGAAGAGCAGGATGCACACGCCGCCCATGACCGGCGCGGGGATGGACTGGATGAAGGCCGAGAGCTTGCCCACGAAGGCCAGCGCGATGGAGATGACGGCCGCGCCGCCGATGACCCAGACCGAGTACACGCGGGTGATGGCCATGACGCCGATGTTCTCGCCGTAGGTGGTGGTGGGCACGGAGCCGCAGAAGCCGGAGAGCATGGTGGACACGCCGTCGCCCATGAGCGAGCGGTGCAGGCCGGGGTCCTTGGTCAGGTCGCGTTCCACGATGTTGCCGGTGACCACCAGATGGCCGATATGCTCGGAAATGACCACCAGCGACGCGGGCAGGATGATCAGGATGGCGTTGATGTCGAAGATGGGCGTGTAGATGGTGGGCATGGCCAGCACCGGGGCCGCGGCCACGCCGCCCATGTTCACCATGCCCAGGCCGATGGCCGTGCCGTAGCCCACCAGGATGCCGATGAGCACCGGGATGATGGCCATGAAGCCGCGGAAGAGCACCGAGCCGAAGGCCACGGTGAGGAGCGTCACCACCGAGACGATGATGGCGTTGGTGTCGAAGGCGCCGGTCTTGGCATCGGGCATGATGCCCGCCATGCCGGTGGCCACGCTGGCCAGCTCCAGGCCGATGAGCGCCACGATGGGGCCCATGGTGGCCGGGGGCAGCACGACGCTGATCCAGCCGGGGCCGAAGCGCCAGATGATGAGGGCCACGGCCACGAACACCAGGCCGGAGGCGATGAATCCGCCGAGCGCATAGGAGTAGTTGGCGCCCCAGAAGGCCTTGTCCGCGCCGAGGACGACGAACACGGGCGAGAGGAAGGCGAAGCTCGATCCCAGGAAGGCCGGGGCCTTGCCCTTGCACAGGAAGAGATAGATCAGGGTGCCGATGCCGTTCATCAGCAGCACGATGGCCGGGTCGATCTTGAACAGGGTGGGCACCAGCACGCTGGCGCCGAACATGGCGAACAGGTGCTGGAAGCTTAGGGGAATACCCTGCAGAAACGGCACTTTCTCTTCTACCTGGATGGTCCTTCTCTTCATCGTGCAACTCCTCTTGGTTGGTTCTCGAACCTCGCGTGCAGGTTCCGTTGACCAGCGACCCTTGGCCGAAACATTGCCGGGCGTCCGGTGTGCCCCGCGCGCCTGCGCCGGGCGCGGCGGACGAAAGAAGGGGGCGTCGCCGCCCCCCGTCGTGTGCTATTTGGTGCCGAAGATCTTGTCGCCCGCGTCGCCCAGGCCGGGCAGGATGTAGCCCTTTTCGTTCAGGCGTTCATCCACGCCCGCGCAGTAGATGTCCACGTCCGGGTGCTTGTCCTGGATGCGCTTGATGCCTTCCGGGGCGGCCACGAGGAACAGCCCGCGGATCTGGGTGCAGCCGGCGGCCTTCAAGAGCTCGATGGTGGCCTCCAGGGTGCCGCCGGTGGCCAGCATGGGATCCAGGATGATGGCCATGCGCGCCTTGATGTCGCTGGCGAGCTTGACGTAGTATTTCACCGGCTTGAGGGTTTCCTCGTTGCGGTAGAAGCCCACGACGCTGACCTTGGCGCCGGGCACCATGTCCAGCACGCCGTCCATCATGCCGAGGCCCGCGCGCAAAATGGGCACAACGGTGATCTTCTTGCCCTTGATGCGTTCGATCTCGACCTCTCCGGCCCAGCCCTTGATGGTCTTCTTCTCGACTTCCAGGTCCTTGGTGGCCTCGTAGGTGAGCAACCGGGCCAGTTCCTTGGTCACATCGCGGAACAGGCTGGTGGTGATGTCGTGTTTGCGCAAAAGGCCGAGCTTGTGCTTGACCAGGGGATGCTGGGCCACGTGAACGGCCATGGGATTCTCCTTGTGGTTGGGCGTGAGCGGAACAAATCCCGTTCTTCTAAAAACCCGGCGCAGGGAGGTCAAGGGAATAAAACCCCGCGCAGGTGTCCAGAATCCCAACACGTGAAAAAAGCATGAGGAAAAATCCCGCCGCACCCTGCCTGGGCGGCCACGCATTCTTCACCTCCCTGTCACAGTGCGGACACCCGGCGGCAAAGTGGGCGGCATAGTGTGGCGCCACGGTGGACGACCGCTCCGGCGTCCGCCAACCGCAAGCAAGGGAGCCGCACCATGCCTGAACCCAGGCCCCGCCCGAGCAAGCCCTGTCAAGCCAGCCAGCCTTTCCAGATTCCCCCTGCCGCCAATTCGCCCCTCACCAACGTGCTGCTTTCCGCCCTGCGCAGGCCGCTGACCAAGATGCTGCGCCTGGACACCCTGAACAGCATGTACGCCCGGGTGCATCAGCCCCTGGCCCTGCCCGCGCCCGTGGAAGAAGCGGCAGGGGAGGGCGCCCTGGGTGCGGAATTGACCGATGCCGCGGCCCACGCCGCCGCGCTGGACCATGCCCGCGACTTTCTGGCCCGCGCCCTGCTGGAGCTGCGCGTGGGCTCCGACATCTCCGAGGCCGACCTGGGCCACGTGCCCAAGGAGGGGCCGCTGCTCGTGGTCTCGAACCATCCCTTCGGCGTGGTGGAGGGCCTGCTCCTCGCCCGGCTGCTGCTGGCCATCCGGCCGGACGTGAAGATCCTGGCCAACCACCTGCTCTCGGCCATCCCGGAAATGCGCCCGCTGCTCATCGAGATCGACGCCTTTGGCGGACGCGGAGCCAAACTGCGCAACATGGCGGGCCTGCGCGCAGCCCTGGCCTGGCTCAAGAAGGGCGGCGTCATCGTGGCCTTTCCGGCCGGGGAGGTTTCGAGCCTGGCGCTCAAGAAGCGCATGGTGGCCGATCCGCCCTGGCAGCGCGGCGTGGCCCGGCTGGCCCGCAAGGCCGCCGTGCCGGTGCTGCCGGTATTTTTCGAGGGCCGCAACGGCGCGCTGTTCCAGGCCGCGGGCCTGGTGCATCCGCGCCTGCGCACCCTGTTGCTTCCGCGGGAGAACCTGGGTCAGTGCGGGCACTCCTTGCGCCTGTCCATGGGCGCGGCCATCGCGCCGGAGAAGCTGGCCGCCTTTGCCACGGACGAGGAGGCCTCGGCCTACATGCGCTTCCGCTGCCACCTGCTGCGCAGCCGGGAGCGCAAGGAGCCCGCGCGCCTGCCGCGGCGCAAGGGCAAGCGGCCGGACATGGCCCTGGCGGCCCAGAAGCCCCAGGACATGCGGCTGGCCGAGATCGCGAGGCTGCGGCCGGAGCAGGTGCTGGTGACGGGCGCGCCGTTCATGGTCTTCGAGGCGCGGGCCCGCGAGATTCCGTACATCATGCACGAGGTGGCCCGCCTGCGCGAGAGCACCTTCCGCAGCGTGGGCGAGGGCACGGGCCAGCCGCTGGACACCGACATGTATGATGCCAGCTACCGGCACCTCATCTTGTGGAATACCGAGGACAACGAGCTGGCCGGGGCCTACCGCTTTGCCGGAACGGACGAGATCCTGGCCGAGCATGGCCCGGCGGGCCTGTACACCTCCAGCCAGTTCCGCATCAAGCCGGACTTCTGGAAACGCCTGGACCCGGCGCTGGAGCTGGGCCGCTCCTTCATCCGCCCGCGCTACCAGAAGTCCTACCAGCCCCTGCTGCTCCTGTGGAAGGGCCTGGCCGAGTACGTGTCGCGCAATCCGCGCTACCGCGTGCTTTTCGGCTGCGTCAGCATCAGCGGCGACTATAGCCCCCTGGCGCGGGAGCTGATGATGCGCTTCCTGCGCCGCCACAGCTTCGACCCCGGCCTGGCCCGGCTGGTGAAGCCCATCCGTCCCGCGCGGGAGCGCCAATTGCCGCGCCTGGACGTGTGCGTGCCCGAGGCGGCCTTCCGCGATCCCGGCGACCTGAACGACCTGGTGGCCGAGGTGGAGGGCGGCCGGGGCGTGCCCGTGCTGCTCCGGCAATACCTCAAGCTTGGCGGGCGCATCGCCGCCTTCAACGTGGACCCGGACTTCGGCCACTGCCTGGACGGGCTCATCTGCGTGGATCTGGCCCTCACGGACGAACGCACCCTGGCCCGCTTCATGGGGGCGGAGAATGCCCGGAACTTCCAGCTGCGCCACACGGCGGCGCGCCTGGCCTCGCCCCGCGCGGCGTGACGGACCTGTTCCAGCGGGGCGCCTTCGGCAGACCTTCACCCCGGCGTTACCGGGCCGTAACACGTGGGCCCGCAATTTCAGCTACCTGGAAGCTGTATCCAGCACCAAAAGGAGAAGCAGATGGGAAACGACGACATGAAGATTGAGATCATCCTGCAGGCCGACGAGGTGGCCGTGCTGCTCAAGGCCCTGGCCGGGGGCTTCCGCCACGCCATCGCGCCGGAGGCGCTCAAGACCTTCGCCCCGCACGTGGAGGCCTGCACCAAGCTGGAGCTGTCCATCAAGCAGTTGGGCGGCATGGCCGAGCTGAAGCTGAAGGCCAAGGGCGTGGCCCTGCCCGGCGAGGCTTCGCCCCAGGAGCCCAGGGGCAACAGCTACAAGGCCATCAAGAAGCGCATGAAGACCAGCTTCAAGTTCCTGCAGCACAGCGTGGCCGCCCTCACCCTGCCCCCGGCGGAGATCGTGGAGGGCTTCCTCAAGGACTCCCTGGCCATGTGCGCCCATCCGGACCGCGGCCCGGCCGACTACGGCCCGTACCTGGAGATCCTGAACGGCTTCAAGAAGGCCTTTGACAACAAGGACCGCGCCGCCGTGGCCCAGGCCCTGGAGGCTCTGAACGCCTCCAAGAAGTCCTGCCACGCGGTGGCGAAGTAGGCCGGGCCAGCAATGAAGCAGCACAAGAACGCGGCCCCGGTCCTGCGCGCGGTGAGCGTCTGCCAGGAAACCCAGGCCGAGACGAACGGGCTGACGCCCACGCCCACCGAGGCCGACGAGCGCGCCTTTTCGGCCATCACCTGCACCAGCCTGACCCCGGAGGAAGAGGCGCGTATCGTGGTCCCGGCCGAGGTGCTGCCCCGGCAGGAGCGCGTGCTGGCCGTGCACTGGCACCCGGAGTTCGTGCCCATGCCCCTCATCAGGAAGCGCATCGAGGCCACCTTCCCCGCCTGCGGCCACAGCCTCATCATCCCCACCCAGCACAACGAGATCACCATCTACGGCGACTACGCCGGGGTGGAGGTGGACTGCTACTCCAGCGGCTTCAACCAGAAGGTGCAACTGCTCATCCATTTCCGGGCCGACCGCCAGGACAAGGCCGGGGTGCTCAAGTCCATGCTGGCCCACACCTCGCGCTACCGCTCCAGCCAGCTGTTCGAGTTCCTGCATGTGCTCTCCGGGGCCGACGAGGCCCGGCTGAACACGGTGGCGGCCGAGACCGGCGCGGCCGAGGAAACCATCCGCTTTGCCCGGCTGCACGCCCAGAAGCTTTTGGCCCTGCTGGAGAACCATCATGCGGCCCTGCCCCTGGAAACCCTGAAGAACAAGCTGGTGCGCGGCTTTCTGGACGCCCAGCGCCCGAAGTACGGCGAGCGCCTGGTGACCCGCGTGCAGTCCTTTGTCCAGTCGGTGAAGCTGCGGGTGAAGGCCCAGTTCCCCATGCAGTACTTCTACCGCGCCACGGAAGTCATCGAGGAGGCGCGGGGTTTCGGCGCGGGCGTGGTCATTCCCCACCCGGAGCAGTTCTGGCCCATCCTTTTGGCCGACTACGACGTGGACGGCTACGAGGTGTGGAACCCCCAGTCCCAGCGCTACACGGAATTTCTCATCGAGACCCTGGCGCGCAAGAACCGCAAGGGCTGGACCCAGCGCCGCCAGCTGGTCTTCATGGGCGACGACACCCACATGAGCGAGAAGCTGCGCAACCCGGATCCGACCTCGGACAAGGTGCTGCGCGAGATCGGCGTGCAGCCCGCCTGGGACGACATCGGCATCCGCAAGCGCCTGCTGGCCTCGGGCATGGACCGCGCCTGCGTCATCAACGAATACGCCGCCCGGCTGAACGCCTAGGCGGCCAAGCCAAGGAGCCCCCCAATGACACACGACGGCAAGTTCGAATTCGATTCCGTGCAGGACGAGAAGAGCATCCAGGCCTTCCTGGCGGCCCTCACCGAGGGCTTCGGCAAGGGCCGCGTGGTTCTGCGCAGCGATTCCGAGGAGATCGTGCTCACCCCGGGCGCGCTGGTCAGCTTCGGCGTCAAGGCCAAGCGCAAGGACGGCGAGAGCAAGATGACCATCAAGATCGCCTGGAAGGACGCCAAGAGCGCCATCTCCGCGGGCGAACGCGCCATCCGCGTGGAATCCTAGGCGGCCGGGGCCATGCTGACCTTCGAAGGCCTTGAGGAGAACTTCACCTTCATGGTGGCCGAGGTGGAGCGCCAGGTGCACGCCACCCTGAGCTTCCTCGATGCGCCCAGCCACGCGCTGTACGACCACATCGTCGGCCGCGACGACTACATCGACAACCTGAAGACGGTCATCGAGAACAAGTGCTACGGCCACTTCCACGAGGACGAGGCCGGGCGCGCCCTGGACAAGGCCACCGGCAGGCGCGTGCGCGCCATCCAGGTCATGTGCGTGAACCTGGAGCGCGTGGCCGACTTCTGCGTCAACGTGGTGCAGCAGACCAACTACCTGACGGACCACGCTTTCCTGCACTCCTACGCCTACCGCGAGATGTTCGAGGAGATAGAATCCTGCCTGGGCCGGGTGCTGCCCGCCTTCCAGCAGGCCGACATCTCCGGCGCGCTTTCCGTGTGCCGGGCGGAGTACGGCCTGGACCGCATGTACAAGGTGGGCTTCGACCGCATCATGGGCGAGCTGCGCACGGGCAAGAACGTGCAGAACCTCATCACCGTGCTGTTCATCTTCCGCTACCTGGAACGCATCGGCGATGCGCTTTTGAACGTGGGTGAGGCCCTCATCTTCGCCATCCTGGGCGAGAGGATAAAGATCGAGCAGTTCGAGGCCCTGCAGCAAACCCTCACCAAGACGGGCTTCGCGGGCGGGCTCACCAGCGTGGACTTCAAGGCCATCTGGGGCACGCGCAGCGGCTGCCGCATCGGCCGGGTGGACTCCCGCGCGGCCTCGCGCGAGGGCGACACCGGGGGCCCCGGCGTGGACCCGCTGGGCAGCATCTACAAGGAAGGCGCCAAGGCCAAGATCCAGGCCGAGAAGGCGGGCCTGGAACTCTGGGCCAAGACCTACCCAGGCCTGGTGGCCGGGGTCTTCGGCTTCCACGAGGACGGGGACAAGGCCTCGCTTCTGGTGGAATTCCTGCCCGGCTGCAACCTGGACGAGGTGCTTTTGACCTCCGGCGAGGACGTGCTGCAGAACGCCATGTTCATCACCACCCAGACCGTGCAGGACATCTGGGAAACCACCCGGACACGGGTGGAGGTGCCCGCCGCCTTCACGGCCCAACTTTCCAAGCGCCTGGACGCGGTGCTGCAGATCCACCCCGGCTTCATCCGGCCGGAGAAGCATGTCTGCGGGCACACCGCGCCGGGCACCACGGAACTGCTGGCCGCCTGCGCCGCGGCGGAGAAGCAGCTCTTCGCGCCCTTTTCCGTGCTCATCCACGGCGACTTCAACGTGAACAACCTGGTGTACAACCACCAGACCCAGCGCCTGCACTACCTGGACGTGCACCGCTCGCGCCCCTCGGACTATGTGCAGGACGTGTCCGTCTTTCTGGTGTCCAACTACCGCATGCCCGTGTTCGAGTCGCACCTGCGCGCGCGCATCCACTGGATCATGGCCGAGTTCCTGGCCTTTGCCCGGGCCTTTGCCCAGGAAGCGGGCGACGGCACCTTCGAGGCGCGCATGGCCCTCGCCCTGGCGCGTTCGCTGTTCACCTCCACCCGCTTTGAACTCAACCCGGCCTTCTCGCGCGGCATGTGCCAGCGGGCGCACTACCTCATGGAGCGCGTGGCCGAACACCGGGGCCGCCCCTGGCAGGACTTCCGCCTGCCGGAGCGCGTGCTCTTCTCCTGACAGGACGCACAATGACGGCACACGACAGACAAGACGTTCCCGCCCTCGGCGTGGTGGGCGTGCGCGGAGGCTGGTCCTCCGAACTCCTGGCCGCCCGCGCGGCCGAGGCCTGCGGCGACGCCCCCCTGCTCATCGAGCTGGACCGCGTGACCCTGGACCTCTCCACCGGCCGGGCCATGTACGAGGGCCTGGACATCTCCAAATGCTCGGCCCTGCTGCTCAAGAAGCTGGGGCCGGAGTATTCGCCAGGCCTGCTCGACAGGCTGGAGATGCTCCGCTTCATCGAGGGCCGGGGAGTGCGCATGTTCTCGCGCCCCGGCGCGGTGGCGGGACTCCTCGACCGCATGTCCTGCACCACCACCCTGGCCCTGGCGGGCATCCCCATGCCGCCCACGGTGGCCACGGAGGATTTGGACGGAGCCATGGAGGCCGTGGAGCGCTTCGGCGAGGCCATCCTGAAGCCGCTGTATTCCACCAAGGCGCGCGGCATGCGCGTGCTCTCGCCCGGTCCCGGCCTGCGCCCGGCGCTGGAGGACTACCAGCGCGAGCAGGGCTTCTTCTACATCCAGAAGACCATCGACCTGGGCGAGCGCGACCTGGGCATCGTGTTCCTGGGGGGAGACTACCTGACCACCTACGCCCGCTGCCGCAAGCCCGGCGAATGGAACACCACCACGGCCTCCGGCGGACGCTACGCCCCCTTCGACCCGCCCGAGGAGATCATCAACCTGGCCTGGCGCGCCCAGAATCTGTTCCGGCTGGATTTCACCTGCGTGGACGTGGCCTTGACCGACGACGGTCCGCAGGTCTTCGAGGTTTCGGCCTTTGGCGGCTTCCGGGGCATACAGGAGGCCCAAGGCATCGACGCTGCAAAACTCTACGCGGACTACGCCGCCAGGAGGGTCATCAAATGAGCAGGCACGGCTACGTCATGAGCACCCTGGCCGACATGCTGGGCGCCGGCGCACCGGCCCCGCACGTCCTCAATCTGGACCTGGGCGACTGCCGCATCGAGGTGCGCTCCAACTCCGAGCCCCTGCTGGCCGAGCTGGACGGCTACTTCGGCGGCTTCGTCACGCGCGGGGGCGGCGCGGATGTGACCGTTACCGCCCTGGACGGCCCTGCCCCGGAGGTGCCCCTGGAGCTGACGGTAAAGGAGCCCGACCCCGGCAAGAGCAAGATCAAGGAAGAATACGCCGACGTGCCCGGCGGACGCCTGGTGCGCAAGGCCCTCACCGGCATGGTCTTTCTCTTCGGCCACGGCAGCAACCTGGCCTTCGGCCCCTGCCTGG
>CAYUOW010000045.1:0-21092 GCA_964446455.1 uncultured Desulfocurvus sp.
GCGGATGGGCTTCTGGCTCAGGCGGTAGGCCACCACGTCGGCGAAGGTGTACTTGCCCAGGTTGCGCAAGGGCTCGGCGATGAGGAACATGATGAGCGGCCAGCCCACCAGGAAGCCGATGGAGTAGATGAGGCCGTCGTAGCCCTTGAGGGACACGAGCCCGGCGATGCCGAGGAAGCTGGCCGCGCTCATGTAGTCGCCCGCGAGCGCCAGGCCGTTCTGGAAGCCGGAGATGCCGCCCCCGGCCGTGTAGAACTCCGCCGTGGTCTTGGTGCGCTTGGCCGCGAAGTAGGTGATGCCCATGGTCACCGAGATGAACACGAAGAAGAACAGGATGCTGGTGAGGTTGGGCTGCCCGATGGTTGTGGTGAACTGGTCCATTACTCGCTCCTTTTGAGTCCCTGGCGGATCTCGGTCACTGCGCTGTCATACTTGTCGTTGGCCCAGAACACGTAGACGCCGGTCAACCCCCAGGCCAGCAGGATGACGAAGAGCCCCACCGGGATGCCCACCGAGAGCCCTTCGGAAATGAGCGCCGAGAGAATGCTTTTGTTGAAGGCCAGGACCAGGATGAAGCCGAAGTACGCCCCCAGCATGATCACCGTCAGGACTGCCGAGATGAACCCCTTCTTTGCGACCAGGTCCCGGAACTCGGGCGAATCGATGATTGTCTGCGCGTCTCTTTTCATGATGCTTCCTCCTGTTGGTCGTTCTGTGGACTGCTGCCTGTTCCGCCGGCCCGGCCCCGGGTGCTCCCGCTGCTGCCGCGCCGACCTCGTGAGCCAGCTGTAAAGGGCTTTTTCGCGCGCAGACAGCGTCTTTCGCCAAACGGCGGGTTTCAGGCGGTGAGCAATCATTTGAGCCGGTTGAACACTCACCCGCGTTTTTGCGCCGTTCGCCGCAGGCAAACGGTCTGGCCTCGGGCCCGGCGGCGGTGAACGGCGGAAGAGCGGCGCGGAACAGGGCATTTCGCGCCATCGGCAGGCTTCTTGCTTCCGCTTGGCGCAAGAAACATCTGCCGGAGCGCGCATGAACGTCCTCGTCTTGAATCTCACCCGGCTGGGCGACCTGCTCCAGTCCCAGTCCGCCATCACGGGCCTGGCCGCCCAGGGCCACCGCGTGGGCTTGGTGTGCCTGGACAACTTCGCTGCCGCGGCGGAGCTCATGCGCGACGTTTCCGCCCTGTTTCCCCTGCGGGGCGGGCGGCTCTTGGCCAGGCTGGACATGCCCAACGGCGGGTGGCAGAGCGCGCTCGGCGTGCACCACGAACTGCTGGAAACCATCCGGCGCGAGTTTCAGCCCGATGTCGTCATCAATCTGACGCCCTCGCAGCCCGGCCGCCTGCTGGCCATGACCTTCGGCGTTTCGCAAACCTCGGGCTTCGTCCTGGACGACCACGGCTTCAATGCAGACTCGAGCCTGTGGGCGGCCTTCCTGCAGCTGGCCGCAACCTCTCGCGGGGCCAGTCCCTTCAATGTGGTGGACCTGTTCCGGAAGATTTCCGGCCTTTCGAACGCGGGTGCGGGCCGCGGCGCTGGCCCCGGCCTGCGCGGGCCCTCGGACGAGGAAAAGCAGGCCGCGCGTGAACGGCTCCTGTCCCTGGTGCCCCAGGCCCCGGCGAGGGGCTTCGTGGCCCTGCAACTGGGCGCGAGCGAAGACCGCAGGCGCTGGCCGGTGAAGCACTTCGCACTTCTGGCGCAGGGCCTTGCACAGGCTGGCTGCACCCCGGTGCTGGTGGGCACTGAGGCGGAGAAGCCCCTGGCCGCGCGGCTGAAGGAACTCTGCGCCGCGCCGGTGGCCGACCTCGTGGGCGGCACGAATCTGCGGGAACTGGCGGCCGCGCTGTGCAACTGCGGGCTGCTCGTCACCAACGACACCGGCACCATGCATTTGGCCGCGGGCCTTGGCGTGCCCTGTCTAGCGATTTTTCTCTGCACGGCCCAGCCCTGGGACACCGGTCCCGGCCTGCCCGGCAGCGTGTGCCTGGAACCCGACCAGGCCTGCCATCCCTGTTCCTTTGGCACGGCCTGCGGGACGGATCATTCCTGCCGCACCGCCGTGGACCCGGACGGGGTGCTGGACATGGCCCTGGCCATGCTTTGCGGTGGCGAGCCCGCGCCTGTGCCCGGTGCGCGCGTCTGGCGGACGGTTATCGGGGCGGACGGCCTGCTGGACCTGGAGAGCCTGTCCGGCCATGAGGCCGAGGACCGCACCCGGCTCATCCGCCTGCAGCGCGCCCTGTATCGTCCATATCTTGACGGCGAGCCCTTGCCCGAGGCGCTGCCCGCCGCCGGACTTTCGACGCTGGCCGCAGCCGACCTTTTACGTTCGCTGAACGAGGCTCTGACCCTGCTGAACCTGCTGTCGCGCCAGGGCGAGCTGCTTGCGCGCGATCCCCTGCCGGCCATGAAGACAAAGTTTCTAGCTACTTGGCAGCGCGTGCGCGGCACCCTGGAATCCCAGGAGCGCCTGGCGCTTTTGTCCGCCCTGTGGACCTTTGAGGCCGAGCGGCCCGGGCTGGACCTGGGCGGAATCCTGGTCCTTGCCGGGCGTTTCGCGCAGCTGCTGGAGCGCATGCGGCAATGCGTAGAAGTTGGCACCGAGTTTGCATAAGTAGCCGCGAGCAGAAATTTCATCCGCAGCCAGAACCACCCAAGGAGGGGGAAAATATGATTCTCATCGATGGACGCAAACAGGACATGGATGTGTCGAGCTTTCAGAACCTCGACCAGATCTTCATCAAGGTCATGGAAGACGGAGCCCTTGAAGACCGGGTGGTGACGGACGTGTTCGTCAACGACAAGCCCTTCTCCGAAATCTACCCGCACCAGGCCGAGGACATCGACCTGAGCGACGTGAAGACCGTGGAGATCCGCACCCTGGGCGTGGCCGAGGTGGCGGTGGAGATCACCCGCGAGCTGTACAAGGTCGTGACCCTGATGGGCGAAGGCGCCACCCGCGTGGCCGAGATGTTCCGCCAGGCCGAGGACGCCGAGGCCCTGGAAACCTACCAGGACCTGCTGGACGTCACCCGCGACTTCATCGGCATGGTCAGCGTGCTGCGCGGCGAGTTCGCCCTGAAGGACCACAAGGAGTTCCTGGAGGCCAGCGACCAGCTTTCCGCCCTGTTCTCCGAGATGACCGAAGTGTTGGAGAACGAGGACTGGATCCTCCTGGCCGACCTGCTGGAGTACGAGTTCCTGCCTGCCGTGAACCGCTGGAAGAAGGTCGTCGCGCTGCTGCGCGAGGACGTCCGGACCTCCGGGAAGGAATAGCCATGCACCCCGCGTTCACGCTGTTGGACAAGGCCCTGGAGCTGGGACGGCAGGAGCTGGCCCATCTGGCCGCGGGCGATGTGGACAAGGCGGAAGCCGTGGCCTTTGGCCGCGACACCCTGATCTCCGAGGCCCTCTCGGAAGAGAGCCTGGCCTCGCCCGCCGCGCAGAGCCTGGACGAGCTGCTCAGCAAGCTCAACGCGCTCAAGGAGCTGCAGGCCCAGATCATCGACGAGGCGGACAAGCTGCAGCAGAACCTGGGCGACCAGATGCGCAAGGCCAACAAGGAACAGAAACGCCACGCGGGCTACGGACGCGCCACGCGCCCCACTCCGCGCATCCAGAGCCGCTACATCAGCCAGAACAGCTAGAAGAGCATTTCCCCGCGCAGGCGGTCCCCTTCGGGCGGGCCGCCTGCCGTTTTTCATACTCCGCCCTTTCCCCGCAAAACACGATGCGCCCGGCCTCCACGGCCAGCACCCGGTTCACCTGCTCCGGCAGGTCGCGGACGTGATGCGTCACCATCACCAGCGGCACCCCTGCCAGGGCCAGGCGCGAGAACAGCTCCCGCGTCTTCCTGCGCGCGCGGGCGTCCAGCCCGGCCATGGGCTCGTCCAGAAGCAGCAGGGCCGGCTTGCCCGCCAGGGCCCGCGCCAGCATGACGCGGCGCAACTGTCCGCGCGACAGACTCTTGAGCCGCCTGCCCGCCAGGCCCGCCAGGCCGAAGAACTCCAGAAGCCCGGCCGCGCGCGCGCGCAGCTCCGGCCCGGCCTCGGCGTACAGGCCGATGCTGCCGAAGCCCCCGGACCAAACGGTCTCCTCAACGGTCAGGTTCCAGCCGTAGTCGCGGTCCAGCGCCGCGCCCACCCGGCCCAGGCGCCTGCGCGCATCGTCCAGGGTCTCCCCCTCGGCCGCGAAGCCATACTCCACCACGCCCGGCGGGCCTGTGAGGGCTGAGGGCCACACCTCGCCCGCCAGCAGGGAGAGCAGGGTGGTCTTGCCCGCGCCGTTTGCGCCCAGCACGGCCCAGTGTTCGCCGGGGCGGATGGTCCAGTCGATGCCGTGGAGAAGCTGCGCGCCGTCCACCACCACGTCCGCGCCGCGGATGCGCGCCAGGAAATCGCCGCGCAGGTCTGGCGACGTGAAGATCCCAGGCGCGGCCTGCGCCGCAGGGTCCGCCAAAGCCTGTTCGGGCGCTGCGGTCCGTTCACGCCCGGCCGGTTCCAACCGGGAAAGCACTTCGGGCAAGGGGCCGCTGGCCGTGATGCGTCCGGCCTCCACGGCCACGGCCAGGGTCAGGCAGGCGGGCAGCTCGTCCGGGCCGCTGGTCCTGTGGCTGCAGAACAGCACCGCCAGACGCGGATCGGCCGCGGCCGCGCGGTCCAGCACGGCCAGGAAAGCCGCGCGGGAAGGGGCGTCCAGGCCCTCCAAGCATTCGTCGAGGAACAGGGCGTCCGGCCGGCAGGCCAGGGCGCGGGCCAAAAGCACGGACCGGGCCTGGCCCGTGGACATGCGGGCCACGCGCTGCTGCGCCAGGTGGGCAAGGCCCAGCTCGTCCAGGGTGCGCCGGGCGGTCTCGCACTCGGCCTGGGTGGGTTCGCAATAGAGCAGCGGCGTGTCGTAGAAGCCGGTGATGACCGCGTCCAGGCCGGTGATGGGCCATTCGTTCGTGGCGTAAAGGTCCTGCATGTCGCCGGAGACCAGGGCCAGACGCTGGCGCAGGCCCAGGGCCGTGGCCTGCGGACCGCCCGCGCCGGGCAGATCGTAGCTGCGCACAGTCTCTGCGCTGCGGTCCGGCGTGATGTCCGGCGTAATGTCGCCGCGCAGCAGGCGCAGCAGGGTGGTCTTGCCCGCGCCGTTCTGACCCAACAGGGCGTAGCGTTCGCCAGCGAAAAGGGAAAAGTCGATGCCGTCCAGTAGTTTGGCGTCCCCACGTGTGACGCTGGCCCTGGAAAGCCGCACCAGGGGGGCGGCGTGTTGTGCGTGATGCTCGGTCATGTGGCCTCCGGGACGCATCATGCCCAGAGGCGGCGGGGACCGCAAGGGCGGAGCCGGGCTCCACAAGCCCTTGCCACTCCGCTTCTTTCGGGCTACCGCTCAGCCCATGACCGCGCTTTCCGCCAGCCCCGCCGCCATCCCCGTGGCCCTGCTGCGCCAGGAGACCTATGCCCGAGAGGCCCTGCAAGGGGCGGTGGAGCGTCTGTTCGCCGCCTGCGGCGCGGACTTCGCGCGCGGGGAGCGCGTGCTGGTGAAGCCGAACCTCGTCTCGCGCAACAATGCCGCGCTTTCCTGCACCCACCCGGAGGTGGTGCGGGCCGTGTGCGCGCACCTGCTGGACTGCGGGGCGCAGGTGCGCGTGGCCGATTCCCCGGCCTTCGGCAGCGCGGAGCGCGTGGCCCAGGCCTGCGGCATGGACGAGGCCCTGCGCTCTTTGGGGCTGCGCGTGACGAGCCTGGGCCGCCCGGTTCCCCTGAAGCTCTCGCGCGGGGGAAGCATCGGCGTGTCGCGCCAGGCCCTGGAGGCCGGGCGCATCGTCAGCGCGGCGCGGCTCAAGGCCCATGGCCAGTTCCGCGTCACGGCCGGTGTGAAGAATCTTTTCGGCTGCGTGTGCGGCTGCCGCAAGGCCCTGGCCCACATGCGCCTGGGGGAGACGCCCGGGGCCATGGAGTCCATGGTGCTCGACGTCCTAGCCGCACTGCCGCCGGTCACGGCCTTGGTGGACGGCATCACGGCCATGCACCGGGGCGGCCCCGTGCGCGGGGAGGGGTTCCCCTTGGGGCTGCTCGGCGCTTCGAACGTTCCGCTGGCCCTGGACGCCGTGCTCTTCGCCCTGCTGGGGCAAGGGCCGGATGACGTACTTCTGTGGGGCGAGGCGCTCTCGCGCGGGTTGCCCGAAGCCGATCCGGCGCAGGCCATTTTTCCGCTGGAACTCCCGCAGGCCTTTGATGCGCGCGGCTTTGTGATCCAGGGCGAGCTGGACCCCATGCGCTTTGAGCCCCTGCGCTTCGTGCGCGGGCGCATGAAGAGCCTGCTGGACAGATTGGGCTGACGGCCGAAGGCGCGGTGCGCAGAGCGCCCTTGCATATGGACCCGGCCTTGGCTATCACCACAACACGCCAGGGACCGACAAGCCGGGGCCGACACGTCAGAGAGAGGGAAGGAGCGTTCATGGCAAGCGCCGATATCCGCCGCCGTTTCACCGTCACCGGGCAGGTGCAGGGCGTCGGCTTCCGTCCCTTCATTTTCCGCCTGGCGGAGGAACTGAAACTTTCCGGCACGGTTCGCAACACCCCTGAGGGCGTGGTCATTGAGGTGCAGGGACTGCCCAAGGCCGTGGAGCAGTTCGCCCGCCGCCTGGAGACCGAGCAGCCGCCCCTGGCGCGCATCCTGCGCGTCACCCTGCAGGACATGCCCGCCGAGGAAGGGGCCAGCGGCTTCAGCATCAGGAAGAGCACCGGCGGTGCCGGGCACGATGTGCTCATCAGCCCGGACGTGGCCACCTGCGCGGACTGCCAGGCCGAACTTTTCGACAAGACCAACCGGCGCTTCCTGTATCCCTTCACCAACTGCACCAACTGCGGCCCGCGCTACACCATCACCCGCAGCGTGCCCTACGACCGCCCCAACACCTCCATGGGCTGCTTCCCCTTGTGCCCGGACTGCCAGCGCGAGTACGACGACCCGCGCGACCGGCGCTTCCACGCCCAACCCAACGCCTGCCCCGTGTGCGGGCCCAAGGTCTGGCTTTCCGACCGTTCCGGCCAGGTGGTGGCCCGGCGCGACGAGGCCATGCGCAACCTTGCCGCCATCCTGCTGCAGGGGGGCATTGCCGCGGTGAAGGGCCTGGGCGGCTTCCACCTGGTGTGCGACGCCACCAACCAGGATGCCGTGCGCGAGCTGCGCCGCCGCAAGAAGCGCCCGCACAAACCCCTGGCCGTCATGGTGCCGAACATGGCCACCGCCCGCGCCCTGGCCAACGTCACCGAGGCGGAAGCCGAATGGCTCGCGGGCTCCACCCGGCCCATCGTGCTGTGCGAGAAATCCCGCGGGGCGCCGCTCGCCGCGGCCGTGGCCCCGGACGTGGACTTCGTGGGCCTCATGCTGCCCTACACTCCGCTGCATCAGGTGCTGTTCCAGCGTTACGGCCGCCTGCTCTCCCAGGAACGGCAGAACATGCCCGCCGCGCTGGTCATGACCTCGGGCAACATCAGCGACGAGCCCATCTGCCTGGGCAATCGCGAGGCCCTGGGCCGGCTGGTCGAGGTGGCGGACATCTTCATGTTCCACAACCGCGACATCCTGATCCGCACCGACGACTCCGTGCTGCGCGTGCTGCCCGAAACGGGCGAGCCCCAGTTCCTGCGCCGGGCGCGGGGCTTCGTGCCGCAGCCGGTTTTCCTGGCGAACAAGGGACCCAGCGTGCTGGGCCTGGGGCCGGAGCTCAAGTGCACCCTCACCCTCACCAAGGGCGACCAGGCCTTTGTGAGCCAGCACCTGGGCGACATGCAGAACATCGAGACCCTGGGCTTCCACCATGAGATGGCCGAGCACTTCCAGGACATCCTGCAGGTGGAGCCGGAACTGGTGGTGCGCGACCTGCACCCCAACTACCTGACCACCAGCGTGGCCCAGGAGATGGCCCGCAAGACCGGCGTGTCCATCTGCGCGCTGCAGCACCATTTCGCCCACGCCCATTCCGTGCTGGCCGAGAACAAGCACCAGGGCCCGGCCCTGTGCCTGGCGCTCGACGGCACGGGCTTCGGCACCAGCCAGCCCAGCCTGGGGCAGGGCACCAGCTGGTCCATATGGGGCGGGGAATGCCTGCTGGTGGATACGGACACCCTGCACCACGAGCGCCTGGCCCACTTCGCCGAGTTCAGCCTGCCCGGCGGCGAGGCGGCCGTGCACGAGCCCTGGCGCCTGGCCCAGGCCATGCTCTGGGAACTGGACATGGAAGCCAGCGGACAGAACGGCTCGCCCCCCTGGCCCTGGCTGCCGCAGTTCGAGCAGGCCAGCGCGTTTCTGCCGCAGATTCTGCGCAAGAGCCTCAACTGTCCGCTCACCTCAAGCTGCGGGCGGCTCTTCGACGCGGCCTCGGCCATGCTGGGCCTGTGCCAGCGCATGACTTACGAGGGCCAGGCGGCCATCCTGCTCGAACGCGCCCAGGATCTTTCCATTCCCATCGCCGAGGCCGCGGAGTATCCCTGCTCGCTCATCAAGAGCACGAGCACCGGACGCCTGGAGACGGACCAGTTCCCGCGCGAGCTGGACACCTACAGCCTGTTCCGGGGCCTCCTGCACGACATCAACGCGCACGAAAGCGTTCCGGTCATTGCCCGGCGCTTCCACGCCAGCCTGATCATCGGCCTGGCGGACATGGCCCTCAGATTCGCCAAAAAACACGGCGTGCGGCACGTGGCGCTTTCCGGCGGGGTGATGCAAAATCTCACCTTCGCCCAGGAACTGCCCAAGGCCCTGGCCGAGAGAGGACTCATCCCCTTGACCCACAAGCAATTGCCGCCCAACGACGGCTGCATCTCCCTCGGCCAGGCGGCCTACGGCCAGCGCCTGCTGACCCTGCGCGGGTCGTGCCCCATATGAGCGCGCCCCACGGTTCCCCGCAGCCCGCGGGCATGCGCACCCTCGCCCTGCGCAAGAACGAGGACCGCCGCCTGAACGCCGGGCACCTCTGGATCTTCAGCAACGAGGTGGACGTGGCCAAGACGCCGCTCACGGGCTTTGCGCCCGGAGAGTGCGCGCGCGTGGAGTCGTCCCAGGGCCGCCCCCTGGGCAGCGCCTACGTGAACCCCGGCGCGCTCATCGCGGGCCGCGTGTACTGCCAGGACGCCACGCGCCCGCTCGACGCCGAGCTGCTGCGCGCCCGCCTGGGCGCGGCGCTTTCCCTGCGCGAGGACCTCTACGCCGCCCCGTACTACCGCCTGGTCTTCGGCGAGGCGGACCGCCTGCCCGGCCTGGTGGTGGACCGCTTCGGCGAGGTGCTGGCCGTGCAGATCGGCACCGCCGGAATGGAGCGCCTGCGCGGCGAGATCGTCGCCATTTTGGGCGAGCTGCTGAGCCCGGCTGGCATCCTGCTCAAGAATGATCTGCCCGGCCGCGAGCTGGAAGGCCTGGCGCGCGGCGTCGAGGTTGCCGCCGGCCAGGTGCCGGAGGACGCCGTCATCGAGGAGAACGGCTGCCGCTTCACCTTCCCCCTGGCGGGCGGGCAGAAGACCGGCTGGTTCTACGACATGCGCGAAACCCGCGCCATGGCGGCCTCCCTTTCCGCCGGGCGGCAGGTGCTGGACGTGTTTTCCTACGCCGGGGGCCTGGGCATCGCCTGCGCGCACGCCGGAGCCACGCGCGCCGTGTGCCTGGACGCCTCGGGCGTGGCGCTTTCCTACGCAGCCAAGAGCGCGGAGCTTTCCGGCGTGGCGGACCGGGTGGAAATTTTGGAGGCCGACGCCCTGGCGGGCTTGAAGGAACTGCGCGCCCAGGGCCGCCGCTTCGGGCTGGTGAGCGTGGACCCGCCGGCCTTCGTCAAGCGCCGCAAGGACATGGAAAAGGGCCTGGCGGCCTATCGCACGGCCAACCGGCTGGCGCTCGAACTCGTGGAGGACGGCGGCTTCCTCATCGCCTGCTCCTGCTCCCAGCACGTCGGGCGCGACGACCTGCGCAAGGTGCTGGCCGGGGCCGCCCGCGACGCCGGGGTGCGCCTGTCCATCGTGCGCCAGTGCCACCAGGCTGCGGATCATCCCATCCACCCGGCCATGCCGGAGACCGAATACCTCAAGGGCTTCCTGTGCCGCGTCACCCGGCCGGGCAAGGGCCTGTAGCGGGAACACGCACATGACGGACTTGCAGAAAACGCCCGCCCCGGCTGGCGAGATCACGACCGACACGCTTCGCACAATCGATCTGCGCCACGTGACCTGCGGGCTGGTGCCCGCCATATTGCACGAGCTGGCGTCCCTTGAGGGCGACGAGGCCGATGTGCTGGTGCGCGCGGGCATAGAGACCGAGATCATCAACGGCTTCGGCACCGGGGGCGACTGGCTGTTCCGCTTCCTGCCCAGCTTCGGCCACGGGCACGCCCGCTTCACCCGCCGCCCGCCCGACCCCGCCAAGCGCGTGCGCCTAGACACCCTGGACTACTGACGCCGGGACAGCCTCGCGCCTGCAATGAAAAAGCGCCGCCCAGGTTCCGCCCGGACGGCGCTTTGCCGTTCGTTTTGTGCGCGGGGCTAGAAGTCCGGCACCTTGCCCATCATGAGCATGTGCATGCGCCGCACCATGGGCGCGGGGATGGGCGATTGCCACTGGCCGAGCATGTCGGCCACGACCGAGGCGCCCAGGAGGACCAGCAAGCACCCGGCGGCGATGCTCCACCAGGGGATGCGCCTGCCGAGCGCGCGCATGCCCAGGCAGCCCGGCACCGGGCAGGCCCCCACGCATTCCAGGCAGCCCTGGCACTCGGGAGAAGAGACGCGCAGGGTTTTGTCCACGGGCAGGGCCACGGGGCAGGCCTTGGCGCAGCGCCCGCAGGAAACGCAGGCCTCGGCGTCGCGCGTCACCGCCGTGGGGGAAAGCCAGGACACGAGGCCCAAAAGCGCGCCATAGGGGCACAGGGCCCGGCACCAGAAGGCCGGAATCACCACCGAGGCCGCGGCCAGCACGCCCAGCACCCCAAGGGTGAGGGCGGATGGATGCTGGAAGAAGAGCAGCATGCGCGTGTCGGCCACGAAGTTGAAGGGCGCGCGCAGAAAACCCTCGATGTCCTCGGCGTTCATGCTCAGGGTCACGTAGGCGAAACCCGCCAGGAGCAGGTACTTGGGCGCGGCCATGATGCGCCTGCCGATTTGGCCGGGCTGCCAGGTGACGCCGAGCCTGCGGCCCAGGCGCTCCAAGGCGTTGGAGATGAAGCCCACGGGACAGAGCTGGCCGCAGAAGCCCTTGCGCAAGAGCAGGCTCATGCCGAGGATGGCCAGGAAGATGGTCAGCCCGGCCGGGTGGATGGGGTCGTACGATCCGGTGAACAGCAGGCGCTTGGCCGCCATGAGCGCGCTGATGGGCAGGAAGCCTTCCACGGCGGGAGGCTTGGGCGTCCAGAGTTCCGTCTCGCCCAGGGCCCAGCGCACGTGGGCCAGAAAGCGCACGGCGGTCCAGGCCAGGAACAAAGCAAAGCCAGCCTGCACCAGAAGGCGCAGGCGCGGGGGGGTGAGCGTACCGCGCATGAGGTTTGCCGCCTGGGTTTACGCCCAGCCGCGGACCTCAGCCGCGAAGAGTTCCAGGTTGTTGGGCTCGCCAGGCTTGTGTTCGTCCGGGTAGAGCAGGGCGGACATGAAGAACACGCTGCCCACCTTGAGGGACATGGCGGCGTTGCCGGAGAAGCCGTCCAGGCGCTCGGCAGCGGCGTCGGCAAGGCCCCGTCCCAGGGCGGCGACGAGGGGCGCGGCCTCTCCCGAGAGCTTGGAGAGCAGCTCGGCCTTCTCGCGCATCTTGGCCTCGTACCCGGCCTGGTCGCCCTTGCCGTGGATGACGGCCTCGGCCTCGGTTTCGATGGCCTTTACCTTTCGCGCTTTTTCGTCGAGAAAATCCGCCAGCTTGGCGGCAGCAGCAGCGCTCATCGTATCCTCCTTGCGGGACAAATGCCCACCCCATGCCCGGAAGGATAGCCCCGCGGACGGCCTCTGGCAAGGGTTTGTCCTTGGCGGCGCCATGCCGCGTGGTCCTTCGGGGCGGCTGGACAGAACGCGCCTTTCCCGGTACCCCTGGGCCCGCATCCCGATGAAACCCGTGAAGGAGGCTTCCGTGCCCATACTTTCCACAAGCCTTGGAATCACCCGCTACCGCGTGGTGGAGGAAATTCCGGACACGCTTTGGCGCGAGGTTCCCAAGCGCCTGCAGGACAACGCCTTCCGCGACATCGACGCCACCACCGACGAACGCTCCTTCGGCTGGTGCAACCTGGACAACATGCTGGACATGGACTGGGCCGAGTCCCCGCCGGAAAAGGGGCACTACATGTGCTTTTCCCTGCGGCTCGACACGCGGCGCATCCCCCCGGCTGTGTTCAAGAAGCACTGCATGATCGCGCTCGCCCAGGAACTGAACCAGGCCAAGGCCGAGGGCAAGGCCTTCATCTCCAAGGACCGCCGCCGCGAGATCAAGGACCAGGTGATGCTGCGCCTGCGGGCGCGCAGCCTGCCCATCCCGGCCGTGTTCGACGCCATCTGGAACACGCAGACCGGCCGCGTGCTGCTCTTGACCACCAACTCCAAGGTCAAGACCATGTTCGAGGACCACTTCAACCTCTCCTTCGGTCTGGAACTGGAGGCTTTGACGCCCTTCGCCATGGCCGTGGACATGCTGGGCGAGGAAGTCGTCTCGCGCCTGGAGAACCTTGAACCCACGAATTTCATCTAGCCGGGCCCGGACCGGAAGAGAGGCATAGCGCATGGATCTGGCACTGGCGGAACGCGAGAACACGATACTCGGGCAGGATTTTCTCACCTGGCTGTGGCACGCCACAGAGGCGCGCGGCGGAGTCTTCAAGGACAAGGACGGGCGCGAGTTCCACCTGCGCATGGAAGAGCGCCTGAGCGTCCAGGGCGGCGACGGCGAAGGCCTGGAGTCGGCCTCGGTCAAGAGCCCCAGCGGCGAACTCACCGAGGCGCGCAGCGGCCTGCGCACGGGCAAGAAGGTCAACCGCGCCCAGCTGCGCTTCGACCGCGACCCGGAGAGCTGGCAGCTGACCCTGAAGGACACGGATTTCTCCCTGTCCGGCCTCAAGACCCCCAAGGTGGAGACCAGCGACCGCGAGGACACCGACCCGGACGCCCGCGTGCTGGAAAAGATGTTTCTGGTGGAGCAGTGCCTGGACCTGCTGGACAGCGTGTACCGGGAGTTCCTGAGCCTGCGCCTCTCGGCCAAGTGGGCCGAGGAGACCCGGACCATCGGCGTCTGGATCGCCAAGGGCTAGGCCATGCAGCAGAAGCCCAGTCTCGCCGCGCAGCACGACGACCGCGTCATCCTGGCCGCCTATGGCGACAGCCTGGTGGCCGGGTGGGGCCTTTCCACCCAGGACGGCCTTGTGGCCCGCCTTGAGGCCGAGCTGGTGAAAGCCGGAGCGGGCGGGGCGCGCGGCGTGCGCGTGCTCGATTTCGGCGTGTCCGGCGACACGTCGCTCGATGGGCTGGAGCGGCTGGAGGCGGTTCTTGCTGCCAAGCCGCGCGCGGTGCTTCTGGAATTCGGCGCAAACGACTGCTACCAGGGGCTGCCCCTGGATGAGACCCGCGATGCCCTGTACAAGATGATCAGCGCCCTGCGCGCGGCGGACATCGCCGTGTTCGTGGCGGGCTGGCGCACCAGCATGGACCTGTTCAAGCCCTACGACGACCCGGATTTGGCGGGCTTGGTGCCCCTGGCCCCGCCCCTGTACACCGAGGAGTACGTGGAGCGTTTCAACCGCATGCACGTGGAGCTGGCGCGCCGCCTGGACGTGCCCTGCATGGCGCACATCCTGGATCCCCTTGAGGGCCAGGGCGGTTGCTACCAGGCCGACGGCGTGCACCCCAGCGCCAAGGGCGCGGCCATTTTGGCCCAGGCCTTGGCTCCGCTTCTGCTGCCCCTGCTGGCCGAGCCCATTTCCGCAGGATAGCCCCCGCTACAGTCCCACAGCTTTCAGAATGGCCTGGACACGGTGCGCGTAGGTGTGCCGCGCCGTCAGTTCCGTGCGCCAGGCCTGCTTCAGGCCTTCGGTGTCTGTCGTCTGCAGCGCCTTCAAGCGCGGAGCGATGTCCTCCGGCCTGCGGAAGGTGATCTCCCGCGTCAGCTCGGCCGGGAAGAGCGCGAGCCCAGGCGTGGCGTCCGTGAGCAGGAGGCCCCCGCAGGCCCAGACGTCGAAGTGCCGCTGGGTGAGCCCCCGGGGCAGAAGCGGGCTGGTGCAGTTAAGGCAGGCCCCGGCGCTGGCGCAGAGGTCCGGCAGCACCGTGTAGTAGTCCACCGGGCCGCGCAGGTCTGAGCCTTCCGGGAGGATGCTCCGCCAGCTGTCTTCACCTTCCAGGGGACCAAAGACCGTGAGTTTCCCCGCCAGATCCTCCTGCGCCCGGCGCAGGCAGGCCGTGCGCCAGGCCTTGCCCGTTTCCTCGGCGCAAAAGCCAGCGCGCCGCGCATCCGTTCCGGGCCACAGCCTGTCGATGCCCAGCCGCGTGAGCCACCATGCGAAGTCCGGTCTGCCGCCAGCGGCCAGCTCCCGCTCGGCCTCGGTCCAGGCGGCTGCCGGAACCGTGCAGCCCGCGAAGAAATCCGCCTTGCCGGGAAAGGCGCTGCGCCCCACGAAGGCGAGCCTGTCCGCCAGGTCGGCGAAGGCCGGGACAATTTGCCGCGCCGGACCGGCCACCTCCCGCGTGCGCGCGGCCAGGGGCAGATGGCGCACATTTGCCGCGCCAAGCCTGCGCAGGGGCTCTAGAAACCAGTCGTCGGTGACAAAGAGCGGCAACTGCGCCCAGAAGCGCGCCTTGAGGCCGGAGAGCAGGTGCAGGGGATTGTCCACGCACCACACGGCCACCTTGGCTCCCGAGGCTTGCAGCAAATGTGCGGCCTGGCCCAGGGGATCAAGCCCGCGGAAATTCACGCTCAGGTACAGGGCCGGGCATTCGCCTCCGGCCAGCAGGCCGCGCACGGCGGTTTCGTCCGGCAGCTCGCGCACGCGGTAGCCCAGGGCCTCGAAGGTTTCGAGCAGTTCCACGCGCAGCAGGCCGGACTCGCCGCCGGGCAGCCAGATCAGGCGCTGGTCCACGGCCGGTGCCTGGGGCAGGGTAAAGACTTGCAGCCGCGCCAGCAGTGGTCCCCAGAAATCCGGGAACAGGCGCGGGCCCGGACGGTAGAGCACCACGCGCGCATGGCTGGCAAAGGCGGCGAGTTCGGCGGCCTGAAGCTCCAGCCATGCCGCCGGGATGCGTGCGCGCCAGTTCTCACCCAACTGCGCCGCAAGCTCCGGGGCCTCGATGAAGGCCACGCGGCCAGAATCCCGCAGCGCGGGGAGCAGCTCCGCCAGGCGCTCCGGCTCCGGGCCGAGGCCCAGGAGCAGCACGTCCGGCTGGCCGGTCCCCGCCGTGCCGAGCGGCAGGAAGTCCTGTGCCGAGGCGGGCAGGGTTTTGGGCAGGCCCAGGGCGTCCAGGATTCTTGGGCGCGCAGGGCGGCCGGTCTGCGGCTCGGGGGCCTGTTCGGGCATTGCGGCTCCTTCTGAAGGTCATGGCCTGTGCGGCGTTCTTGGCAAGCGGGGCGGATTACGCTAGTGGTGCTGGCACAGGACGGCCCATGAAACAATATCGCGACCATTATTTCAAGCGCGCCAAGGCGGAAAACTATCCTGCGCGCAGCGTGTACAAGCTGCAGGAGCTGGACGCCAAGTTCTCGCTCCTGAAGCCCGGCCTGAAGGTGCTGGACCTTGGGGCCGCGCCCGGGTCCTGGACGCTTTTCGCCGCCAAGAAGGTGGGCCCGGCGGGCTTTGTCCTCGCCCTCGACATCCAGGCCACGGAGCAGGAATTTCCGGAGAATGTCCAGTTCCTTGTGCACGACGCCTTCGAGGACACGCCGGAACTTCTGGCCCTCATGGAGCCGCACCTGCCCTTTGATTTCGTCATGAGCGACATGGCCCCGCGCACCACGGGCGTGAAGTTCACGGACCAGGCGCGCAGCGTGGAGCTGTGCGAGCGCGCCCGCGACGTGGCCCTGCGCCGCTTGAAGGTCGGCGGCGATTTCGTGGCCAAGATCTTCGAGGGCCCGGACGCCAAGGCCTTCCAGGAGTCGTTGCGGCCCTGGTTCGACAAGGTGCGGGGCTTCAAGCCCAAAAGCTCCCGCGCGGAAAGCAAGGAGACCTTCATTCTGGGGCTTGGCTTTCGGGGCGAGGTTCTGTAGAATTTTCTGTTTCGGAGCCGCAGGGCTCCACATCATACTTTTTTGGAGGATTCATGTCCGGACATAGCAAATGGGCCACGATCAAACGCGCCAAGGCCAAGACCGACGCCAAGAAGGGCGCCGTCTTCACCAAGATCACCAAGGATATCATCCTTGCGGCCAAGGGCGGCGGCGATCCCAACATGAACGCCCGCCTGCGCGCAGTCATCGCCAAGGCCAAGTCCGCCAACATGCCCAACGACAAGATCGACCAGGCCATCAAGAAGGGCACCGGCGAGCTGGCCGGGGGCGAAATCTTTGAGATGATGTACGAAGGCTATGCCGCCGGCGGCGTGGCCATGCTGGTCGAGGTTGCCACGGACAACAAGAATCGCACCATCGCCGAAGTGCGCCACATCATCGGCAAGGCCGGCGGCAACATGGGCGAGCCCGGCAGCGTGGCCTGGATGTTCGACAAGCGCGGCGTGCTCTCTTTCGATCCCGCCAAGTACTCCGAGGACCAGATCATGGAAGTGGCCCTGGAGGCCGGCGCCGACGACGTGGTGGCCGAAGAGGGCACCCTTGAGGTGCGCGTGGCCCCGGAGAACTACTCCTCGGTCGAGAAGGCCTTCGAGGACGCCGGCATCGCGGTGGAGAACTCCGAACTGACCATGCTGCCCAAGAATCTCACCCCGGTGGACGCGGCCACGGCCCGCAAGGTCATGACCCTCATGGAGAACCTGGAGGAGAACGAGGACGTGTCCAACGTCTACGTCACCGCCGACTTCACCGACGAAATCATGGAAGAGCTGGGGTAGGCATGGCTGCGCCCGTGGCCGTGCTGGGGCTCGACCCCGGAAGCCAGGTCACCGGCTATGGCGTGGTGCGCGAGGCCTCCGGCCGGGCCGAGCTTGTGGCCGTGGGCACCATCCGCACGCCGAGCGGGGGCGACATGGCCGAACGCCTCGGCATCATCTACTCCCGCGTGGCCGAGCTCATAGCCGCCCACGCCCCCACGGAAGCCGCCATCGAGAGCGTTTTCGTGTCCAAGAACAGCGCCTCGGCCATCAAGCTGGGCCAGGCGCGGGGCGCGGCCATGGCCGCCTGCGCCGTGGCCGGCCTCTCCGTCGCCGGGTACCCGCCCACCATGGTCAAGAAGAGCCTGGTGGGCGTGGGCCGGGCCGAGAAGGAACAGGTGGCCTTCATGGTGGCGCAGATCCTGGGCGTGAAAAAGCCCGACTGGGCCCTGGACGCCAGCGACGCCCTGGCCGTGGCCATCTGCCACCTGAACGAGCGCAGGATGCGCAAGCTGACGGGGGCCAAGTCATGATCGCCTACCTGGAAGGACGCCTGCTGGACCTGACCGCCAAGGGCTGCGTGGTCGTCACCCCCGGAGGGGTGGGCTACGAGCTGGCCCTGCCGAGCACCGCGCTGGTCTCCCTGCCGCAGAAGGGCGGGGAGGTGCAGCTCTTCACGCACATGATCGTGCGCGAGGACGCGCTCGACCTTTACGGCTTCACCACGCGCGACGACCGCGACCTGTTCCGCCTGCTCATCGGCATCGACAAGCTGGGGCCGAAAAAGGCCCTGTCCATCCTCTCCCACTTCCGCCCCGAGCACCTGCGCGAGCTGGTGCTGCGCGAGGACGCCGACATGCTGGCCACGGTGCCGGGCATCGGGCCGAAGTCCGCGCGGGAGATCATGTGGAAGCTCAAGGACAAGGTGGCGGGCATCAAGACCGGCCCCACCCTGGCGCAAACGCCCCAGGACGCGCCCCAGAGCGAATACTTCGACGCCCTGCAGGGCATGAAGGCCCTGGGCTACACCGAGGACGAGGCCCGGCCCATGGTCAAGGAGATCTTCGAGGCCGAGCCGGACATCGACGCGAGCGGCGCCATCCGCGTGGCCCTGAAAAAGATCGCCGCCGCGCGGTCCTAGCCCGGAGGCCTCATGAGCGACGACGCGCCCACCAAGCACCCACAGGCGGACGACACCATCCGCCCCCAGCGCCTGTCCGACTTCATCGGCCAGGAGGACGTGCGCTCGAACCTTTCCGTGTTCATCCAGGCCGCGCGCGAACGCGGCAAGGCCCTGGACCACACGCTCTTTTCCGGCAACCCCGGCCTGGGCAAGACCACCCTGGCGCAGATCATGGCCAGCGAACTGGGCGTGAACATGGTCTCCACCTCCGGCCCCGTGCTTGAGCGCGTGGGCGACCTGGCGGCCATCCTGACGAACCTTTCCAGGCACGACATCCTGTTCATAGACGAGATCCACCGCATGCCGGCCACGGTGGAGGAGATCTTGTATCCCGCCATGGAGGACTACAAGATCGACCTCATCATCGGCCAGGGGCCAGGCGCGCGCACGGTGAAAATCGACCTTGAGCCCTTCACGCTCGTTGGCGCCACGACCCGCGTGGGCCTTTTGACCTCGCCCCTGCGCGACCGTTTCGGCTGCGTGTTCCGCCTGGAATTCTACTCGCCGGAGGAACTCTCGCGCATTGTGCTGCGCGCGGCGGGCATCCTGGGGGTCAAGGTGACGGAGGAGGGCGCCTGGGCCATCGGCCGCAGGTCGCGCGGCACCCCGCGCATCGCCGGGCGGCTTTTGCGGCGCATCCGCGACTATGCCGTGGTCTCCGGCCAGGGCGTGGTGGACAAGAAGCTGGCCGAGGAGTCCCTGGACAAG
This sequence comes from uncultured Desulfocurvus sp., assembly GCA_964446455.1. Taxonomy (GTDB): domain Bacteria; phylum Desulfobacterota; class Desulfovibrionia; order Desulfovibrionales; family Desulfovibrionaceae; genus Humidesulfovibrio. Next base: position 18,861 of record CAYUOW010000045.1, read on the forward strand.
TTGGACGTCGATCCGCACGGCCTGGACCAGATGGACAGAAAAATTTTGTCGCTCATCGTGAATCAGTTCAGCGGCGGCCCCGTGGGCGTCAAGACCATCGCCGTGGCCTGCTCCGAGGAAGCGCGAACGATAGAAGATATTTATGAGCCATTCCTCATTCAGTGCGGCTTCATCAAGCGCACACCGAGGGGCAGAGTGGCCACCGCCAAGGCCTACCAGCACCTCAAAATGCGTCTTGACGGTGGCGACGGTTCGCTGTAAGGGCCTGTGCAGTTGGTGTGACAGCCGGGTTACTTTTGGGCTGCACACCGTATTGTCTGGTTCACAGATTGTTTTTTTCGGATAACGTCCCGAACCGGATGACGCCGACTTACCGGCGCAAGACCTCCCCTGGACCTGGATGCGACTTCGGGCCGTCCGCTCCACGGGAACACGGAGGAACCGTCATGTTCGGACAGCTTTTTCAGCCCATGCATCTGCTTTTGGTCGTGGTCATCGCCCTGCTCGTTTTCGGTCCCGGCAAGCTTCCCCAGCTCGGCGCCAGCATCGGCAAGAGCATCCGCGAGCTTCGCAGAGGCCTCGACGGCACTCCTGAGCCCACTGCCCAGCCTACCCAGCCTACCCAGAGTACGGATACACGAAAATAGCGCGCCGCCGCGCCGTGGCCGGTTTTCCTGACCGGCCTTGAAGCCCGGCGGCACGCAGGCCACCGGAGTCCGCTTTTTTGCGGGCTGCCGGCCTTTTGTGTTTTCCGTTCATCGCGAGGAGCGCACGCGCGCCCGGGGAGGCTGTCATGTCCCAGCACGCCAAAGATATTTTTTTGAGCGCGGTCCTGGACCGCAGCGTCATCAGCCGTTCCGGCCGGGAGGTCGGGCGGCTTTTTGACGTAGCCATGAGCCCCGGCGATCCGCTGCCCGTGGTGCACCACGTGTTGGTGAAGAGCGGGCGCAAGACCCAGCGCGTGGCCTTCAGCGAACTGGCCATGTTCAACGACGTCATCGTCTCCCTGCGCGGCGAGCCGGAGAACCTGCCCGACCTGCCCGAGGCCGAGAACGAGGTGCTCATGCGCCGCGACATCCTGGACAAGCAGATCGTGGACGTGGACGGGGCGCGCGTGGTGCGGGTGAACGACCTGAAGCTGGCCCTGGCGCCGGACGGGCTGTGCCTTTCCGCCGTCGACGTCGGCTTCCGGGGCATTTTGCGCCGCCTGGGCTACCTCAAGGCCTGGGACGTGCTGGGCGGGGTGCTGCACCGCCAGCTGGCGCCGAAAGAGATCGACTGGCTCCTGGTGCAGCCGCTGGATGCCAACCTCTCCCAGCTTACCCTCACCGTGACGCGCGACAAGCTTTCCGACATGCACCCGGCCGACCTGGCCAACATCCTGGCCCAGCTGCCCCACGGCAACGTCTCGGCCGTGCTCAATTCCATCGACGTGGAGGCTGCGGGCGAGGCCATGGGCGAGATGGAGCCCGAGGATTCCAGCCGCCTGATATCCCAGATGGAGAGCGCCCACGCGGCGGACGTGCTGGAGGAGATGCCCCCGGACGAGGCCGCCGACGTGCTGGCCGAGCTGCCCGACGAGAAGGCCCAGGAGCTGCTGGCCCAGATGGATCCTGAGGATGCGGAGAAGGTCCAGGAACTGCTGGAGCACGAGGACGACTCCGCGGGCGGGCTCATGAACAACGAGTTCCTGTTCGTGACGCCGGAGGCCACGGTGGACGACGCCCTGCGCCAGGTGCGGCTGCTGGGCGCGGAGATGGACTCCATCTATTATATGTATGTGCTGGACCCGGACGAACAACTGCTGGGCGTGGCGAGCCTGAAGCGCCTGCTGCTCGCACGCGGCGACGAGTCCGTGGCGGCCATCATGAGCCGCAACCCCAAGACCGTGGACGTGACCTCCACCCTGGAGGACGTGCTGGAGCTGGTGGTGCAGTACAAGTTTGCCGCCGTGCCCGTGCTTGAGGAAGACGGCAAGATGGCCGGCATCGTCACGGCCGACGACATCATGGAACATTTTCTGCCCTTTGCCCTGCGCTGGAAACAGTACAAGGCCATGCGCAACTTCTAGCTTCCAGGCGGCATTCCCATGACCTTTTCCAAGCTCACCTCGCCGTTTGGCAAGCTGAACCGCAAGAATGTCCTCATGTTCCTGGCCCTGCTGGGGCCGGGCATCATCACCGCCAACGTGGACAACGACGCCGGCGGCATCACCACCTATTCCCTGGCCGG
>CAYUOW010000046.1:0-21070 GCA_964446455.1 uncultured Desulfocurvus sp.
CCTCCGCAGGACCCTGAAAAAGATGCCGGGCGTCAGCTACTTGTCACGGATACTCATTTTTAGAATTACGCACTCGACAGACGAATATGCCGTGTGTAGTTATGATGGTGGCAATGCCCCGGCCGCCATACGCCCCCCCAACCGCAAGCGCACGAGAGACGAATGCCCCCAGCCCCGAAATTTGACCAAGACCTCCGAGAGTTTCTGGAAAACCAGGCCGGAACGCTCATCATGCTCTCGGACGACCCGCTGTTCGTGCGCGCCCTGCGGGCCACGGTATTCAAAACCCTGGGCGTGAAGACGGACTGCCTGCTGGTGCACGTGGACCCGGTGCACGCCCTGGCCACCGTACGCGACCGCCTGTCGCGCAAGCTGCCCGTGCTGGTCCTGGCCGACAGGCTCTTGCGCGGCAAGAGCAACCTGGACTTCCTGCGCACGGTCAAGACCACCTTCCCCGAGGGTCGGCTGCTGGTCATGACCCAGGAGACCAGCAAGGCCGACCTTTCGCAGTTGTACGAAATCGGGGTGGACAGCATCCTGACCAAACCGGTGAGCGTGGACACCCTGGTGGAAAAGATGGCCGGCGCCATCAAGCCCCAGGGCAAGATCAGCCAGCTGGTGCAGGAGGCCCGCACCTGCCTCGACCTGGGCGACACGGCCAAGGTGAAGCAGATCGCCCAGGAGATATTGCGCCTGAAGGAGAAAAGCCCCGTGGCCTTCATGCTCCTGGGCGACGCCTTCCTGGCCGAGGACCGCCGCGACGAGGCCATCCGCTCCTACGAGGCCGCCCATGTGGGCGCGCGCCTGTACCTGGAGCCCCTGAAGAAGCTGGCCGAGGCGCACAAGGAGAACGACGAGGACGCCTACCTGCGCTACCTGCGCAAGCTCGACGTCATCAGCCCCCTGAACACCGAGCGCAAGTGCGAGATCGGCAAGGTCTACGTGCGCAAGAACGAGATGGAGCGCGCGGACCAGTACTTCAGCGCGGCCATCGCCAACGCCCAGCGCGAGGCCCTGAACCACGTGGACCGCGTGGTGCAGGACATCGCCGATGTGGTGGGAGAGGCTTCGCCGGAACTGGCGGAGAAGTATTACGTGCAGCTTCTGGACATGAAGGGCGACAATCTCACCGTGGACGACATGGTCACCTTCAACCGCCTGGGCATCGCGCTCCGGCGGCAGGGCAAGTGGCGCGAGGCCGTGGACAACTACAAGAAGGCCCTCACCGTGTCCCCCTCGGACGAGCGCATCCTCTACAACATGGGCCTGGCCTACGCCGACGGCCAGCTGCACCGCATGGCCGTGGGCGCCTTCGAGCAGGTGCAGCGCATCTCCCCGGACTTCCACAAGACCGCGCCCATCGTGGCCTACAACATGGCCAACGCCTTCGCCATGACCAAGGACATCAACTCCGCGCGGTTCTACCTGGCCGCGGCCCTGGAGCTGGACCCGGGCCACGCGGCGTCGAAGCGGCTGCTGTCCCGGCTGGAGCAGCTGGGAGTGTAGCGGAAGGGATTGGGAACAGGGGCCGGCGGCCCCGTATCAGCGTGCCTAGAAGCGGACGATGCGCAGAAAGCCCAGCACGAAGCCGATGGCGCCCAGGTCCACATTATAGTTGCACAGGGCCATGGCCGTGAAGAAGCTCCAGAGGAGCACCAGCGCCCGCCCGCCGACGAAGAGCGCCAGGCCCCCCGCGAACAGGCTGCCCAGGCCCCAGGCCCCGGAAAGCTGGCCCCAGAGCACGGCCTGGCGCGCGGCCATCAACAGCGCGTTGCCGCCCGCCCCGCTCACCGGGGTATCCACCACATAGATGCGAAAGTAGAAGCTCCCCACATAGGTGAGGGCGAACAGCAGCGCAGTCAGTATTGTATTGCGGGACACGGGCAACCTCGCTAGCGTGGCAAACAGCCGTGCATGACGCGTTTTGCCCCCCGCAGTCAACCCCCTTCTCCCGCCGCATGGGCGCAGCGGGGCGCGGGTGCCCGGCAGTCCGCCGTCCGGCGGCAACCGGAGGAGCCATGCCCCCACGCCTTTCCGCCCGCACCATTTTGGCCCGCACCATTCTGGCTGTACTGGCCCTGGCCGCCCTGGCCGTAAGCGCCGCCTGCGCACCCCGTTCCCCCGCCCGGCCCGCGCCGGATGCCCCGCCGCCCCCGGCCCTGGCCCAATCTGTTGATTCCGCAGCCCTGGTCCGCGCCGAGGCCCTCCTGGCCGAAGGTCCAGACCAGAACCCCCAGGCCGCCCTGGAGCTGCTGGAAAATCGCCCGGAACCCCAGGCCCGGTTGCTGGCCATGCGCGCCCTGCGCGCCCAGGGGCGCTTCGACGAGGCCGTGGCCGAGGCCAACCGGCTCATCCTGCGGGAGCCGCGCCTGGCCGGAGCCTTTGTGGAACGCGGCCTGACCTTCGCCGCCCTGGGGCACGGCGAACGCGCCCTGGAGGACATGGAGGCGGCCCTGGTGCTGGAGCCGCGGAACGTCGCCGCCCTCATGGCCCAGGGAGACGTGTACTTTGTGCTGGAAATGCCGGACATGGCCGAGGCAAGCTACTCCAAGGCCATCGCCCTGGCGCCGGAGCAGCCCCTGGCCTGGGTCAACCGCGGCGTGGCCCGCGACGAGCAGGGCCGTTTCCCCGAAGCCATCGCCGACTTCACCCGCGCCCTGGAGCTTGATCCGCGCCAGGCTTCGGCACTGGCCAACCGGGGCGTCTCGCGTTCGCAAACGGGCGACATGGCCGGCATGTGCGCCGACTATGCCCGGGCCTGCGCCCTGGGACTGTGCCGCCGCCTCACCGATGCCCTGGGCATGGGATACTGCCAGTAACGTGCGAGCGCCAATTCATTGTTGACAAATTCGGTCCGAAGGTTTTCTCTTGGTCCGTTTTCACAGCGTTTGACCGCCCGGTCCAGAACGCCCGGCAGTTTGCCCCCCGGCAAGGCCAGGCGGGGTCTGCCCAGCCGGGGAGCGGCATGCGCGCAATTTGACCGCTTGGTCACAAACGACCCGCGAGGAACACGCCCATGAGGCTCACCCTGAGGGAGGCCGCCGCCGCCCTGAACTGCACCGAGAAGACCGTGCTGCGCTGGATAGCGCACGCGGGACTGCCCACGGTGCGCCTGGGGGGGCTGTATCATTTCAACCGCGCGGAGCTCATGGAATGGGCCATCCACCACGGCATCGGCTCCACCGCCCTGTCCTGCGAGCTTGAACCCGAACAGGACGGCAAGGCCGAGGACTGCGCCCAGGTTTCCGCCCTGGCCGGAGCCCTGCGCGCGGGCGGCATCATGCCCGGCGTGCCCGGCGCGACCCTGCCTGAAGTGCTGGGCGCCGCCGTGGAACGCCTGATTCCTGCAACCGGGACAACGCCGGATGTCGCGCCGGATGCCGCGCCGAATATCCGCACGGATGTCGCCGCGGAACGCGAGCTGCTGCTGGCCATGCTGCTGGCGCGGGAGGCCACGGGCGTCACCGCCGTGGGCGGGGGCGTGCTGGTGCCCCATGTGCGCGCCCCGCTGGTTTTGGGCGATGCGCCGCGCATCCTGCTCATCTACCCGGCCGCGCCCCTGCCGGAGACCGCCGTGCACACCCCGGACGGCCAGCCAATCCAGGCCGTGTTCGTGCTGGCCTCGCCCACGGTGCGCGCCCACCTGACGCTCTTGGCCCTGCTCGCCGCCGCCCTGCGCGATGCGGACTTCCGCCAGGCCGTGCTTTCCCGCATGCCGGAGACCGCCATCCTGCAATCCGCCGCCGCGGCCGAGCATCTGCACCAGTCCGCCTCCAAGCGTTTCGGGAGGCGTCCGTGATCCTGTTCGCCGCCTGCCTGGCCGTGTTTCTCCTTGGCGCCGTGGTCTCGCTTCTGCCGCGCTCCTTCCGCGCGGCCAACGCCCTGGGTTCCGGCTTCGCGGTTCTGGGCTGCCTGCTCGGCCTCGTTCCGGCGGTGCAGGCCCTCATCGCCCCGCAGGACTGGACCCTGGCCCTTTCCTGGCCGCCGCCCTGGGGCCTGGGCAGGCTCGCCATCGACGGCGTCTCGGCCCTGTTCCTCACCCCGGCCCTGGTGCTCATGGCGCTCGGCGCGGTGTACGGCCGGGGTTATCTGGCGCACATGGAAGGCCGCAAACGCGCGGGCCCGCCCTGGTTCTTCTACAACATCCTGGCCGCGTGCATCACCGGCGTGTTCACCGCGCGCGACCCCATGCTCCTGCTGCTGTTCTGGGAGGGCATGGCCCTTTCGTCCTATTTCCTGGTCAGCATGGAGGACCGCGACGGCTCCGTGCGCCGGGCCGGGCGCATCTATCTGGTGGCCTCGCACCTGGGCGCGGCGTTTTTGCTTGTGCTTTGCCTGCTGCCGGGCGCTTCCTGGCCCCCGGCCGACGGCCTGGCCGCCGGCGCGTCCATGCCCCTGGTGGAAGGGGTCGCCCCGGCCGGGCTGGTTTTCCTGCTGGCCCTTGTCGGCTTCGGTTCCAAGGCGGGCCTGGCCCCCCTTGGCGTGTGGCTGCCCGAGGCCCACCCGGCCGCGCCCAGCCACGTGTCCGCCGTGCTCTCCGGCGTCATGATCAAGACCGGCGTGTACGGCATTTTGCGCGTGCTTTTGGCCTACCAGCCGGAAGTCTGGTGGGGCTGGACCCTCATCGGCCTGGGCGGCGTCACGGCCATCCTGGGCGTGGCCGGGGCCCTGGGCCAGGCGGAGCTCAAGCGCCTGCTGGCCTGGTCGAGCATGGAGAACGCCGGGCTGATGCTCCTGGGCCTGGGCCTGGGAGCCCTTGGCCGCGCCTGCGACGCGCCGCTGGTGGCCGCGCTGGGCTTCAGCGCCGCCCTCATCCACATGGTCAACCACGGGGTGTTCAAGTCCCTGCTGTTCTTCTGCGCGGGCAGCGTGCTGCACGGCACGGGCGAGCGCCGCATGGACCAGCTGGGCGGCGCGCTGAAGCGCATGCCCGTCACCGGCGCGGCTTTCCTGGCCGGAAGCATCGGCATCTGCGGGCTGCCGCCCTTTGGCGGCTTCGCCTCGGAGCTGGTGCTGGGCCTGTGCGCGGTGAAGGGCCTGCTTTTGCCCACGGCCAGCCTGGACATCCCGAGCCTTGGCGCGCTGGCCGCGCTGATCCTCTGCGCGGGCATGGCCGCTGCCGTGTTCTCCGGAGCCTTCGGCGCGGTGTTCCTGGGCGAACCCCGCAGCCAAGCGGCCAAGTCCGCCCACGAATCTCCGGCGCTCATGCGCTGGCCCATGATTCTCCTGGCCTGCCTGGGCCTGCTGCTTGGCTTCGCCGCGCCGCTGTTGCTTGAAACCGCCCTGCGCGCCCTGGAGCCCAGCCTGCCCGGGGCCCAAGCCCTTGGCGCGCCCCTGGTGGACGGCCTGACCACGGCTTCCCTGGTCTTCGGCCTGCTGCTGGCGGCCTTCGGCGGGCTGTTCCTGCTGCGCCGCGCGCTTTTGCAGGGCCGCGACGTGCGCACCGGCCCCACCTGGGACTGCGGCTACATCGATCCCACGGCGCGCATCCAGTACACCTATTCGTCCTTTGCCCAGCCCCTGGCCGACATGTTCCGCTCCCTGACCGGCAAGACCGGCAGCACCACCCGGCCTTGGGGCCTGTTCCCGGCGCGCGCGGGCTACTTTGCCGAGGCTCAGGACCGCATCCTCACGGCCTTCCTGGCGGGCTTCGGCTTCCTGGACGCCCGGCTGGAGGCCCTGCACCGGCTGCAGCAGGGCCAGGTGCACGTGTACGTGCTCTACATCGCCGCCACCCTGGTGGCGCTTCTGGCCTGGGGGTTGTGGTGATCGACATGAGCGCCCTGCACTTTGACGCCCTGCCGCGCATGGCCGTGGGCCTTGCGCTGTGCCCGCTGCTCTTCGGGGTCATCAACCGCGTGAAGGCCAAGTTCGCCGGCCGCACGGGCCAGCCCCTGCTGCAAACCTATTTCGATCTGGCGCGGCTCTTGAAAAAGGGCGCGGTGTACAGCCAGACCACCACCTGGGTCTTCCCGCTGGGTCCCATGCTGGGCCTGGCCTGCGCCCTGTGCGCGCTCGCCCTGGCCCCCCTGGGCGGCCAGCCGGGGCTCGTGTCCTTCGAGGGCGACTTGTTCCTCTTCGCGGGCCTGCTTTCCCTGGGGCGCTTCGCCACCGCCGCCGCCGCGCTGGACACGGGCTCCAGCTTCGAAGGCATGGGCGCCAGCCGCGAGATGCAGTTCGCCGTGCCCGCGGAGCTGGCGCAGATCCTGGGTCTGGCCGCCCTGGCCCAGGCCACGGGCACCTATTCCCTGGCCGAACTGCTCGCGCGCATCGACATGGCGCGCTGGGTGGCGGCCGGGCCGGTCCTGTCCCTTACGGCCACGGCGCTGTTTTTGGTGCTTCTGGCCGAGACCTGCCGCATCCCCGTGGACGACCCCAACACGCACCTGGAGCTGACCATGATCCACGAGGTCATGGTGCTCGACCACTCCGGGCCGGACTTCGCCTTCATCCTTTACGGCCAGGGAGTGAAGATGTGGGCCCTGGGCGCGGTGCTGGCCGGGGTGCTGGTGCCCACACGCGGCGACCCGCTGGCCGACGCGGCCCTGGGCGTGGCCGGAATCTTCGTCCTGGCGCTGATCATGGGCGTGGTGGAATCGAGCATGGCGCGGCTGCGCCTTTTGCTGGTGCCCCGGCTGCTGGTGGGGGCAACCGCCCTTTCCGGCCTGGCCCTGATACTTTTGCTGAGGTAGCGCGCATATGCTCTCGCTGGTGGAATTCATCCTTGTCGGCCTGGTGCTGACGAATCTGGTGCTCCTGGGCACCAGCCGCATCGGCCTGTGCATCCGCATGGTGGCCTTCCAGGGCGTGGGCCTGGCCTTTCTGCCCTTGCTCGGCCACGGCGATCTGGCGCTGTCCTCGGTGGCCGTCTCCGCCGCAACGGCCCTGCTCAAGGGCTGGGCCTTCCCCTGGCTCCTGTTCCGTTCGCTGGAAAGCGCCCACGTGCGGGCCGAGGTGGAGCCCTATGTGGGCTATTCCAGCTCGCTGCTCTTCGGCGTGGCCGCGCTGGCCGTTTCCGTGTGGCTGGGCGGACGCATGCCCCTGCCCGGCCCCGGCGTGCCGCAACTGCTTACCCCGGTGGCCTTCTTCACCATCCTGGTGGGGCTCTTCGGCATCGTCACCCGGCGCAAGGCCGTGAGCCAGGTGGTGGCCTACCTGGTGCTGGAGAACGGCATCTTCGCCTTTGGCGCGGTGGCCCTGCGCAAGGCCCAGTTCCTGGTGGAGATGGGCATCCTCCTCGACGTGTTCGTGGCCGTGTTCGTCATGGGCATCGCCATTTTCCGCATCAACCGCGAATTCGACCACATCGACGCCGACCGGCTGGCGTCGCTGAAGGAGTAGGCGGGGATGCTCGACGCGCTGACCATCCTGGTGCCCGCCCTTTCCGGCGCGGCGGCCTTCATCCTGCCGGAGCACCGCACCAGGCGGCTTCTGCTCGCGGCCACGGCCGTGGCGCACCTGATCCTCACCCTGGGCACCTTCGCCAGCCCCTCGCGCCCCATGTTCGACGGCGCGCTTTTGCTCGACGAGCCCGGACGCCTGTTCCTGCTCATCACCAGCGTGCTGTTCGCGGCCGCGGCCTTCTACACCGGGGGCTACCTGGAGCGCGAAACGCGCGGCGCCCGCCAGGACATGGTCGAAGGCAGCCTGTTCTCCAACTCGCCCGAGGCGCGCTTCACCGGCTGCCTGCTGCTCTTCCTCTCGGCCATGAGCTTCGTGTGCATGGCCCGCAACCTGGGCCTTTTGTGGGTCGGCGTGGAGGCCACCACCCTGGCCTCGGCCCCGCTCATCTACTTCCACCGCCACCACAGGTCCCTTGAGGCCACCTGGAAGTACCTGTTGCTCTGCTCCGTGGGCATCGCACTCGCGCTCTTCGGCACCTACATGCTGGCCCTGGCCGGCGGGGGCGAGGTCTCCCTGCACCTGAACGCCCTCATGGCCGCAGGGCCGACGCTCGATCCCGTGCTGCTCAAGGCGGCCTTCGTGTTCCTCCTGGTGGGCTACGGCACCAAGATGGGCCTGGCGCCCATGCACACCTGGCTGCCCGACGTGTACAGCGAGTCGCCCTCGGTGGTGGCCCTCATGAGCACCTGCCTCCTGAACGTATCCTTCCTGGCCATTTTGCGCGTGCGCCAGGTGCTGGCCGCGGCCGGGCAGTCGCAGTTCGGCAACGACCTGCTGGTGTTCCTGGGCCTTACCAGCATGGCCTGGGCCGCGGTGTTCCTGCTGCGCCAGACGGACTACAAGCGCCTGCTGGCCTATTCCAGCGTGGAGCACATGGGCATTCTGGCCTTTGGCGCGGGCATAGGCGGCGCGGGCATGCACGGCAGCCTGATGCACGTGCTGGCCCACGGCGCGGCCAAGGGAGCCATGTTCCTCCTCGCCGGCAACATTTTGGCCGCGTACCTGACCAAGAACGTTTCCGGCGTGCGCGGCGCGGTGCGCGCCCTGCCCTTCTCCGGCCCCATGTGGGTGGCCGGAGTGCTTGCCCTCACCGGCATGCCGCCCTTCGGCGCCTTCGTCAGCGAGCTGGCCATCCTGCGCGCGGCCCTGGCCGGAGACCGCCCCATCCTGGCCGTGCTCTTCCTGCTGCTCCTGGCCACGGCCTTCATCGGCATCACCACCGCCGCCCTGCGCATGGCCCAGGGCGAGAACACCACCCCGGCCCGGCCCGAGCCCGCCAGCGCCACCTGGCCGCCCCTGGCCCTGCTGCTGGTCGCGCTGCTCCTCGGTCTGTACCAGCCCGCGCCCCTGGCCGAGGTGCTGGCCGCCTCGGCGCGGCTCACGGGAGGGTTCTAGCCATGCGCAACGCCCAGGCCATTGCTTTGCGCGCGGTGCCCGTACTCCCGGCGGAGGAATTCTGCGTGGAGGTGCTGGAGGCCGTGCTGCATGAGGCCCGGCTCTCGGCCCTGTTCTGCGCGCCCATCGGCGGGGAGTTGCGGCTCTTCGCCGTTTTGGCCGAGGACAGGCTGGGCACACTGCACGTGCTCTCCGCTCCGGCGGGCCAAGCCTACCCTTCCCTGACGCCGGACTGCCCCCAGGCGCACCTCTTCGAGCGTGAGATCTGGGAGACCTGGGGCGTGACGCCGCTGGGCCACCCGTGGCTCAAGCCCGTGCGCTTCCCCCAGTTGGACCCGCAGGGCCGCGAGATCATCGGACCGGAGATCGGCCAGGCGCGCTTCATGGAGGCCCTGGGCGAGGGCGGGCACGAGGTGGCCGTGGGCCCGGTGCACGCGGGCATCATCGAGCCCGGTCACTTCCGCTTTTTGTGCCACGGCGAGGACGTGCTGCACCTGGAGATTTCGCTCGGCTACCAGCATCGCGGCGTGGAGCGCGCCCTGGTGAACGGCCCCGGCCCGCGCTTTCTGCAGCACATGCAGACCCTGGCGGGCGATACGACCATCGGCCACACCACCGCCGCCTGCCAGAACCTGGAAGCCTTGTCCGGCTGCCGGGTGCCCGCGGGCGCGCTGGTTCTGCGGGCCATCGCCCTTGAGCTGGAGCGCCTGGCCAACCACGCCGGTGATCTTGGCGCGCTGGCGCTGGACGTGGGCTTCCTGCCCACCTCGTCCTTCCTTGGGCGCATACGCGGCGATTTTTTGAACATGACGGCCAAGCTCTGCGGCAGCCGCTTCGGCCGGGGGCTCATCAAGCCCGGCGGCGTGGGCTTTGACCTGGACACCACGCGGGCCGAGGCCGTGCGCGCGCACCTCTCCGAGGTTTTCCCCCAGTGCATGGAGGCCGTGGAGCAGCTCTGGAGCACGCCGTCGGTTGTCTCGCGCTTCGAGCGCACGGGCGTGGTGTCCCGCGTGGACGCCCTGGCCCTGGGGCTGGTGGGCGTGGCCGCGCGCGCCTGCGACGTGGAAATCGACGTGCGCCAGGACTTCCCGGTGGGAGCCTACGCCTACTCGCACATCCCGGTGGCCGTGTCGCAAACGGGCGACGTGGCGGGCCGGGCCTTTGTGCGCCACATGGAGCTTTTGCACTCCGAGAAGTTCCTCACCGAGCATCTGACGCACCTGCCCGGCTGCGCCACGGCCTGCGGCTTTGGCGACGGAGTGGGCGCGCTGGCCCCGGAGCACCTGGCCGTGAGCCTGGTGGAGGGCTGGCGCGGCGAGATCTGCCACGTGGCGCTCACGGACGAGGCCGGGCGCTTCGCGGCCTACAAGGTGGTGGACCCGAGCTTCCACAACTGGGCCGGGCTTTCCATGGCCCTGCGCAACCAGCAGATCTCGGACTTCCCCATCTGCAACAAGAGCTTCAACCTGTCCTACTGCGGGCACGATCTGTAAGGGGGCGCACGTGATCCAGCACATCATCGCCCGCCTGCGCCAGGGCCACCGCACCCTGGCCTACCCCAAGGCAATGCCGCAGCTGCCGGACCGCTATCCCGGCAGGCCGGAGATAGACCCCGCCGCGTGCGCGGGCTGCGATGCGGGCGGAGCCTGCGCGGCCGCCTGCCCCACCGGGGCCATCAGCCTGGAAAAGGGCCTGGCCCTGGACCTGGGCCGCTGCCTGTTCTGCACCGACTGTGCGGCCGCCTGCCCGCGCGGGGCCATCCGCTTCACGGGAGATTTCCGCCTGGCCGCAAGCCACCGCGAGGCCCTGGTTTTGCGCGGCCAGCCCTTTGAGCTGGCCCAGCCCCTGCCGCCGGAGCGCCTGCGCCTGTTCAAGCGCTCCCTCAAGCTCCGGCAGGTGAGCGCGGGCGGCTGCAACGCCTGCGAGGCCGACACCAACGTGCTGGGCACCCTGGTCTTCGACCTGGGGCGCTTCGGCATCCAGTTCGTGGCCTCGCCGCGCCACGCGGATGGCGTGCTTGTCACCGGGCCGGTGACGCAGAACATGCGCCTGGGCCTGGAAAAGACCTGGCACGCCACGCCGGAGCCCCGCGTGGGCATTGCCGTCGGTGCCTGCGCCATCTCCGGCGGGCCCTACGCGGGCCACGCCGAGGCCAATGACGGCTGCGCGGCCTTCCTGCCCGTTGACCTTTACGTGCCCGGCTGCGCGCCGCACCCCTGGACCATCCTGGACGGCCTCTTGCGGCTGCTGGGCAGGGAACAGACGGGGTAGGCGCGTCACAAGACACCGCACCGGGCGATCGCCTGGGCGGCCACCGAGCCTCCTCGGCTCACATCAAGCAACGGAATCGGCGGCAGGGCGTCAGCCCGGGAAATCGGGCGGGCAAGTGGCCGGAGCCAGCAGGCTCACGTTCGCCGGGTCGCCCACGGGCAGACGCAAAATGAGGGTGGTGGCGCCGGGCTCCTCCGTGTTCAGCGACAAGGTGCCGCCCATGGTGCGCACCATGAGCCGCGCCGAGTAGGTGCCCAGGCCCGTGCCGTGGGGCTTGCCGGAGGTGGCGTACTTCTCGAAGAAACGTTCGCGGATGCCCTTGGGCACCTCGCCCTTGTTGCGGATGAAGATCTCGGCCAGGGGGGCCTCGTTCTCCAGCCGGATGGTGATCTCCCCGCCCTCGGGCGAGGCCTCTGCCGCGTTCTTGAGCAGATTGGAGAACACCGCGTCCAGCAGCCTGCGCTCCCCGTTGACGTAGAACGGCCCCTGCGGGCAGTCCGAGACCACGTTCACCCGCAGGCCCTTGCCCTCCACCAGGGGGCGCAGCTCCGCGCGCTGGGTCTCCACCACGGCGCACAGGTCCACGGGGCAGAGCGCGGGCTTGAAGGCGCCGACCTCCATGGCGTGCAGGTCCAGGGACAGGGAGATGAGGTCCTGCATGCGCCTGGTCAGGGTGCGCACCTCGCCCAGCACCTGGGCCTGCTCCGGGGTCAGGGGGCCCAGAAGCTCCAGCAGCTCCATGGCGTTCTGCACCGAGCCCAGCGGGCTCTTCAGGTCGTGGCGCACCACGCTTTCCACGTCGGTGCGCAGGGCCTCGGCCTTCTTGCGCTCGGAAATATCGCCCAGCACGCCCAGGTAGCCGCTGAAACGGTTGGACGCGTCGGTCATGGGACGAATGCGGCAACTCATCCACTGGCGCACGCCGCGCGCATCCAGCATGCGCAGCTCGCGGTCCACCTCGCGCTTGTTCATCAGGGCCTCTTGCCAGGTCTCAAGGAAATCCACGCGGTCCTCGCGCACGATGCTTTCCAGCCAGCGGTTGCCGGAAAGGGCCTCCTGTGTGCGCCCGGTCTGGCGCTGCATGCGCTCGTTGGCGAAAATCAGCAGGCCCTTGGCGTCGGTTTCGAACACGCCCACCGGGGCCTGGCGGATGAGCCCGGCCAGGCGGCGTTCACTCTGCCGCAGGGCGTGCTCGGCCACGTGCTGGGCCGTTATGTCGCGGCCCATGGCCACAACGCCCAGGCAGCGCCCCTCGGCGTCCACCACGGCGGTCTTGACCACACTGATCCAGTACTCCTGGTCCTCCGCGGTCAGCCGCTGGGTGAAGCTCACGGGTTCGCGGGTCTCCCGCGCAAGGGAGCTGGTGGAAAGCTGGATGCGCAGCTCGTCGCCGCTGAAGATTTCGTCCAGGGGCCGGTCCAGCAGATCCTCCCGCGTGCGGCCCAGGTGGGTGCAGAAGGTCTGGTTCAGCTCGCGCAGCACGTCGTTCTCGTCGGTGACGAAGATGCTGTCCTGGGCGGACTGGAGCATGGCCCGCAGGAGCCCCTCGCTCTTGGACAGGGCGGCCTCGGCCAGGCGGCGCTCGGTGATGTCGTGGCTCACCGAGACCACGCCCAGGCACTCGCCCGAGGCGTCGAACACGGGAGACTTGTGCACGCTCAAGTAGTGCGTGCCGTCCGGGCCTTCCTGGGTCAGCTCGTAGGCCACGGGCACGCGGCCGGAAACCGTGCGCCGGTCCATGTCCACGTGGTGCTCCGCGGCGCGGCGGTCAAAAAATTCGCTGCCGGGCCGGCCCAGGATGTCCTCGCAGGGCTTGCCCGCCATGCGGCAGAAGGCCGGGTTGGCCTCGCGGTAGATGCCCTGGGCGTCGCGGTAGCCGATGCCGTCGCCCGCGGACTCCAGGATGGCCCGCAGCAGGCTTTCCCGATGGCGCAGGGAGCGCTCGGCCTGCAGGCGCGGGGTCACGTCGTGGCCGATGAAGAACAGGCAGGCGCGGCCGCTGTGCAGGGTGATGGGCGCGGCGTCCAGCTCCATGTCGCGCACCTGGCCGGTCTTGAGGCGGTGGCGGCTGGAGAAGCGCATGGCCCCGCCGGAGCTCAGTCCGTGCAGCAGCTCGCGGATGTGCTCGTTGGACATGAGGCTCACGTCCGTGGCGGAAACGGAGCTCAATTCCGCGGGATCATAGCCGTAGAAGTCGCAGGCGGCCTTGTTGGCGCCGATGACCTTGGCCGTCACGGGGTCGATGAGGAACATCACCGTCTGGCTGGACTCGAAGGCCGCGCGGAAGACGCTGCCGTCCGGCAGATCCCGTGTCCAGTCCTCGGGCAAGATGTCGTCGTCGGGTGCGTTCATGCGTGCTCTTCTGGGGGGCCTACAATACGTATACCCCGCTTTCCGAGAGCTGTAAAACGGATTCTTGAAAAAACGGACGCTATTCAGCCTTGTGCAGGCTGGCGGCGTAAAAAAACTCGCCGGAGGCGACATCCGCAGGGGTGGTCCAGGTTCCGGCTAGGCGCGCCTCCGGGCAGGTTTCCAGGAAGCTGGCCACCTGGCGCTGGTTCTCCTCGGCCGAGAGGGTGCAGGTGAGATAGTGCAGCTGCCCGCCCGGCGCCAGGGTGGCAAAGCATTGCGCCAGCATGTCCGCCTGGGTGCGCGCCAGGGCGGTCACGTCTTCCGGGGTGCGCTTCCACTTGATGTCCGGCCGGCGCGACAGGGTGCCCAGGCCCGTGCAGGGCGCATCAAGCAGGATGGAGCCCGGCGGGCCGGAAAGGGGCGCGGGCTCGTCGGCCCGGGCGCGGAAGGCCAGAAGCCGCCCGGAGTTCAGCGCCGGGGCCAGCTCGCGGCACAGGGCCCGCAGGCGGCCCTGGTGGGTGTCGCTGGCGAGCACGGGCGCGCAGCCCGCCTCCAGGAGCAGCCGGGTCTTGCCGCCGCGGCCGCAGCAGGCGTCCCACACGGGCGCGGGCCAGCGCTGCGGGTTCAGGGCGGCCAGGGCCTGGCGCGCGGCAAAGCCCTGGCGGTACAGGGCGGCGCGCTCGGCCTCGGAAAGGGCGAGCTCTTCGGTCAAGGCGTCCAGGCCGGTGCCGGGCTGGAAGGCCAGGCCGAGGCCCTGGCGGCCCAGGCAGGCCGGGTGCGCGCCCAGGCGGCGCGAGAGGGCCAGGGCGGCCTCGGCCCCCAGGCTCTCGGCCTCCACGGCCAGGCCCATGGCGGGCGGCCGGGCCTGGGCCTTGAGGTAGCGGGCCACGTCTTCCTTGGGATATTCCTTGAGCCACAGGCGCACGATCCACTCCGGGCAGGAGTAGTAGCGCGAGAGCACCTCGGCCTCGTCCTTGGCGCCCTCCTTGTAGGGAGCCACGGTGCGGGCGGCCTCGGCCATGTCGGCCACGCGGCGCAGCACGGCGTTGAACAGGCCGGAGAGGTGCGCGCGGGTATAGCCCTTGGCCCAGTCCACGGCCCAGTTCACGCTGGCGTAGGCGGGCACGCGGTCCAGGTGGATGATCTCGTGCGCGGCCAGGCCCAGGGTCAGCATGGCTTCGTCCGGCAGGCGGCGCGAGGGGTCGAGGAAGCGCGACAACAGCGCGTCGAGGCGCCCCTTCAGGCGGCAGTAGCCGTAGACCAGTTCGGTCACCAGCCCGGCGTCCCGGTCCGACAAGGGGTCCGAGGAGAGGGTGGTGTCCAGGGCGGCCTGCAGGTCGCGGCCCTCGATGAGGCAGGCCGTGAGGCAGTCCAGCGCGGCGGCGCGGGCCGGAGGCAGAGAAGCCACTCGCCGCCCCTAACGCTTGCGGCGGCGGCGGCGCTGGCCTTCGCCCCCCTGCCGGGGCTCGCCCTGGCGGTCATGCTGGCGTCCGGAATCCCGGCCGCGTTCCTGGTCCTTAAGCGCCGCTTCCGGCCGCTGGCCGCTGGGCAGGGGCGGCGGGGTGTGCATGGCCTTCTGGTAGGCGTCGTCCAAAAGCATGCCCAGAAGCAGCGCCTGGTCGTCGTCCTGGGCCATGGCCCGGGCCACGTCCACGTAGCGGCGCATGCGCTCCTGCTCCAGGCTGTCCTTGGCGCGCCACTTGGCCTCCAGCACGGTGGCGATGCGCTGGGTCACGTGGGCGGCCAGGTCGGCCTCGCTGGGCAGGGGGCGCTCCTCAAGCCGGATGCCGTACTGCCGGGCGATGCGCGTGAGCTCCATCTTCTGCATCACGTCCACCAGCGAGATGACCGTGCCCGCGGCCCCGGCGCGGCCCGTGCGGCCCGCGCGGTGGATGTAGCTCTCCGGGTTTTCCGGCGGGGAGTACAAAATCACGTGGGACAGGCCGGGAATGTCGATGCCGCGCCCCGCAACATCCGTCGCAATCAAGAAGCGCAGCTGCCCGGCGCGCACGCTGGTGAGCACCTGGTCGCGGCGCGACTGGGTCAGGTCGGCGGAGAGCTCGTCGGCGTTGTAGCCGAAGCGCGAGAGCACCGCCGTCAGGTAGTGCACGTCGGCCTTGGTGTTGCAGAAGATGATGGCGCTTTCCGGGCTTTCCATCTCGATGATGCGCATGAGGCAGCGGTCCTTGCCCATGCTGGGCACCTCGTAGAACGCGTGCGTCATGTCGGCGATGTGCACCTGCCCCTCGGAGAGCGACAGGCGGCCCGGATCGGTGAGGAATTCCTGGGCCAGGCGCAGCACCTGCTGCGGAAAGGTGGCCGAGAACATGGCCCCGTGGATCTTCTTGCGCGGCAGGTAGCGCTGGATGTCCTTCATGTCCGGGTAGAAGCCGATGGACAGCATCCGGTCGGCCTCGTCGAAGATGAGGGTGGACAGTTCGGAAAGGGACAGGGAGCGCTTGAGCAGGTGGTCGAGCACGCGGCCCGGCGTGCCCACGACGATCTGCGCGCCGCGCTTGAAGGCCTCCAGCTGGGTGGCGTAGCCCACGCCGCCGTAAACGGCCACGCACTCAACGCCCGTGCCGGCGAACAGGGTCTCGGCCTCGGCCGCCACCTGCTGGGCCAGCTCGCGCGTCGGGACCAGGATGAGGGCCTGACAGGAGGTCTGCGCGGCCTTCAGGCGTCCCAGAAGCGGCAGCAGAAAGGCCCCGGTCTTGCCGGAGCCCGTGCGCGCCTGGACCATGATGTCGCGTCCGGCCAGCATGTAGGGCAGGGATTTTTCCTGCACGGGCATGAGCTTGCCCCAGCCCGCGCGGCCGCAGGCATCTTTCAGCTGCTGCGGCAGGTCGGCCAGGTGCAGCTCGGGCAGGGCGTCCTCCGGGGCGATCTCGCCCACGGCCTCGGCCCGGGGGGCCTTGGCCTGCTCCTGGGCGAAGAGCAGGGCCTTCTGAACCTGGGTCAGGCCCGCGGCCTGGACATACTGCGGGCGGGCCGGGGCTGCCTGCTGGGCGGGCTCGGCGGGCTGGGCGGAATCAGCGGAATTGCCGGAAGCGGGGCTGGCGGCCCCGGTGGTCTCTTTGTCGTCATGCTCCATGGAAAATCAGCTCCCGCGCGTCTGGCCCGGCCCGAAGCCCCTGGGGGATTCGGCCTCCTGGCCTCTCGCGCTCTGGTCGGTTGTTGAATGGGTTCTGGTCCCGCGCACCCCGTCCACCACGGCCAGCGCCGAGGCCACGAGGCCGGAGACATCGGCCACATTGGCCGGAAGTATGAGTGTGTTGTTGGCCTTGGCCAGGTTGCCGAACTCGCCGATGTACTTTTCGGCCAGGCGCACCTTGGCCGCGTCCATGCCGCCCGCGCCCTCAAGGGCCAGCGCCACGCGGCGGATGCCCTCGGCCGTGGCCTCGGCCACGATCTCGATCTCGCTGGCGCGGCCCTCGGCCTCGTTGATGCGCTTCTGCTTCTCGCCCTCGGACACGTTGATGGCCTGCTGGCGCTGGCCCTCGGCCATGTTGATGCGCGCCTGGCGTTCGCCTTCGCTGCGGGCGATCTCGGCGCGCTTCTCGCGCTCGGCCTTCACCTGCAGCTCCATGGCGGCCATGATGCTGGCCGGGGGATTGATGTCCTTGATCTCGTAGCGCAGCACCTTCACGCCCCAGGTGGTGGCGGCCTCGTCCACGGCGGTGATGACCTGGTGGTTGATGGCCTCGCGCGTTTCGAAGGTGCGGTCCAGCTCGATCTTGCCGATGGCCGAGCGCAAGCTCGTTTGCGAAAGCTGGATGGCCGCCTGGTAGTAGTTGGCGATGCCGTAGCAGGAGAGCTGCGCGTCGCGCACTTCGAGGTAGATGAGCCCGTCGATGCTGACGGACACGTTGTCCTTGGTGATGCACACCTGGGGAGGGATCTCGATGACCTCCTCCTTCATGGAGCGCTTGTAGGCCACGGCGTCGATGAAGGGGATGAGGATGTGGAAGCCCGCGCCAAGGGTGTTGAAATATCTGCCCAGGCGCTCCACGATGAACTCGGACTTCTGGGGCACCACCACGGCGGATTTGGCGAACACGATGATGGCCAGAAGCGCCAGGATCAGCAGAATGAAGATATTGCCGTCCAGCATGACCGTTCCTCTCTGATTCCCGCAGCGCCTAGCGCTCCGCCTTGGCGGAGCGCACCAGGTATGCGCCGGAATCGTTCTGCGCCTGGCCGATGATGACCACGTCCTCGCCCTCGCCGATATCCTCTGCGGACTCCGCCCGCCAGAAGCTGCCCCGGAACTTTATCTCGCCGGGCCTGCCCGGCCCCATGGCCCGGGTGGCCACGGCCGCCTTGCCCGCGCCGATGTCGTCCAGGCCGGGCTCCGCGCCGTTTTCCGCGCCCTCGGCCGCGGGCGAATGGGTGCGCCCGCGGAACACGCGCAGGAACATGCGCCGCAGAAGCGCCATGCCCGCCAGGGAGGCCACGAGGAAGACCACGAACTGGCCGCCCGCGCCCAGGCCCAGGCCAAAGGCGCACAGGGCCGCAACATAGGCCCCCAGGGCGAAAAAGAGCAGCACAAAGCCCGGCAGGGCCAGCTCCGCAAGGAGCAGGGCCGTTCCCGCCAGGAACCAGATGACATGCGCCGTCCAGATGCCGTCCATACAGCCCTCCACGCTCTCTTGCCTGCAATACGCCAATGCCGGGCCCACGGCAAGGGCGGTCCGAAGCGGCCGGCAACACCGGACTGCGGCGGAAGGGCCGGCCTCCTCCCCTGTCACGCAATCGTTGCCTGGCCGCCGCCAAACCGCGCGTTTTACGGACTAGGAGAAGACTGGCACCAACCGGAACCGGAGCGGACCATGCTGCACATCCACGAATCCCCCGTCCACCCTGCGCACCAGAACGCGGAATTGCCCGGCTTTCGGCCGTCCTGCCCCGCCTGGATCGACCTGAGCGAGCCCGACCCCGAGGAACTGCGCCGCGCGGCCGAGCTCGCGGGCGTGGACATGGGCCTCATGGAGCACGCGCTCGACCTGCATGAATGCCCGCGCATCGAGGTGGACGACGAGGCCACCCTGCTCATCATCCGCGCGCCCTTTCTGGAAACGCGCCACGGGGGAGCCCGCCACTCCACCCTGCCCGTGGGCGTGCTGCTGACGGGCAGAGCCATCGTCACCGTGTGCCGCCAGGAAGATGCTGCGCTTTCGGACATCCTGCGGCGCTTCCGCGCGCGCGGCGGCGACTTCCGCCCGGAGCAGCTCATCTGCGCCCTCATCAAGGGCGTGGCCCAGCTCTTCATGCGCTACCTGAAGGACATCAGCGCGCGCATCCAGGAGGTGGAGCAGGACCTGGCCCGCTCGCGCTCCAACGACGGCCTCATGGTGCTTTTGGCGCTGCAGAAGAGCGTCACCTACTTCCACTCGGCCCTCAAGACCAACGACTTCATCATCGACCGGCTGGTGCGCAAGGGCCTGAGCGTGGGGGCCTGCGGGCGGCTCTGCTTCACCGAGGACGAGGCCGACGTGCTGGACGACGCCCTGACCGACACGCGCCAGGGCATCTACATGTCCAAGATCTTCAACGAGGTGCTGAACTCCATCTCCGGCGTGTACTCGTCCATCATCTCCAACAGCGTGAACCAGATCATGAAGGTGCTGACCTCCCTCACCGTGGTGCTCATGATCCCCACCCTGGTGACGAGCATGTACGGCATGAACATCGACCTGCCCCTGCAAGGCCATCCAGCGGCCTTCGGCCTCGTGGCGGGCGGCACGGCCCTGCTCACCACAGCCATCATCGTGCTGCTCAAGCGCAGCAAAATGCTCTGAAGCTAATGCCTCCCGCGCGGCGCGCCGATAAGACGCGCAAGCAGCGCTGCACGGCGCCACAGCCGCAGCGCAGGGGAGGTTCCCATGAGCCGCCGCATGCACGACGCCCTGACCCACCACTTGAATCCGCTGCACCTGTACTGCCGCCTGCGCGACCTTGGCCTCTCCAGCGCCCTGGCGCGCAGCCTCACCCAAGGCTACGAGCGCCTGGTCTACCGCCGACTGTCCCCAGCCCTGTAGCCCTTTAGCGCGGGCGCAGGTCCACGATTCTTGACAGAACCGCCCCCCTCGGCGATTGTCCGGCACACGCGCCGCGCCTGTCCGAGCCTTGCCCGGCTTGGCGCGCATTCCCCCAGCCGGAGGTTTCCATGAGCACACCCGACGATTCCAAGGCGGCCTTCGCCTGCCCGACGAGCACCCCGCGCGACCTGACCCAGGACGCCGAGCGCGCCCGGCTGATCATCGAGATGCTGCCCTACATCCGCGAATTCGCGGGGCAGACCGTGGTCATCAAGTACGGCGGCAACGCCATGATCGACGAGACCTTAAAGCAGAGCTTCGCGCGCAGCGTGGTGCTGCTCAAGTACGTCGGCGTCAATCCCATCATCGTGCACGGCGGCGGCCCGCAGATCGGGCAGATGCTGAAGGCCCTGAACATCGAGAGCCACTTCCGCCAGGGCCTGCGCGTGACGGACGACGCCACCATGGACGTGGTGGAGATGGTGCTGGTGGGCAAGGTGAACAAGGAGATCGTGAATCTCATCAACCTGGCCGGAGGCCGGGCCGTGGGCCTCTCCGGCAAGGACGGCATGCTCATCCGCGCCGAGAAGAAGGAACTGGCCGTGAACCGCGCCGACGCCCCGCCCGAGATCATCGACCTGGGCAAGGTGGGCGAGGTCACATCCATCGAGACCAATGTGCTCAAGTCCCTCATGAACATCGGCATCATCCCGGTCATCGCGCCCGTGGGCGTGGACGATGAGGGCAACACGTACAACATCAACGCCGACTCCGTGGCCGGGGCCGTGGCCGGGGCCATGCGCGCCAAGCGCCTGCACCTTTTGACCGACGTGCCCGGCGTGCTGGACCGCGACAAGCAGCTCATCCCCAGCATGACCAGCACCCAGGCCTTCCAGGCCATCGAGAACGGCGTGGTGGTGGGCGGCATGATCCCCAAGCTGCAGTGCGTGCTGGAGGCCATCATGGCGGGCGTGGAAAAGGTCCACATCATCGACGGCCGCGTTGAGAACTGCGTGCTGCTCGAACTCTTCACCGCCTGCGGCATCGGCACGGAAATCACCCGCTAGGCGCACTTTCGACGCAACAAGCGGGCGGCTTCTCCGGTTGGAGGGGCCGCCCGCTGTTTTTTCCGGCGAAGCCTACGCCGCGCGCACCAGGGAAAGTCCCGGCTCCGCGCCCTGCCCGTCCGCGCCGTCCGCGTCGTGGCGGATGTCCTCCACGATGCAGCCCAGGTTGCGGGCCTGGTCGGCCAGCTCGGCCACGGCCGAAGCCGACTCGTCCATGGCCAGGCTGGTCTGCCCGCTGATGTTCTTCATGCGTTCCACCGAGCCCTCCACCTCGCGCCCGGCCTCGCCCTGATGGCGGGAGGCCTCGGCCATGGCGCGGATCTCCTCCGAGGTCTGGGAGGAAAGGGCCACGATCTCGTCCAGGGCGGCGGCCGAGGCAGCGGCCTGGCTGGTGGCCTCGTTCACCGCACGGCCCGCCAGGTCCACCTGCTCCAGGCTGGCGCGTGTTTCGGCCTGGATGCCCCGGATGGCCTGGTCCACCTGCTTGGTGGCGGTCTGAGTCTTCTCGGCCAGCTTGCGCACCTCGTCGGCCACCACGGC
>CAYUOW010000047.1:0-4790 GCA_964446455.1 uncultured Desulfocurvus sp.
CGCCACAGGGAGTCCAGAGGGCCTTGTGCCCTCTGGCGGGGTCTGGGGCGGCGCCCCAGCTCTTCTCTACTCGTAGCGCAGCGCGTCGATGGGGTTCAGGCCGGCGGCCTTGCGCGCGGGGTAGAAGCCGAAGAAGATGCCTATGGCGCTGGAGAAGGCCACGGCCAAGGCGATGGCCTGCCCGGAGATGAGCGTGGGCCAGCCGAACAGTCCGGAGATGGCGAAGGCACCGCCTATGCCGATGCCTATGCCGATGAAGCCGCCGAGCATGGTCAGCAGCACGGCCTCGGCCAGGAACTGCAGCAGGATGTCGCGCTCCTTGGCGCCTATGGCCATGCGGATGCCGATCTCGCGCGTGCGCTCGGTGACGCTGACCAGCATGATGTTCATGATGCCGATGCCGCCCACGATGAGCGAGATGGAGGCCACGGCCCCCAGGAGCAGGCTCATGGTGGTGGCCGACTGCTGCGACACGGCCAGGATTTCCGAGAGGTTGCGCACGGTGTAGTCGCGTTCCTTGGTGGCGCTCATGTGGTGGCGCTGGTCCAGCAGGGCTTTGATCTCCTCCTCGGCCTGGGGCAGCTTGGCTTCGCTCACGGCCTGCACCAGGGTGGGGCCCACGGTGCCGGGGAAGGCGTTGCCGATGATTTTGCGCTGGGCCGTGGTCACGGGCATGAAGACCTTGTCGTCCTGGTCCGTGCCCTGGGCGCTGCGGCCCTTGGACTCCAGCAGGCCGATGACCTGGAAGGGCACGCCCTTGATGCGCACCTGCTTGCCCACGGGGTCTTCGTCGCCGAAAAGATTATCGGCCACGGTCTTGCCGATGAGGCACACCTTTTGGGCGGTCTCCACATCGGCGGTGGTCATCTCCCGGCCGGAGGCGATCTTCCAGTCGCGGATGAGCAGGAAGTCCGGCGTGGTGCCGCTGATGTCGGTGGACCAGTTCATGTTTCCGGCCACCAGCTGGGCGGTGCCGCGCTGTTCCGGGGCGATGCGCAGCACGGCCGGGCACTCGGTGCGGATGGCCTTCACGTCGTCGAAGGTGAGCGTGGGCTGGGAGCCCATGCCCGCGTGCACGCCGCCGCTCGTCGTGCTGCCGGGCAGGATGATGATGAGGTTGCTTCCCATGGTGGCGATCTGGTCGGAGATCTGTTTGGTGGCGCCGGTGCCCACGGCCACCATGATGATGACCGCGCCGATGCCGATCATGATGCCCAGCATGGTCAGAAACGAGCGCATGAGGTTCACGCGCAGGGCGCGGGCGGCGATCTTTACTGGCAGCAGGATGTCCATCTAGGCCTGCCTTGCCGTATCGTCGATGATGGAGCCGTCGCGGAAGGTCACCTGCCTGCTGGCGTGGGCGGCTATGTCCGGCTCGTGGGTGACCATGATGATGGTCTTGCCCGCATTGTTCAGCCGCTTGAAGATGTCCATGATTTCCTCGCTCATCTGCGAGTCCAGGTTGCCCGTGGGTTCGTCGGCCAGGATCAGGGCCGGGTCGCCCGCAAGGGCGCGGGCGATGGCCACGCGCTGCTGCTGCCCGCCGGAGAGCTGGTTGGAGAAGTGCCCGGCGCGTTCGGCCAGTCCCACCATGCCCAGGGCGTGCAGGGCGCGCTCGCGGCGCTCCCTGGCCTCCATGCGGCCGTAGACCAGCGGCAGCTCCACGTTTTCCACGGCGCTGGTGCGCGTGAGCAGGTTGAAGCCCTGGAACACGAAACCGAGCTTCCTGTTGCGGATGTCCGCCAACTCGTCGCGGCTCATGTTCTCCACGGCCACGCCGTCCAGGGCGTAGCGGCCGCTTGTGGGGCGGTCCAGGCAGCCCAGGATGTGCATGCAGGTGCTCTTGCCCGAGCCGCTGGAGCCCATGATGGCCACGAATTCGCCCTGGCCGACGGTAAGGGACACGCCGCGCAGGGCGTGCACCGTCTCCTCGCCCATGCGGTAGGCCTTGGTGATGTCTTCGATGCGCACGACTTCGTTCATGGTGGGCATGGCGCGTTCCTTTCCTCCTGGCCCTAGCGGGGCGGGGGGCCCATGCCGGGGCCGCTGGTCGCGCTCATGGGATTGGTCGTGCCTGTGGCCTTGGTGGCGGTGCTGGCCTCGATGATCACCTCGGCCCCTTCGGGCAAATTGCCGCCGGTGACTTCGGTTTCCTTGTCGTTGCCGATGCCCACGGTGACGACCACGGGCTCCGGCTTGCCGTTCGTCAGCACGTACAGGCGCTTCTGTCCGGCCTCCAGCCTGCCCGCCTCGACGCTCTTGCCGTCCGCGGTCTTGGGGCGGAAGCGCAGGGCCGAGGTGGGCACCTTGAGCGCGTTCTGGCGCGTAGCGGCCACGAAGGTCACGTTGGCGGTCATGCCGGGCTTGAGCTTCAGTTCGGAGTTGTCCACGGCCACGATGACCGAGTAGGTGACCACGTTGGACACTGTGGTGGCGGCGTTGCGCACCTGGGTGACGATGCCGCTGAAATGCGTCTCCGGGTAGGCGTCCACGGTGAAGGTGGCGTTGCCGCCTTCCTGGATCTTGCCGATGTCCGACTCGTCCACCGTGGCGCTGATCTGCATCTTGGTCAGGTCCTGGGCGATGGTGAAGAGCGTGGGGGTGCTCATGCTGGCGGTCACGGTCTGGCCCACCTCCACCGCGCGGGAGATGACGATGCCGTCCACGGGTGAGGTGATGGTGGTGTAAGCCAGGTTGGTCTTGGCCTGGTCGAAGGCGCCCTTGGCCTGGCCCACGCTGCCCTGGGCCGCGGTGACGGCGGCCCGGGCCGAGGCTGCGGCGGTGGCGTAGGTGTCGTAGTCGCTGACGGCCACGGAACCGTCCTTCACCAGGTTCTGGTAGCGCTTGAGGGTGCGCTCGGCGTCCACCAGGGTCACCTTGGCCTTGTCCAGGTTGGCCTGGGCGTTCAGGTAGCTGCCCCGGCTCTGCTCCACCAGGGCGCTGTAGGTGGCCGGGTCGATCTGGGCGATGACCTGGCCCTTTTTCACCTGGGAGTTGTAGTCGGCGGAGAGCTCCTTGATGATGCCCGACACCGGCGTGCCCACGGTGACCGTGACCACGGGGTTGATGGTGCCCGACGACGTCACCGTGGAGGAGAGGTCGCCGCGCTCGGCCTTGCCGGTGCGGTACACCGCCTCGGACTTGGAGCCGCGCAGCTGCTGCCAGCCTACGCCCGTGGCCAGGAGCAGCACGGCCGCGAGGATGGCCAGCCGCGATTTTCCCGAAAATATCTTTGTGAGGTTCAAGGTGGTCTCCCGTCCTTCCCGCCCGGCGCGCCCGCGCTGACGGCGAAGCTGGAACTGATTGTCTGGGCAGAGTTTTTTTTCGCACGTTGCGTCTGTCAAACAGTGTTTGCCAGTTTTGTGCCAGCAGAAAAGACGGTCATTCCAAACATTTGGTTACAGGTTACAGTGCATTTTGTGCAAATTTATGCACGAGATGTGTGCAACGAAGCGCATTTTTCGTCTTCGGGCCAGCCCTCGACAAGACCCGAAGAAATCGCCACAAGGAATCATTATGAACGTCATCCCTTCCTTCCGCGAGTTCTTCCGCTACTGGCTGCGCCTGGGCTTCATCAACTTCGGCGGCCCGGCCGGGCAGATCGCCATGATGCACAAGGACCTGGTGGCCGCGCGCGGCTGGGTGGGGGATGCGATCTTTCAGCGCGCCCTGGCCTTTTGCATGTTGCTGCCCGGACCGGAGGCGCACCAGTTGGCCGTGTACCTGGGCTGGCGCCTGCACGGCTACCGGGGGGGCGCGGTGGCGGGACTGTTCTTCCTGCTGCCGTCCGTGTTCATCATGCTGCTGCTTTCCTGGCTGGCGGCGGCGCACGGCAGCGTGCCGGTGGTGGCGGGCGTGTTCCGGGGCATCGCCGGGGCGGTGGTGGCCATTGTGGCCCAGGCCCTGTGGCGTATGGCGAAGAAATCCCTCAAGCACCCGGTGTTCTACGGCTTCGCCCTGGGCAGCTTCCTCATGGGCTACGCGCTCAGGCTCAAGTTTCCGGGCATCGTGGTGGCGGCGGGGTTGCTTGGCCTGTGGCTGGGCAATGTGCGGCCGGACATCTTCTGCCCCGGCGGAACCTGCCCGCCCCCGGACGAGGAAGAGGCCGCGCGTCGGCCCGAAGGCTCGGCCTGGCGGCACGCGGGGCGGGTGGCGCTGGTGTTCGCGGGGATCTGGCTCGTGGTTGCCCTGCCCGTGTATCTTCTCTCCGGGCCGGGCTCGCTGTTGCCGAAGATCCTTACCTTTTACTCCCGCGCCAGCTTCGTCACCTTTGGCGGAGCCTATGCCGTGCTGGCCTACGTGTCGGACATGTCCATGCGCCTGGGCTGGCTGACCCAGGAGCAGCTGGTGCTGGGCCTTGGCCTGGCCGAGACCACGCCGGGACCGCTGATCATGGTCACGCAGTTCACGGGCTTCATGACCGCCTGGAACAGTCCGGGCGCGCTCACGCCCCTGACGGCGGGCGTCCTGGGCGGACTCTTGACCACCTTCGGCATGTTCCTGCCCAGCTTTTTCCTGGTCTTCGCTGGCGCGCCGTACATCGAGCGCCTCACGGCCAACCCCAGGCTGCAGGCGGCGCTCACGGGCATCACCGCCGCCGTGGTGGGCGTGATACTGAAGCTCGGCGTGGTCTTTGCCACGGCCACCTTCTGGCCCGCCAGCCTGAACGGCGGGCCATCCGGCGGGGTTGCCGGCGGCCTCGACGCCTTCGCCCTGGCTGTGGCCCTGCTTTCCGGCCTGGCCCTGTGGCGGCTGAACCTGGGCGTGCACATCCTGGTGCTGGCCTGCGG
>CAYUOW010000047.1:4890-20978 GCA_964446455.1 uncultured Desulfocurvus sp.
GGCCAAGGGCGCGGCCATGTCGCGCATGCCGGGCGCCCAGGCCGGACAGGCCGGAAAGTCCGGGCAGGAGGGCATATGCCGGGACTGCGACAGCAAGTAGTCCCCTGGGAGGCCCTGGCCTGGCTGTTGCGCATGGTCGTGGGCTGCGTGCTTCTCTACGCCAGCGCGGACAAGATCATCCACCCGCAGGACTTCGCGGCCATCGTCACGGACTACCGCCTGCTGCCCCTTGCGCTGGTGAACCCGGTGGCCATCTGGCTGCCCTGGTTCGAGCTGACGCTTGGCGTGTGCCTGTTCACGGGCTTCTGGCGGCAGGGCGCGCTGTTCCTGGCCACGGCGCTTCTGGCGGCCTTCTGGCTGGCGCTCATCGTGAACTATTTCCGCGGCATCAACGTGGGCTGCGGCTGCTTCACCTCCACCCCCGGCGAAGGGGGCGAGGCCGCGCCCATGCTCTGGTACATCGGCCGCGACGCCGTGCTCCTGGCCCTGCCCTTGCTGGCCTGGGAAGCGGGCCGCCGGGCCGAGGCGCGGGACGCCTAGGCCCTCACGCCCCGGCCGGACGGAGCCGGGCTACGCGTGTCTTACGCATGTTTAACGAAGGTGCCCTGCTGGAATTCGCGGAAGGCCAGTTCCAGTTCTTCCTCGGTGTTCATGACGATGGGGCCGCGCCAGGCCACGGGTTCGCCCAGGGGCTTGCCCGTGAGCAGCAGGAAGCGCAGGCCCTGTTCGCCCGCCTTCGCGGCCAGTTCGTCGCCATCCTCGAACAGGATCAGGGTGCGGTTCTGCACCGCGCTGCCGTTTACCACCCCAGTACCGTCGATGACATAGATGAAGGCCGTGTAGCCGGGGCGCGTGGGGTGGACGAACTCCACCCCCGGCGGCACCGCGCAGTCCAGGTACTCCGGGTCGATGACGATCTCCTCCATGGGCCCGCGCACGCCGCCGATCTCTCCCGCGATGACCTTGACGCGCACCCCGCCGGACAGTTCCACCTCCGGAATCTGCGCGGCGGTGATGCCCCGGTAGCGCGGCGGCATCATCTTCTGCCGCGCGGGCAGGTTGGCCCACAGCTGGAAGCCGTGCATGGAGCCCTGGGCGTCGCCCTTGGGCATCTCCTGGTGGATGATGCCGCTGCCCGCGGTCATCCACTGCACGTCGCCGGAGGAGATGACGCCTTTGTTGCCCATGCTGTCGCCGTGCTCCACGTCGCCGCGCAGCACGTAGGTGATGGTCTCGATGCCCCGGTGCGGATGCCAGGGAAAGCCCTTGAGGAAGTGGGCGGGCGTGTCGGAGCGGAAGTCGTCAAGCATCAGGAAGGGGTCCAGGTCCGGGACTTCATAGTAGCCGAAGACCCTGCGCAGGCGCACGCCCGCGCCCTCGGTGACGGTTTCGCCGGTGTAGACGGCTTTGGTTGCGCGGCGCATGGAGACCTCCTGTGACAGGGTGTGCGTGACGGCGGAAGTGCCGCCATGATCGAAGTAGGATTGCCGGGACGCGAAGTCAACACGCCTGCGGCTGGGCCGCAAAGCCATGCGCACGAGAGAGCCCCGGGCCGTTTGCGGCGGTCCGGGGCTTTGCGCGTTTGGGATGGGGCAGGGCGGCTACTCGCCGGGCGTCTTGCCCTTGATGTCCTTGGCCGGGCTGCCGGGCACCCAGCCGCGCGGCATGACGACCTCCACGCCCTCGGCGGGCAGGCCGCGCGTGCGGTAGATGGAGAGCGCCACCGAGCCGCCGATGATGGCCGCCGTGGCCAGCAGCGCCCATTCCGTGGGGATGAGCTGGCCGAAGGCCGCGTTGACGACCATCTTGGCCCCCACCACCACCAGCACGATGGACAGGCCGTACTTGAGGTAGTGGAACCTGTGGATGATGCCGGCCAGCGCGAAGAACAGCGCCCGCAGGCCCAGGATGGCGAAGACGTTGGAGGTGTACACCAGGAACGGGTCCTTGGTGATGGCGAAGATGGCCGGGATGGAATCCAGGGCGAAGACCACGTCGGAGAACTCCACCAAGACCAGCACGATCAAGAGTGGGGTGATGTAGCGCAGGCCCTGGCGCAGCACCATGAAACGCTCGCCCTCGTATTCGTCCGTGACGCGGAAGTGCCGGCGCATGAAGCGCGTGACCTTGTTGCCCGAGAGGTCCGGCACCTCGTTGATGGTCATGAGCATCTTGATGCCCGTGAGGATGAGGAAGCCGCCGAACACGTAGATGATCCAGTGGAAGGCCGAGATGACCGCCGCGCCCGCCAGGATGAGGGCCGCGCGCATGACCAGCGCCCCCAGCACGCCCCAGAAGAGCACCGTGTGTTGCGCCTTCTTGGGCACCTGGAAGTGGGTGAAGATGAGCACGAACACGAAGATGTTGTCGATGCTCAGGCTCTTTTCGATGAGATAGCCGGTGAGGAACTCCACCCCCGCCTGGCGGCCCTCGAAGTGGAAGATGATCCCGGAGAAGCCGAGCGCCAGCACGAAGTAGCCGAAGCTGAGCCACAGGGACTCCTTCACGCCCACCTCGTGGTGCTTCCTGTGCAGAACGCCGAGGTCGAAGGCCAAAAGGGCCAGAACGAGCAGGTTGAACCCCGCCCAGTGCCACCAGGTTGTCATGGAATGCGCTCCTTGGACCCGTCAGGGGGTCGCAGTCTGCATCCATATGCGGTGCCGGGCCGGGACGCAAGGGGCGTTGACGCTGGCCGCGTACGGGCGTAGCCAGGGCCATGCCCACCACCGCCCCCATGCCCGCTCTCACGCGTTTCGCCACAGGCCTTGCCCAGGCCCTGGCGGCCCTGCGCCACGCCCATTCCTGGCGCTGGCTCAGCTACGGCATCGCCGTGGGCCTGGCCGCAGGGCTGGCCGCCTGCGCCTATTTCGTGGCCGTGGAATGGCTGCAGACCTTCTTTCTGCGGCATCTGGCGGGCTTCACTCTGCCCAACCCGGCGGGGGAGCATCTGTTCGACATGGAGCCGGGCGCATACCTGCCCTGGCTGGCGCCAATCATGATTTCCCTTGCCGGGCTCGTCACCGGCTGGTTCATCCAGCGCTACGTGCCGGAGACTGTGACCGGCGGCACCGATGGCACCGACGCCACCACCCGCGCCTTCCACCGCCAGGGCGGCGTGGTGCCGCCGCGCGTGCCCCTCATCCGGGGCCTGGCCTCCATCCTCACCATCGCCACGGGCGGCAGCGCCGGACGGGAAGGGCCCATCGCCCAGATCGGCGGCGGCATCGGCTCCTGGCTGGCGCAGCGCCTCAAGCTCACCGCGCGGGAGCGCCGCTTGCTGCTGCTGGCTGGTGCGGCGGGCGGCATGGGGGCCATCTTCCGCGCGCCCCTTGGCGGAGCCCTCACGGCGGTGGAGGTCATCTACCGCGAGGACTTCGAGGCCGAGGCCATCCTGCCCGCGGTCATGAGCTCGGTGACGGCGTACAGCGTGTTCACCTTCTTCTTCGGCACGGAACACATCCTGGCCGCGCCCGCCTTCCAGTTCACGGACCCGCGCGAGCTGATCTTCTACGCCGTGCTGGCGGTGGTCTGCTCCGGCGCGGCGCATCTGTTCATCGGCACCTTCCGCGCCTGCAAGACCAGGATCTTCGCCCCGGTGCGGGAGCGCCTGGGCATCATGTGGACCCTGGGCCTGGGCGGGTTCCTGACCGGGTGTGTGGGCGCGCTGTTTCCGCAGACCCTTTCCGGCGGCTACGGCTGGCTGGAAATGGCCATTCTGGGCCAGGTGCCCACGCTGATGCTCATCGCCATGGTGCTGGGCAAGACCTTGGCCACGAGCCTGACCATCGGTTCCGGCATGAGCGGCGGCATGTTCGCCCCGGCGCTGTTCGTGGGCGGGCTTTCCGGCGGTGTGGTGGGGCAGGTGGCGCACGAGCATTGGCCGAGCATAGCGCCGGAGCCGGGCAGCTATGTGCTGGTGGGCATGGCGGCCTTCTTCTCCGGCATCGCCAAGGCGCCCATAGGCCCGCTGGTCATGGTCTGCGAGCTTTCTCGCGGGTACGGCCTGCTGGCCCCGCTCATGCTCTCCTCGGCCCTGTGCATCGCCCTGTGCCGCAGGGTCTCGCTCTACGACAACCAGGTGGAGACCAAGTTCGACTCCCCGGCCCACGCGGCGGACGCCACCGTGAACCTGCTGGAGGAGCACACCGTGGGCGGGCATTTCATGCGCTGCCTGCCCGTGGTGCTGGAAGCGGGCTCCACCCTGGGGGTCATCGCCGACCTGATGCGCCACAGCGAGGGCCGCAGCTTCCCGGTGCGCGGGGCGGACGGCCGCCTGCGCGGCCTGCTGGACATCCACCGCGTGCGTTCCCTGGTGTTCGAAGAGGAGCTCTTCGACCTCGTGGTGGCGCAGGACGTCATGGGCCCGCTGTTCTTCGTCACCCCGGAGGAGGACCTGTACAGCGCGCTTTTGAAGTTTGTGGAGTGCGGCTGCGCCCAGCTGCCCGTTCTGGCCGAGGGGGCCGACCTTGAGGCGGCGCCGGAGCTTCTGGGCATGCTGAACCGCCGCGCCGTGTTCGAGGCCTACGCCACGGGCATTACGCGCGTGCGGGCCTTGCAGGAGGCGGGCTAGCCCCGGCCTACCACCAGTATTCCGGGTAGCGCCTGCCAGGGGTGAGCGCGTTGGTCACCAGCGCCACGCACAGCAGGATGAGCGCGCCCGCCAGCGCGGGAGCCAGCACGTACAGATAGCCCAGGGCGGCGATCTTCGCACCGCCGGTGACGGCGATGAAGGCCGTGGCTCCGCCGGGCG
Organism: uncultured Desulfocurvus sp.; assembly: GCA_964446455.1. Lineage (GTDB taxonomy): Bacteria > Desulfobacterota > Desulfovibrionia > Desulfovibrionales > Desulfovibrionaceae > Humidesulfovibrio. Next base: position 9,641 of record CAYUOW010000047.1, read on the forward strand.
GGTGCAGGGTCTTGGTCATCTGCATTACCGCGATGGCCGTGGCCACGGCCAGCGCGGCCGAGAGCCACACCGGCGCGGGCAGGGCCAGGCGGATGCTGACGCCGATGATGGCCGAAAGCACATGCCCGCCGATGAGGTTGCGCGGCTGGGCCAGGGGGCTTTTGGGCGCGGCGAAGAGCAGCACGGCCGAGGCCGCGAACGAGCCGATGAGCAGCACCTTGTCCACGGGGTCGGCCACGTTGGCGTGCAGAAAGCCCAGCAGCGCCATGCCGGTAAGCGAGCCCAGGAAGGACGAGACGATTTCCGTGCGCCGGACGCGCGGAGGACTTTTGCCCGCGCCGCGCATCTTTGTGAAGAATTCCAATTCCTACTCCGCTATGTTCAGGGCCTGGGACGCGCGCACCACGTCGCCCCGGGTGATGATGCCCACCAGCGCACCGTTCTCGGCCACGGGCAGGCGGTTGATGCCGCGTTCGTCCATGAGCTTGGCCGCCTCGCCCACCGGGGTGGACGGGGGAATGGTCAGGGCCGGGGCGGTCATGAGTTCGCGCGCGGTGACGGAGGCGAAGTCGCCCGCGCCGCACAGGGCGCCCGTCACCAGCCCGGCCACCAGGGCCATGGGCGTGGAATGCTTGGGCAGGCCGAGGCGGGGCAGAAAATCCTTGATGCTCACCACGCCGACGACCTGGCCGCCCTCCACCACCGGCGCGCCGGAAACGCCCGCCTGGGCCAGCAACTGGGCAACTTCCGCGGCCGTGGCCTCTTGGGCGATGGTCCGCACCTCGCGGGTCATGAGCTCGCCCACGGTGAGGCGCAGGCGCACGCGTTCCACCGCGTGCTTGAGGGCCAGGCGGTACAGGGCCAGGGCGTCGTCCGGGGTGATGTCCAGGTAGCCGTCGGCCTGGCCCATGGCGGCCAGGATGTCGTCCACGTCCACGCCGATGGGGGCGTTTTGCTGCTTCATGTGTCCTCCAGCGCGGCCGCCGGGAAGGCCGCCGCACGCCCGGTCTATGGCATGGCCCGGGCCGGGCTGGCAATGGCTTGACTGGGGCTTGGCGCGGGCGCACGGTCTGGGCAATGGTCTTTGCGGAAACACGGGAGGGTGCCATGAAACGTCTGCGATTGGAGTCAAAACAAGGCAATTTGCTGCCGCGCCAGGCCTTCTGGGTGCGGGTGTGCTGGTACGCGCTGTTCGCCTCGCTGTTTCTGGCCGTCAGCCTGGGCGTCGGAACCCTGGGCTACCACGCCCTGGCCGGGCTGGGCTGGGTGGACGCCTTTCTGAACGCGTCCATGATCCTGACCGGCATGGGCCCGGTGGACCGGCTGGAAACCGACGCGGCAAAGGTCTTCGCCTCCTGCTACGCCATCTACAGCGGCGTGTCTTTCCTGACCTTCTGCGGCGTGCTGTTCACGCCGTTCTACCACCGCTTCCTGCACCAGTTTCATCTGGAGATGCGCGGGGCGGAGGACTAGGCGCGCAGCGGCTTCCGGTCAGCCGTCGGCCGAGATGGGCAGCAGCAGCCGGCTTTGGTGTTGCGGGCCGTGGTGCAGGGTGATGCGCGCCGGGCGCGTGGCGGCGGAGAACGCCTCGTCTTCGCCGGTTTGCAGATTGCGCGAAAGGGCCGGGTGCCAGCTGGCGCACACCACGACGCGGATGCGGTGGCCCTTCAGGAAGGTGTTGGCCGTGAGCAGGGTGTTGATGTTCACGCGGCGCACCTCGCCGGGCGTCATGGGGCCCAGGGCCGAGAGGCGCTGCGCGCCCGCGCGCGGGTCCATGAGGGCGAAGGCCGCCCCGTCCGGGGCCACGTCCTGCAGCAGCACGCAAAGATCCGCATCGAGCGCGTCGAGGCTGACGCACAGCTCCGCGCGGATGTTCCCCACCACGCAGAGGGCTTCGGGCAGCGGGCCGGTCTCGAAGGTCAGGAGCCTGCCGCGCTCGATTTCAAGCAAGGCGCGCTGGTCCGCCGGGCCTTGGGTCCAGGTGGAGATCTCGCGCACGGGCCGGGCCGGGTCGTTCACGAAGCCGCTTTCCTGGGCCAGCGCTGGCGGCGCTTCGCTCAACCCGCCAAGTCCGTCCTTCCCGGCCGCATGCAGGTGCAGGCACAGCTCCCGCGTGTACGGCGGCCAGGCGTCGGCCTCGCGCCACTGGTTCTCGCCCATGACGAAGTAGCGCACGTGCGCCGTTTGGTTCTGGGCATTGCGCAGGCCGCGCACGTGGCGATCCATGAAGTCCAGCACCAGCGCATCGTAGTCGAGGAAGGCCAGGGGGCCGAAGTCGCGCCCGCCTGGGGCGCGCGCGCCGGTGATCGCCGGGACGCCGTGGCCCCACGGGCCGAGGATCAGCCGGGAGCGGGGCTCGGCCTCGGTCGCCCGCGCGACGCACAGGCCCAGATGGTTGGCGATGGCTCCCTTGGGGCCGCAGGCGTCGTCGTGCCAGCCGTCCAGGTTCAGCACCGCCGCCGTCACTGTGCCGAGACGCTCGGCCACGTCGCCGAAGTTCCACCAGGGCGAGTGCTGCGGCTGGGACAGCCATTGTATGAAATAGGGCGCGGCGTCGCGCAGGTCGGCCACCTCCGCCAGGGGCAGGCGGCCCAGGAAGGCGTCCTCGCCCAGGCGCTGCCACTCCTCCCAGGCTTCGGCCTCGGTCTGCGGGCCGGGCAGGCCGTGGCGGCGGCGGATTTCCGGGGCCATGGAAAGATAGGCCCAGCGCACCCAGTCGGCGTCGAACACGCCGCCGTAGCGGATGGCCTCGCGCAGGCGGGCATAGCTCATGGCCGGAGCCAGGGCCAGCAGGTGGGGCGGGGCCTCCAGGGCGGCCAGCCATTGGGCGCAGCCGGGATAGGAGAGTCCGAAGGTACCCACGCGGCCGTCGCACCAGCCCTGCGCCGCGGCCCATTCGATGCTGTCGTAGCCGTCGCGGCCTTCGTGCACATGGGGCTCGAACTCGCCCTCGGAGTCGTGGCGGCCGCGCACGTCCTGGATGAGCACAGCATAGCCCCGGCCTACCGCCGCGTGGGCGAAGCGCTGCTCGTCCGGATCGGCGGCGCGGCCATAGGGCGTGCGGCAGATGAGCACGGGCCGGGCCTGGGCAGGGGCGGGGCAGGGCAGCCAGAGGTCCGCGCGCAGAACGGTCCCGTCGCGCATGGGCACGGCGAGGCCGCGTTCGATGTGCGGCTGCGGGCCAGTTTCGGCAGGATCTCGAGTCATGGCTTGGGCTCCTTGTCCAGAGTCCGCCGCGCGGCCCGTTTCCCGGTTAGACGATCCGTTGCTCCACAGTGGCGCCCAGGCGCAGCTCCCACATGTCCTGGCGCTTCAGCCAGGCGATGCACAGGAACAGGGCCACGTAGGCCGCGCTGAAGAGCTGGTGCAGGCCGTCCGTGCCGTTGCCCCAAGGCAGTTCCGGCAGGTTCAGGCCCTCCACCACATAGGGGCTCACCAACTGCCCGGCGAACATGCCGAAGAGCAACAGTGCCGCGCCCGGCCCCAGGGAGAGCGAGGCCAGGAGCGCCACGGCCATGAGCGACTGGGCCGCGGTGAGGAAGATCTCGTGCATTTGGAAGGGGCCCAGGGGCAGCGGGTGCTCGAAGCCGCCGCTGGAGATGCCGTACACGCCCGGAATCATACCCACAAGTAGCGTCCACTGGTTCAGCTTGCTCGAAACCAGGCTGCCCATGGCCACGGCCGCCTGGCCGCGCAGCACGAACATGATGGCCACGATGAATTCCGGGGCCTCGCTGGCGATGGGCGCGAGCCACTGCACGAGCAGGAACTCGTTGATGCCCCAGACCTTGCCCGTGGCCACCAGGTTCTCGCTGAACAGCTCCGCATTGGCCAGAATGACCCCGGCGGCGAAGAGGAACAGGGCCACGGTGGCCTGCCTGCGGCGCACCTTGGGCAGCGCGCCGATGAGCTCGGCCGGGCCTTCCAGCTCGCACTCCTGGCAGGGCCGCTGGCTGGCCAGGCGGATGTACCAGACGTAGAGCGCCAGGAACACGAGGCCGTCGTACCAGGCCAGGCTGCCCTTGATCGGGATGATGAAGGCGTAGGCCGTGGCCAGGCCGAGGAAGAGCACCTCGGTGCGCTGCTCCACGTCCATGATGACGCGGCGGCTGGTCCTGAACCAGTGCAGGCCCGCGATGGCCGACCAGGCCACGCCGATCAGGAGCCGGTTGGCACCGGTCATGTTGGCGATGGCGTAGTGGGCGTAGTCCGATTCCGGGTGCTTGCCCGCCTGCCAGGTGAAGTACATGTCCACGGCGTATTCCGGCAGCACTGCGATGAGCGCCACCACGGCGAGCGCCAGGGTCTGCGGAATGTCCATCTGGGCCACGTCGCAGGCCCACAAAAGCAGGAACGAGGCCCCCAGGATGGCCAGTCCGGACAAGAGCGCCGCCGTGGGCGGGGCCAGGTGCAGGCCGGAGAACCTGAGCCAGAGTCCGGGCAGGGTGATGAGCGCCGCGAGGATGAGCGGCAGGAGCTTGCGCATGGGGCGGGCCTACTCGTCGGCCAGCAGGCGCTCGGCCACGGCCAGGTCGTACAGGGTGGTGGGATCGCTTTCCTTGCCGCTGGCCTTGAACATGGCCGCGGCCTGTTCGATGACCGCGTACGGCAGCCAGTTGTGCTTTTCCCAAACATTGGCGTCGTCGCGGTGCCACATGCGGAACTCGATGCGCCCGGCGTAGCGGCGCACGTACATGCGGGCCTCCGGGTGCTGCGGGGCGGGGTAATAGAAAACGCCGAGCTCGTCTTTCATCGTAAGTCTCCGGTGTGTTGCTGAGTTATTCGTCCCGCCAGAGGGGATCGGACTGCACGCGGCAGCCCAGGCGGGCGTCGTCGCGCAGGGAAAGGCCTGCGGCGGCAAGCAGGGCGGCCGCGTTGCGGCCAAGAAAGAAATCGTGGTATTCCGGGTCGATGCCAGCTCGTTCGGACAGGCTCTTGCGAAAGGCCTGGTCGGAAAGGGCCATGCGCGAAAGCTCGGCCTCGGCGTCCAAGCCCTCCTGCCCGCCCGCGCGCAGCAGCCGGGCCAGGGGGGCGATGCGCGCCACCGGCACCAGGGCCTCGTGCTCGGCCATGACGGCGTGGATGGCGTGCCCCTTGGGCAGGAGGTCGGTCCTGCGCAGGCGGTTCGTATCGTACATGGCGGCCAGGGCGCTGGTGTCCTCGCAGGAGAGGGTGCGGCACTCCTCCGGGCGGCGCTGGTACAGGCCGCAGGCCCGGGCCTTGGGGTCGTAGAGGGCGCAGGTCCAGGCGCCGCGGGTGCCGCGCAGCTTCAAGAGCTCGCCCTCCAGGGGGAGGGCCTGGCCGCGCACCTGGTCGAACACCGGCTCCCCGGCGCGGAAGGTGACCACCAGGGACAGTTCGAGGGCGTCCTCGCCGGAAAAGAGATGGGCATCGGCCGCATGCAGGGCCGGGCCACCCTTCTGGCAGCAGGTGCCGCAGCGGCGGCAGGCGGTTTCGCGTAAAGGCGTTGCGTTCAAGATAGTGATTGCCTGGCAAGTCGAGTTTGGAGTAGTCTAACCCGGACCGTTGGACTTGGGTCCGCCGGTCCGGTTGGGCCCTTTATTCGGGCAAGCCTGCTTACCCCGGCGCGGGCCGGAAAGCAACCTCGCCCACAGGGTTGGCGCTACGTCATTCTTTGGAAGAGTAGCGCTTTAATCCGGATTTATGTTGACAGGGACCGTGGATTTTCCGTAACAGATGAGGAATCATGCGCTGGAATTGGAAGACTGGGCCGTGCCCGTGTTCGCCAATTCACAAGCGCCTCGCCAGATGGAGGAAAGACATCCGGCGACGGCCCGCGCGCCAGCGGGCGCATGCCGGATAGTTTAGGAGTGTGGCAACATTTTACTTCAAACAACGGAGGTTAAGGGAATGGCGAAACACAAAACCCCCTTGTTGGACCAGCTGGAAAGCGGCCCGTGGCCCAGCTTTGTGTCCGACATTAAGCAGGAGATTGAGCACAGATACGCGAATCCCAAGGGCATCGACTACCAGATTCCCGCCGAGTGCCCGGACGACCTGCTGGGTCTTCTCGAGCTTTCCTTCGTGGACGGCGAGACCCACTGGAAGCACGGCGGCATCGTGGGCGTGTTCGGTTACGGCGGCGGCGTCATCGGCCGTTACTGCGACCAGCCCGAGAAGTACCCCGGCGTGGCCCACTTCCACACCGTGCGCGTCGCCCAGCCCTCCGGCATGTTCTACAAGACCGAGTTCCTCCGTCAGCTCTGCGACCTGTGGGAACTGCGCGGTTCCGGCCTGACCAACATGCACGGCGCCACCGGCGACATCGTGCTTTTGGGCACCACCACCCCGCAGCTCGAGGAAATCTTCTTCGAACTGACCCACAAGATGAACAACGACCTGGGCGGCTCGGGCTCCAACCTGCGCACCCCGGCCTGCTGCCTCGGCGAGAGCCGCTGCGAGTACGCCTGCTACGACTCCCAGGAGCTGTGCTACCAGCTGACCCAGGAGTACCAGGACGAGCTGCACCGCCCGGCCTTCCCCTACAAGTTCAAGTTCAAGTTCGACGGCTGCTCGCTGGGCTGCGTGGCTTCCATCGCCCGCTCCGACATGAGCTTCATCGGCACCTGGCGCGACGAGATCCGCGTTGACCAGAAGGCCGTCGCCGCTTACGTCGGTGGCGAAATCGCCCCCAACGCCGGCGCCTACGCCGGTCGCGACTGGGGCAAGTTCGACATCAAGGCTGAAGTGGTCGACCGTTGCCCGAGCCAGTGCATCCGCTACGAGGGTGGCAAGCTCGAGATCAACAACAAAGAGTGCGTGCGCTGCATGCACTGCATCTGCGTCATGCCCCGCGCCCTCAAGATCGGCAACGATCGCGGCCTGTCCATCCTGATCGGCGCCAAGGCCCCGATTCTCGACGGCCCGCAGATGGGCTCCCTGACCATTCCCTTCATCAAGGCCGAGGCCCCCTACGACGAGATCAAAGAGTTCGTCGAGTCCGTCTGGGATTGGTGGATGGAAGAGGGCAAGAACCGCGAGCGCATCGGTGAGACCCTGAAGCGCCTTGGCTTCTCCCGCCTGCTCGAGGTCACCGGCACCGCCGCCGATCCTCGTCACGTGAAGGAACCCCGCCACAATCCCTACATCTTCTGGAAGGAAGAGGAAGTGGAAGGCGGCTGGAACAAGTCCATCGCGGATTACCGCGCCAAGCACCAGCGCTAGCCTGAAGGAGGACAAAAAAATGGCCTTCATTTCTTCTGGGTACAATCCCGCTAAACCGATGGAGAACCGTATTACGGACATCGGTCCCCAGCACTTCTCCAAATTCCTGCCCCCGGTTCTGGCTAAGAACAAGGGCGCCTGGGATTACCACGAAATCATCGAGCCCGGCATCCTGATGCACGTGGGCCTCTCCGGCGACAAGGTCTTCACCGTCCGCGCCGGCGCCGCCCGCCTCATGTCCGTGACCAACATCCGCGAGATCTGCGACATCGCCGACGAGTTCTGCGGCGGTCACCTGCGCTTCACCACCCGCAACAACGTGGAGTTCATGGTCGACACCCTTGAGAAGGCCAAAGCCCTCAAGGCCAACCTGAACGCCCGCAAGTTCGCTGGCGGCTCCCACAAGTTCCCCGTTGGCGGCACCGGCGCCGGCGTCACCAACATCGTGCACACCCAGGGCTGGGTCCACTGCCACACGCCCGCCACGGACGCCTCCGGCACCGTGAAGGCGACCATGGACGTGGTGTTCGAAGAGTTCACCAACATGCGTCTGCCCGCCCCCGTGCGCATCTCCATGGCTTGCTGCCTGAACATGTGCGGCGCGGTGCACTGCTCCGACATCGCCATCCTGGGCATTCACCGCAAGCCCCCGATCCTCGACCACGAGAACCTGGACAACGTGTGCGAAGTGCCCCTGGCCGTCGCCGCCTGTCCGACCGGCGCCATCCGCCCGACCAAGATCGAGTTCCAGGGCAAGCAGATCAACACCGTTGCCGTCAAGAACGAGCGCTGCATGTTCTGCGGTAACTGCTACACCATGTGCCCGGCCATGCCCCTGGCGGACAAGGACGGTGACGGCATCGCCCTGATGGTCGGCGGCAAGATCAGCAACCGTATGACGACCCCCAAGTTCTCCAAGGTCGTCGTGCCCTTCATCCCCAACGAGCCGCCGCGCTGGCCGACCATGACCAAGGTCATCAAGAAGATCCTTGATGCCTACGCCAAGGACGCCCGCAAGTACGAGCGTCTGGGCGACTGGGCCAACCGCATCGGTTGGGAGCGCTTCTTCGAGAAGTGCGACCTCGAGTTCTCCTCGCACCTGATCGACGACTTCCGTGATCCGGCGTACTACACCTGGCGCCAGACCACCCAGTTCAAGTTCTAGGCATTAGCTCATAACGGGGCGCGGGGATTTTCCCCGCGCCCCTTTACCTCAAAAAGGGGCATCACCATGGCGCTCGTGTACGAAGAAGCCAAAGCCAAGATCATCGAGTTCTGCAACTCGAAGGCGAAATCCAAGAGCAAGTTCTACTTCAACGACTTCACCGCCCTGTTCCCCGAAGAAAAGGGCCGCGACGTCAAGAAGATCCTGACCCAGATGATCAACGAGGAAGTCCTCGTGTTCTGGTCCTCCGGCAGCACTTCCATGTACGGCCTCGCCGGCGCCGGGAAGCACGCCGAGGGCGAGGACTAGACTCCCACGCCTCACGCTCTGTTCGAGAGGGCCTTGCCCAGATGCTGGGCAAGGCTTTTCTTGTTCCGCACGCCGCACCCCGAACCCGGCCGAGCGTAACCACATGACAGCCTTTCCCCGCATCATCCTGGCCGGACTCTCCGGCGGCTCGGGCAAGACCTTCGTCTCCATCGGCCTGTGCCGCGCCCTTTCCCGGCGCGGGCTTTCCGTGCGTCCCTTCAAGAAGGGCCCGGACTACATCGACGCCTCCTGGCTTTCCCACGCCGCGCGCGCCACGGCCTGCAACCTCGACCCCTTCCTGCTCCCGCGCGAGACCATCGCCGCGCTGTTTCAGGAAAAGGCGGCCGGGTGCGACATTTCCCTCATCGAAGGCAACCGGGGCCTGTTTGACGGCAAGGACCGCGAGGGCACCTGCTCCACGGCCGAGCTGGCGCGCCAGCTGGACGCGCCCGTGGTGCTCGTGCTCGACGCCACGAAGATGACGCGCACCGCCGCGGCCATCGTGGCCGGCTGCCGCGCCTTCGAGCCGGGTCTGAACCTCGCCGGGGTGATATTGAACCGCACCGCGGGAGACCGCCACCGGGCCATCCTCAAGCAGTGCATCGAGGAGCTGGCCGGGGTGCCGGTCCTGGGCTGCCTGCCCAAGATGGGCGACAACCCCATCCCCGAACGCCACATGGGCCTGGTGTCCGACCAGGAACACGCGGACCGCGAGCAGTCGCTCAACGCCATCGCCGACGTGGTGGAGCGCTGGGTGGATGTGGACCGGATTCTCGACGTGGCCCGCAGCGCGAGCGAGCCCGCCCCGTCCCAGCCCGTGCCCTGGCCCGCGTCTGTGGTTACGCACGGCGAGTCGCCGGTCATCGGCTACGTGCACGACGCCGCCCTGTGGTTCTACTATCCGGAGAATCTGGAGGCGCTGGAGCGCGCCGGGGCCACCCTGCGCAAGGTCAGCCTGCTCTCAAGCGAGCCCTGGCCAGAGCTCGACGGCTTGTACCTGGGCGGCGGCTTCCCGGAGACCCAGGCGGCAAAGCTTTCCGCCAACGCAGAGGTGCGCGCGCGCGTGCGCGCCTTGGCCGAATCCGGCCTGCCCATCTACGCCGAGTGCGGCGGGTTCATGTATCTGTGCGAGGGGCTGCACCTGCCCGACGGCGAGCACGCCCTGGCCGGGGTGTTCCCCCTGTCCACCCGGCTGTGCCCCCGGCCCCAGGGCCTGGGCTACGTGGAGGCCTTGGTGGAGGCCGAGAACCCGTTCCATCCCCTGGGCGCGCACGTCACCGGGCACGAGTTCCACTATTCCGCCTGCACCGAGCCGAGTTCCGCCGAAGCCATGCCGCCCCTGGCGCTGAAGATGCTGCGCGGCCACGGCATGCTTTCCGGACGGGACGGACTGCTGGTGGGTCGCACCTTCGCCTCGTACACGCACATCCACGCCCTTGGCGCGCCGCATTGGGCCCCGGCCTTCGTGCGCGCGGCCCTGGCCTTCAAACAGGGGCGCTAGGCCGGTCCAGGGGGAGAGCATTGCCCTGGGCGGTCGGCTCTGCTAAACCGCTTTTCTGCGCTGGCGCGGCACTGGCCGCGACGCATCCCCGTTCCACTACGCGAACCAAGGAGACCCCACCATGAAGCGTTTCTCCCGTTTGTTCCTGGCCCTGGGCCTTGTGCTGGCCCTGGCCGTTCCCGCCCTGGCCCAGTCCGGCGCCGCGCCGCAGCCCGGCAAGATCCTGGTGAAGCTCGAGACCACCAAGGGCGACATCGTGCTTGAGCTGTTCAAGGACAAGGCCCCGCTCTCCGTGGGCAGCTTTCTGGCCCATGTGAAGAACGGCCATTACGACGGCACCATCTTCCACCGCGTCATCAACGGCTTCATGATCCAGGGCGGCGGCTTCGACGCGAACATGCGCGAGAAGCCCACGGGCCCGGCCATCAAGAACGAGGCCGACAATGGGCTTAAGAACAGCCTGTACACCGTGGCCATGGCGCGCACCCAGGACCCGAACTCTGCCTCGGCCCAGTTCTACATCAACGTGAAGGACAACCGTTTCCTGGACCACCGCAGCAAGACCGTGGACGGCTGGGGCTATGCCGTGTTCGGCGTGGTGGTGGACGGCAAGCGCGTGGTGGACGACATCAAGGGCGTGCAGACCGGCCGCAAGGGCATGTACGACGACGTGCCCACCCAGCCCGTGATCATCAAGAAGGCCACCATCATCTCGCAGTAGGGCCGAAGCCTTTCCACGCCATGACAGGGCGGCTTCCGCACATCGCGGGGGCCGCCCTTTTTCGTGCCGCTTGAAGGGGAGGGCGGCGCTAGGCCGCGCGGAAGTAGCGCTTCAGGGTGCGGCGCAGGTGGCGGCTGGCTTCCTCGTGGGAGTAGCCCTTGGTCCGCCGCAGGGCGTTGTAGATGCGCATGGCCGGGGGAGTGGAGCGGGGGCGGTCCTGCGCCTTGGCGCGGGAGGGTTCGCACGGGAGATTGAAAAGGGGCGTGTTCGGCATGGGGCGGTTCCTTCAGGCTGGGAGTCTTGCGGCTGCGCCGGGCCGTGGTCTTGCGTGGTCACGATACAGACGCGCGCCAGTCGGACAAGTTACATCGCTACGCGGCCTGGAAGGGTCCGTCGTCCTGGACGGGCAGGTGCGCCAGACAGGCCATGCGGCGGGCGCATTCCTCGGGGTTCAGGC
>CAYUOW010000048.1:0-259 GCA_964446455.1 uncultured Desulfocurvus sp.
GCCTGCATCCACGTGGCGCGCAGCAACCACAAGGGCATGGTCATCGGCAAGGGTGGGCAGATGCTGAAAAAAATAGGCAGCGCCGCGCGCATCGAGCTGGAAGTGCTGCTGGAGCGGCCCGTGCACCTGGAACTGTGGGTGAAGGTGCGCGAGGACTGGACCGAGGACTCCTCGTTCCTGCGCGAGATGGGCCTGGGCGAGTAGGAGAAGAACAGGCGGGAGAGAATATTTTGTGGGGGGGGGGGGGGGGGGCGCCCCC
>CAYUOW010000048.1:269-3598 GCA_964446455.1 uncultured Desulfocurvus sp.
TGCTCGAATCCGGCCCTTCCGCTTGGAGTGGAGGTCTATTTGAATGCCTCTCCGGGCCCTTCCCCCAACGCTCCCAAAACGGGCGCTTCCCCTCAATCGGCCCAGCGCGGGTTTCGCGGAGCGCAGCTCCGGGGAAGCCGCGCCGGAGATTGACGGGGAGTCCAGCGGCCCTGCCCACCCGCTTCAGTCCCTGCCGCAACACCCTGCGCGGGTCCAGGGGGTGCATACCCCCTGGCGGGGTCCAAGGGGCGGCGCCCCTTGTCTGCCTCCCTCTCTACACGTCCCAGTCCAGGCCGATGACATCCAGGGTGCCGGGCCCGTGCACGCCGCGCACGAGCACCAGCTCGATGTCCGCGGTGCTGCTGGGCCCGGTGATGAGGTTCAGGCAGGCGGGCAGCTCGCCCGTGGGCAGGCGGTGGCGGTTCAAGAGCGCTGGCAGGTGCGAAACATCGGGCAGCAGCGCGTTTCTGGGCACCAGCACCACGGAGGCCGGGGGCAGAAGCGAGGCGCTGCGGTGCTGGCCGGGCGCGGCCACCACGGCCATGCTGCCGGACTCCAGCAGCGCGGCATGGGCCAAAACGAAACCGAGATCGGCCTGGGCGAGTTCGTTGCAGCAGCCGGGAGCCAGGCGAGTGAGGCCCGGCAGGGCGGCGTCGAAGCCTCCGGGCAGGTTCAAGGCGTCCAGGGCCGCGTCCCAGCGGGTGTAGCTCTTGGCCTCGCGCTCGCGGGCGATGTCCGCAACGTGGCGTGCGGCCTCGGCGGGCGTATGCGCGAGGCGCACGCGCACTTCAAGGGGAGCGAGGACGGAGGAGAGAACCTCCCAGGCGTCCGAGCCAACGGGCAGGGAGGCCGGGCGTTCGGGCGCGGCCTCGACCAGCAGAGGCGAGGCGGCCAGGCCCTTGCGCAGGGTGGCGAGGATGTCGGCGCGGCTCATTTGGCTTCCTTCTTTTTGCGCCGGGCGGTGAAGGATTTCTTCAGCTCCGGCGGATGGCGCGAGTCCACGAACTCCGAAAGTCCCGGCAGGCCGGGCAGGCGCGGCAAGAGGTCCAGGTGCGGGTCCACGGCGCGGGCCATGCCCACGGCGGCGCGGTAGGCCAGCGGATGCCGGGCCAGCATGGAATGCGCGGCGGAGAAGGGATTGGCGCGCTCCTGGGCCACGCGTTGGCGCAGGGCCAGCATGAGCTTGGGGTGGTTGATGGACAGCGGGCAGGTGCGCGCGCAGGCCCCGCAGAGCGTGCAGCCGAAGGGCAAATCGCGGGTCTGCTCCGGCGGGAGCAAAAGGGACGACAGCAGCGTGCCGATGGGCCCGGAGTAGACCGAGCCGTAAGCGTGCCCGCCGATGGTCTGGTACACCGGGCAGGAATTGAGGCAGGCCCCGCAGCGGAAGCAGGCCAGGGCCTCGCGCAGGACCGGGTCGGCCAGCACCTCGGAGCGGCCGTTGTCCAGGATGACCAGGTGCATCTCCTTGGCGCCGTCGGTCTCGCCCGCTTTGCGCGGTCCGGTGAACACGGACACGTAGGAAGACATCTTCTGGCCCGTGGCGCTTCTGGGCAGCACGCGCAGGATGTCCGCCGCGTCCTCCAGGGTGGCCACCACCTTCTCCAGGCTCATGAGGGCCACATGCACGGGCGGACAGGTGGTGCTCATGCGGATGTTGCCCTCGTTCTCCACCAGGATGACGCTGCCGGTCTCGGCCACGGCCATGTTCACGCCGGTGATGCCCATGTCGGCGCTCAAGAATTTCTCGCGCAGGGCCTTGCGGGCCAAGAGCGTCAGCTCGGGAATGCTCTGGCCGTGCAGGTTCAGCTTCTCGGCGAAGAGCTCGGCCACGTCCGCGCGCGACTTGTGGATGCAGGGCGCGATGATGTGCGAGGGAGGCTCGCCCGCCAGCTGCACGATGAACTCCCCAAGGTCCGTCTCCCAGACCTCCGCGCCGGTGGCCTCCAGCGCCGGGTTCAGGGCGATCTCCTCGGTCACCATGCTCTTGCCCTTGACGATGACCTTGGCGTTCGCCTTTTTCGCGATGCCCGCAATGAGGGTGCGCGCCTCGGAGGCGTCCGCCGCCCAGTGGACCTTGACGCCAACGGCCGTGGCGTTCCTCTCCAATTCCTCCAGCAGGTCCGGCAGGCGGGAAAGGGCGCCCATGCGGACCGCGCGGGCGCGCGCAAAGTGTTCCTCACGCCCCTCGAAGGCATCCAGCGATGCCCCGCGCTTGCCCATGAAATAGCGCGTGGCGTGGTCCAGCACGGCGCGCAGGTTCGTGTCGCGGCAGGCGCAGGCGCTCTGCTCGCGGAAGTGGCGCGGGGTCAGCTCCATTGTTCCATTCTCCATGGTGCGCGGCGCCATTATTTCGCTCTCCAGGCCGGGGTCTCTTTCTTCAGCGCCGCGGCCAGCACCTGGGCCACGTGCAGGGCCGGAAGTCGCCGCCCCAGGCGCGCCATGTGGCCGCTGATGTTCATGAGGCAGCTGGGCTCGGCGCTCACCAGGATCTCCGGCTCCGTGGCCAGGATCTCACGGCACTTGTCCTCAACCAAGGCCTCGGACACGGCGGTGAACTGCAGGCTGAACACCCCGCCGAAGCCGCAGCACCGCTCCGCGCGTTCGGCCTCCACAAGCTCCAGCCCACGGATGGCGGCCAGCAGCCTGCGCGGGGCGTCCACGCCATCTCCCTGCATCTGGCACGAGCCGTGGTAGCAGGCGCGCACCTTGAGATGCAGGCCGAGCGTCTCCAATCCTGGAAGCCCGGCCAGGAACTCGCAGAATTCGAAGGTGCGCGCGGCCAAATCAACCGCGCGGGCGTGCTCGTGGGTGCCGGGTTCGAAAAGTTCCGGGTAGGTGCGGACCATCTTCACGCAGGAGCCGGACGGGCAGACCACCGGGCCGGGTGCGGCGAAGATGTCCAGGTAGCGCTGGGCCAGCAGGCGGGCGTTCTTCACGTCGCCGGTCTTGTAGGCCAGCTGGCCGCAGCAGGTCTGGCCCGCCGGGTGGCGGACCTCGACCCCAAGGCGCTCCAGCACCTCGACGACGGCCTCGGCCGTCTCGGGCTGGCAGTCCTCCACAAGGCAGGGGATGAACAGGTGTGCGTGCATCGGCAGGGCTTACGCCCAGGCGCTGCGGCTGGCAAGAGAGGGAAGAAGGGAGACGCTGGGGCTCCGCCCCAGACCCCGCCAGAGGGCACAAGGCCCTCTGGACTCCCCATGGCGCGTGTTTTCCGCTCCGACGCGAGGCCGCCGGAGCGGAAAACACGCGCGGAGGTCCGGGCGGGAGGCTGCCAAAAATGAGGGCCATGCCGCATACAACCAAACCACCCCGCGACGAACCCGGCGTGG
>CAYUOW010000048.1:3608-19669 GCA_964446455.1 uncultured Desulfocurvus sp.
GAACCGGGCTTGGGTGTGCTCCCACACGCCCAAGCCCGGTTCGTCGCCCTGCGGGTCCAGGGGGTGCATACCCCCTGGCGGGGGCCTGGGGGCAGAGCCCCCAGCGGAGTGCCACCCTCTGCCTATCGTTGAAGTCCGCCGGGAATTCCCGTAGCACGGGGCCATGGGCAGCAACGGTACCACTCCCGGCGCAATGGCGTCCCTCACGGCGCGGCTGCGAGCGGAGCTGTCCTCGCGCCTGGCGCGGGACTCCCTGGCCGTGCTGGGCCTGAGCGCCCTGGGCCGGGCCGTGGCCATGGGCAAAGAGGTGCTGGTGGCCGCGCTCTTCGGCGTGGGCGGCCAGCTCGACGCCTTTGTGCTGGCCCTGCTTGTGCCCTCATTTCTGGTGAATCTGCTGGGCGCGTCGTATTCCGCTGCTCTGGTGCCCGCCCTGGGTGCGGCCGCGGCCGGGCCGGAAGGCGAGAACGCCGCCAGGCGCCTGCTGGGCCGGGCGCTTGTTGCGCTGGCCGGGTTCATCTGCCTCGCCTGCCTTGTGCTGGCCGCGCTGCCCGCACAGGTCCTGCAATTGCTGGCTCCAGGGGCCGGAGTGGAACAGCTGGCCCTGGTCAAGTCCATGCAGCTGGCGCTTCTGCCGCTGCTGGCGGCGGGCAGTTTGGCGCAGGTGCTGGGGGCCAGCCTGAACCAGCGCGGGCGCTTCGCGTCCCCGGCGCTCATTTCAACCCTTGGTGCCCTGGCCACCATCGGGGTCATCGCCCTGCTGCACGGCCGACTGGGCATCCATGCCCTGGTGGCCGGAGCCGGGGCCGGGGCGGTGCTGGAGCTCTCGCTGCTGGGCTGGCTGGCGCGCCGGGCCTGGGGACCGATTTTCGCGGGCCTGCGCCCAGGTGCGCTGCTGCGCGATGTTCGCCCGTTGCTGCGCGATATCCGGCCCCTGCTTCGCAGCTGGGGGCTCATCGCCCTGGGCACCGGCTTGCTGGGGCTCACGCCCTTCGTGGACAACGCCATCGCCTCGGCCCTGGGCGAGGGGGCCATTTCCGCCTTGAGCTACGCCTGGAAGCTGCCTTCCGGCATCGCCGGGCTGCTTGGGCTCACGCTGTCCACGGTGCTCTTGCCCTACTTCACGGCCCTGGTGCACCGTTCCTCGCCCGATACCCAGCCCGGCGCGCTGCCCACGGCCTGCCGGCGCATCACCAAGCGGCTGCTGGCGCTGTCCCTGCCCCTGGCGGCCCTGGGGGTGGCGGCCTCGCCGCTGCTCGTTTCCCTGCTGTTCCAGCGCGGGCGCTTCGACGCCGCCGCGGCCGGGCAGGTCTCGGTGATCCAGGCCTGCTACTTCGTGCAGCTGCCATTCTACCTGCTGGCCATCGCCGGGGCGCGCATGCTCCAGGCGGCTTCGCGCCTGCGTTTCCTGCTGTTCCTGCAGGCCGGGCTGCTGGTGGTGAACGCCCTCACCAGTCTGCTCTTGAGCCGCGTGTTCGGCGCGGCGGGCATCGCCCTGTCCTCGGCCGTCATGTATGCCTTGAGCGCGGGCATCGCCCTGCGCGCGGTGCTGCGCCAGGGAGGGACCGCAGGCGAACCGGTCCGGCGCGACCCAGCAGGTGCGCGTCCCTTGCGCATCGCGCTGGTCATCTCCTCCCTGGGCCTGGGCGGGGCGGAGCGCAGCCTCTGCCTGCTGGCGGGCGGCCTGGCCCGACGCGGCCACGAGGTGCACGTGCTGAGCTTCGACACGCCCGGTGCGGCGCCCTTTTTCCCGCTGGATGCGGCAGTACGCCTGCATGACCTCGATTTGAGCGGCCCCGCGCGCTCCGCCTGGGGCGGCCTGCGCGCCAACGCCCGGCGCGCGGCCCGGCTGCGCGGAAGCTTCCGCGAGCTCAGGCCCGACGTCGTGATCGGCTTCATGGACACCACCAACGTGCTGTGCATCCTGGCCGGGCTGGGCCTGGGCCTTCCGGTCATCGCCACGGAGCACAGCGACCCGGACCGGCACGACATCGGCCGGGCCTGGAACCTCCTGCGCCGCGTGAGCTACCCCCTGGCGGCGGGCGTGACCACCCAGACCGAGGCCGTGCGCGCCAAGCTGCCGGGCCGCGTCAGCATCATTCCCAATCCCGTGGCCGCGCCCGCAGCGAACACGCGGTCCGAGCCCGACACGCACGACCGCCTGCTGCTGGCCCTGGGGCGGCTGGCCCCGGAAAAGGGCTTCGACCTGCTGCTGGAGGCTTTCGCCTCCCTGGCCCCCAGCCGCCCGGAGTGGAAGCTGACCATCCTGGGCGAAGGACCACAGCGGGCGCGCCTGGAAGCGCAGCGCCGCAGCTTGGGCCTGGAACGCCGCGTGGACCTGCCCGGAGCGGCCCGCGACCCCGGCCCCTGGCTGCACAGGGCGGATCTCTTCGTCCTGCCCTCGCGCTTCGAGGGCTTTTCCAATGCCCTGTGCGAGGCCCTGGCCCACGGCCTGCCCGCCGTGGCCTTCGACTGTCCCAGCGGACCGGCGGAGATTTTGCGCCCCGGCGTGGACGGGCTGCTTGTGCCCGAGGCCGACGTGCCCGCCCTGGCCCGGACCCTGGCCCGGCTCATGGACGACGAGAGCTTGCGCCTGGGCATGGGCGCGCGCGCGCCGGAGGTGCTGGAACGCTTCGGGCTTGAGAAGGTCCTCGACCTGTGGGAGGCTCTGCTCCAAGATGTGACGCAAGTGACGGTCAAGAAAAGGAGCCCCGCGTGATGTCCGACAGTTTGCGCGCCCTGCTGGCCCAGGCCGGGCACATGCTGCGCAAAAGCGGCCCCGCGCCGGACTGCGCATTCATCCTGCGGCTGCTGGAGCGCGAAGGACCGCTGCGCACCCTGCTGCTGCGCTGGCTGCGCCTGCGGGTCTCGCCCGACGCCCTGCCGCGCATGCGCACCCTGGCCGCGCCCCTGGACGAGCGCGCGCGCCTGTTCCGGCAGGCCGTGTCCCTGCTGAACGTCAACGAGACCTACAAGACCACGGGCAGCGACCGCACCCGGCTGGCGGACGAGACCATCCTGGGGCTCATCGCGGACCCGGACACAGGCCTGGCCGAAGCAAAGCCGCTGCGGCTCCTGGACATCGGCGTGTCGGACGGCAGCGCCTCCGTGGCCCTGCTCTCGCGGCTGCCCGAAGGAACGGAGGTCATCCTCACGGACCTGCACCCCGTGCTGTACGCGCGTGGGCCGGGCCTGTGCCGCGTGTTTCTGGACGGGCAGCGGCGGCTCCTCGGCGTCAAGGTCCTGGGCCTGTACCTCAATCTTTCCCTGGACGCGCGGCGCGATGCCACGGGCTACGAGGCCATCGACACCTTGAACCCGCTGCTGCGGGAGCGCCTGGGCGTGGCGGAACTACGCCCTTTCGACGCCATGAGCGACGTCCTCGGCGCGCCCGCGCACGTCATCAAGTGCGCCAACGTGCTGAACCTCGGCTACTTCAGCGGCGCGGCGATCCTGGCGGCCACGGCCAACCTGGCCCGCAGTCTCGTGGAGGGGGGCTTCCTGGTCCTCTCCCAGAACAACGCCAGCTACAGGGACGGCGAGGCCTGCATCGTACTGCGCAAAAGCGGCCAGCGCCTGCTGCTGGCCGGGCAAACCAACGGCCACGCGGCGCTGCCTCTTTTCACCAGCGACACGGACTCAAAGGAGGGCGGAACATGCGCATCCTCATGAGCATCCCGAACCTGGAAGCGGGCGGGGCCGAGCGGCAGTTCACGGCCCTGGCCTCGGGCCTCGCAGCCCTGGGGCACGAGGTGCTGGCCGTGACCCTGGGCCAGGGCGGACCGCTGGCCGCGGAACTGGGCCAGGCCCGCCTGGCGGAGCTTCACAAGGCCTCGCGCTGGGACAATTTCCGCGTGCTGCGCGCCCTGGGCGGGCTGCTGAAACGCGAGGCCCCGCAAGTGCATTACGCCTTCCTGCCCTCGGCCACGGTGCTGGGGGCCATGCTCGCGCCGTTCTTCCCGCGCACGCGCCTAATCATGGGCATCCGCGCGGCGGACAGCCAGGGACGCGGCCGGGCCGGGCGGGTGCTGCTGGAACTGGAGGCGCGCCTCTCGCCCCTTTCCGACCTCGTCATCGCCAACTCCGAAGCCGGGCGCAGCCTATGCCTGGAACGCCGCTTTCCGCCGGGGCGGCTGCGCGTGGTGTCGAACGGCGTGGACACGGCGCGCTTCCGGCCGGACAGGGCGGCGGGCGCGGCCCTGCGCGAGGCGTGGGGCGTGGCCGGGGGCGAGCGGCTCATAGGGCTTGTGGCCCGGCTGGATCCGCTGAAGGATCACACGACGTTTCTGAAGGCCGCGGCGCTGCTGGCCGCAAGCACGCCCCAGGCGCGCTTCGTGTGCATCGGCGGCGGGGCGGAGGACTACGGCCGGTCCCTGCGGGAGCAGGCCGAGGGCCTGGCCCTGGGCGGGCGGCTCATCTGGGCCGGGGAGCGGGCGGACATGGAGCGGGTGTACAACGCCCTGGACGCGCTGTGCCTGGCCTCCGTGAGCGAGGGCCTGCCCAACGTGCTGCTGGAGGCCATGAGCTGCGGCGTGCCCTGCGTGGCCACCAATGCGGGCGATGCGGCGCGGCTGTTGGGCGGCACCGGGCTGGTGGTTCCCGTGGGGGACGCGCAGGCCCTGGCCGCCGGGCTGGCCACACTTCTGGCGCGGCTGGAGCGCGAGGGACCGAGGCTTCGGGCCCTGTGCCGGGTCAGGATGGAGGCGGAGTTCTCTTTGCCGCGCATGGTTGCGGCCACGGAAGCCTTGCTGCTTGATTTGTGAGGAAAAAATGAAGGACGGGCGAAGGGCAAAAAAAGAGCCGGGCAGGCCCCCCACCTGCCCGGCAGACACATCGGTCCAACCGATGCGGCCGCCGGGAACGTTGCCGCCCGGCGCACGCAGGGTTTTAAACAATATCCGTGCCATGAACAAGATTCCCTTTCATTGCTGGCCATTGCTCGAATAATCGCTTTTTTTGCCCAGCGGGACTGGCGCAAAATACGGCTTCGTAGTACGGTTTTCCCGGAATCGTTCCGGCTTTCCCGGAAACGGTCCAGGGAGGGCGCATGGCCAAGATTCTCGTGGTGGACGACGACGACTTGTTCCGGGAGCTTTTGTGCACCTCGGTCTCGCGGCACGGGCACACGGCCCTGGGCGCGGGCAGCCTGGCCCAGGCCCGGCGCGTCCTCTCCGGCCAGGCCGTGGACGTGGTCTACCTGGACGTGCGCCTGCCCGACGGCTCCGGCACGGCCGCCCTGGAAGAGCTGCGCGCCGTGAAGGACCCGCCCGAAGTGATCATCGTCACCGGCCAGGGCGATCCGGACGGCGCGGAACTGGCCCTGCGCTGCGGCGCCTGGGACTACATCGAAAAGCCAGCCAGCGTGGACCGCATGACCCTGCCCATGCTGCGCGCCCTGTCCTACCGCACGGAAAAGCGCCGCCAACGCATTCCCGCCCTGCCCGAGACCTCCGGCATCGTGGGCAAGAGCCCGCGCTTGGCCGCCTGCCTGGCCCAGGCGGGCATGGCCGCGGCCAGCGGCGTGGACGTGTTCATCACCGGCGAGACCGGCACCGGCAAGGAGATCTTCGCCCGGGCCATCCACGCCAGCGGCGGCCGCGCCCAGGGCCCCTTCGTGGTGGTGGACTGCACCACCCTGCCCGGCACCCTGGCCGAAAGCGTGCTCTTTGGCCACGAGCGCGGCTCCTTCACCGGGGCGGACCGCAAGCAGAGCGGCCTCATCGAGCAGGCCGACGGCGGCACCCTGTTCCTGGACGAAATCGGCGAGCTGCCCTTGCCCATGCAGGCCAAGTTCCTGCGCGTGCTGCAGGAGCGCAGCTACCGGCCCGTGGGCGGCGGCCAGCTGCGCAAGAGCGAGTTCCGCCTGGTGGCGGCCACCAACCGCGATCTGGCGGCCATGGCCGGCCGGGGCGACTTCCGCCAGGACCTGCTGTACCGGCTGGGAGCCTTCTGCCTGGAGCTGCCGCCCCTGCGCGAGCGCGAAGGCGACGTGCAGACCCTGCTCACCTGGCGCGTGGGCCAAAACGCCGCGCGCACCGGCCTGCCCGCGCCGGAGCCCAGCCCGGAATACCTGGAGCTGCTGCTCTCCCACACTTGGCCGGGCAATGTGCGCGAATTTCTGCAAACCGTGGACATGAGCCTGGTTTCGGCCCAGGGGGAGGCCATGCTGCTGCCCCAGCACCTGCCCCTGGAGCTGCGCGTGCGGCTCATGCGCGGGCGCGTGGCCTCGCGCAGTTTCGCCGGGTCCGCCGCGCAGGAAGACGGCCTGGCCCTGCCGGGTCCCTGGCGCGAGCACCGCTCACGCCTTCTGGAAAAGGCGGAAGCCGACTACTTCGCGGCTCTCATGGCCCACACGGCGGGCGATACGGCCCTGGCCTCGGAACTCTCCGGACTCAAGACGGCCCGACTTTACGAACTCCTCGGCAAGCACGGCCTGGTGAAGGGACGCCGTGGGCCGAGCGGCATTCCGGGAAACCCGGAATAACCCCGCCGCGCAGCCCCCCAGAACGGGGTAAAATGCTGTCTGGAAGCTGGCGCTGGCAGCCCTCCGCGTTTGGAACGGAATTTGATTATCAGATTATGGCTGTGCGGACAGCGGCGCTCCGGCCACGCGCGTCCGCCATCGGGAGGGAACCCATGTCCAAAGTTCTCATCGCGGAAGATGACCCCATTTCCCAGCGCTTCGTGTCCACCATCGTGGAGCGCATGGGCCACTGCGCCATGGTGAGCCCCAACGGCCGCCATGCGTGGGAGGCCCTGAGCGCCGAAAACCGCTTCGACCTGCTCATCACCGACATCATGATGCCCGGCATGGACGGCACCACGCTCATCCGCACCCTGCGCGCCGATCCCCGCTTCAAGGAGCTGCCCGTGGTGGTCATGTCCGCCTTCATCGGCGTCAGCGAGATCTCGGGCCTGCTCGGCATCGGGGCCACCTGGTTCATGCCCAAGCCTGTGGAACGCGGCGTTCTGGAGGACTACGTGATCCGGGCCCTGGGCTAGCCCGGACGCGGGGAAGGCGGCCATGCCACGCGCCCTGGCCAAGCAGGCGGGCCCGGCCCGCGGCCGGCGGATGCGCCGGTTCTTGGGGCGCGCCCTGCCTATTCTGCTTATTTACGGCCTGCTGGCCTTCTGCCTGGGCGCGGAGCTGGCCCTTGCGGCGCAGGCGGCGCCTTCGGAACAGTCCGGCGCGGCCAAGGGCGAGGCCCAGCTCCCCGAGCTCGTGGCCGCCGTGCCCGCCAATCTCCCCCCGCTCTACTTCACCGGGCCGGACGGCACGCCCACCGGCTTCGCCGTGGAGGTGCTGCGCCAGGTGGCCCCGCGCGCGGGCTACCGCCTGCGTTTCATCTCCACCGCCACCCTGGCCGAGGCCATGCGCCTGGTTCGCGAAGGCAAGGCCCAGGTGCTGCCGGGCTTCGGCGTCAGTCCGGAGCGCGCCAAACACTTCGCCTTCAGCAGACCCTTTGAAACCCAGCCCGTGCACATCTACTTCCGGTCCGAAAGCCCCGCGCGCGAGGACCTCGCCGCCCTGAAGGGCCTGCGCGTTGCCCTGGTGGCGGGCAGCATCCCGGCGGAGCGCCTGGCCGGCGACGGCAGCCTTCAGCCACAGATCTCGCAATCCCTGCCCCAGGCCCTGTTCGACCTGCTTTCCGGGGACTCCGACGCCCTGGTCTTCCAGACCCCGCTGGTGGAATACGCCGCGCAGGCGGCCGGCCTGGAGAACAAGCTGACCCGCAGCAAGAAGCCCCTGTTCGAGGTGAGCCGCGTCCTGGCCATGAGCCCGCAACACCCGGACATCCTGGCCCGGCTGGACGAGGCCCTGCTGGAATACCGCGACACGCCGCAGTTCCGGGCGCTCTACCGCGAATGGCACGCCGATCCCGAGCCTCCGCTGTTCCCGCCTGTCACCCTGTGGACAATGGCCGGCCTGCTGCTGGCCCTGGGCGCGCTGCTGCTCACCTGGCGCTACGTTTCCCTGTGGCGCATGAACCGCAGGCTCCTGGCCGTGCTCTCCGAGCGCGACCAAGCCCTGGCGGCCCTGCGCCTGACCCAGGAGCGCGTGGAGGCGCTGTTCACCCTCACCCACATGGACATGGATGCCGGGGACAGCAACGGCCTCATCGCCTTCGCCCTGGACGAGGGCGTGCGCCTCACCGGCAGCGAGATGGGCTTTCTCTTCTTCGTGGACGGCGACACGGTGGACCTGGGCAAGTTCCACTGGGTGCTGGGCGCCCACGGGGTTCCGCCCACGGCCAAACAGCAGGTCTACCCCCTGGCGGAGGCCGGACTGTGGGGCGAGTGCATCCGCGCCCGCGTGCCCATCGTGATCAACGACTACTCCGCCGAGGGCCGGGGCAAGGGCCTGCCCGAAGGGCACGTCTCCATACGGCGCTTCATGGCCGTGCCCATGGTGGTGGGCGACGAGGCGGTGGCCGTGTTCGGCGTGGCCAACAAGGCGGCCGCCTACGACGAGAACGACACGCGCCAGCTCCAGCTCTTCCTGGTGGGGCTGTGGCGCGTGCTGGCCGCCCGGCGCGACGCCGAGGCCATCCGCCAGGCGCGCGACTACGCCGAAAGCCTCATCGAGGGCGCCAACGCCATGCTGGTGGGCCTGGACACAGAGGGCCGGGTCACGCTCTTCAACGCCGCGGCCGAGGGCATCACCGGCTTCACCCGCGAGGAAGTGCTGGGGCGCGACTGGAGCGCGGCCATGCTGCCCGCGCACCTGGCCGAGGCCAACGCCGCCCTCTACCGCGACTTCATCGCCGGGCGCACCTCCCTGCCCCGGCAATACCAGGGCGCCATCCGCACCAAGGACGGCCGGCAGCGGCACATCGCCTGGCAAAACAGCCTGCAGAAGCAGGGCGAGGCCGTCACCGGCATCATCGCCTTCGGCATCGACATCACCGAGCAGAAGCAGGCCGAGGCCGAGCTGCGGCGCCTGCACCGGGCCATCGAGCAGGCGGCCGAGGGCGTGCTCATCGCCGACGAGTCCGGCACCATCCTCTACGCCAACCCGGCCTTTGAGCGCATGACCGGCCTGGGCCAGGAAGGCCTGCTGTTCCGCGGCAAAAGCGTGTTCGACCTCGACGTGTCCGTGCTGGAGCACCACAGCTCGGTCATCCAGGGCGACAGCCTGGAGGGCACCTGGCGCGGCACCTGCGCCTTCGCCCGGCCCGGCGGGGCCGCGGCCGAGGTGGAGTTCGCGGTCTCGGCCATCCGCAGCCGGGCCGACCGTCTGGTGAGCTACGTGGCCGTGTGCCGCGACGTGACCGAGAAACGCATGCTGGAACACCAGCTGTGGCAGGCGCAAAAGATGGAGGCCCTGGGCACCCTGGCCGGAGGCATCGCGCACGACTTCAACAACCTCCTGGCGTCCATCATGGGCTTCACCGAACTGGCCCTGGACGACACGCCTCCGGAATCGCGCTCCCGCGCCTGCCTGGACCGCGTGCTGGGCGCCAGCTTGCGCGCCCGCGAACTGGTGCGCCAGATTCTTTCCTTCAGCCGCCGCAGCGAACACAAGCTGCGCCACCTGCGCGCCGACGCCGTGGTGGGCGAGGCCCTGAAGCTCCTGGAGGCCTCCCTGGCCAAGAGCATCGAAATCATGGCCGAGCTCGGCTCCCAGGCGACCATCCTGGCCGATCCCTCCCAGGTGCACCAGATCATCATGAACCTGTGCACCAACGCGGCCCAGGCCATGCAGGACGGCGGCAAGCTCATGGTGCGCACCTCCGCGGGCCCCTTGCCGCCGGAACTGGCCGCGCGCCACCGCCTGAGCTCCGGCGAGTACCTGACCCTCGTGGTGGAGGACCAGGGTCCGGGCATCGCCCCGGACGTGCTGGGCCGCATCTTCGACCCCTTCTTCACCACCAAGGGCCCGGGCGAAGGCACGGGCCTCGGCCTGGCCGTGGTGCACGGCATCGTCACCAGCCTGGGCGGGGCCGTCTGGGCGGAGAGCGAGCCCGGCCAGGGCGCGCGCTTCCAGGTGCTGCTGCCCACCCAGGTCAGCGGCGAGGAAGCCCCGCGCGCGGTCAAGCCAGGCAATCTGCGCGGCCGCGAGCGCATCCTGCTGGTGGACGACGAGCCCGACCTGCTGGAGTTCTGCAGCGAGGCCCTGGCCCCCCTGGGCTACCACGTCACCACGCAGAGCGACCCCCAGGCCGCCCTGCAGACCCTCCTCGCCGCGCCCCACGACTTCGACCTGGTCGTCACCGACCTGAACATGCCCCGAATCACCGGTCTGCAGCTGGCCGAGGGCCTGCGCCCGGTGCGTCCCGATATGCCCATCGTGCTCATCACCGGCTTCAGCAGAGCCATTCCCCCGGACCGCCTTGAAACCCTTGGTGCGGTCCGGCTTCTGCCAAAGCCCTTTTCCATGGGCGAACTGGCCCTGGCCGTGCGCCAGGCCCTGGCCATGGTCGCAGGAGGGGAATCATGACCCAACGCATACTCGTGGTTGACGACGACGGCGACGTGCGCGAATTGGTATGTCGCATGCTTGAACAGGACGGCTACGAGGCCGTGCCCGCCGAAGGAGGCAGGCAAGCCTTGGAGAGGCTGAACCTGCTCGCCCCGGATCTGGTCATCACCGACGTGGTGATGCCCGAGGTGGACGGCTTCGAGGTGCTGCTGAAACTGCGGCACCTGGCGCCCGGCACCGGGGCGCTTGTCATGTCCGGCGGCGGCCGCGTCACTCCGGATATCTACCTGGAGACCGCGCGGCGCCTGGGGGCCAGCGCGGTTTTGCGCAAGCCCTTCACCCGGGCGGAAATGCTCGACGCCGTGCACCAGATATTGGGCCCCCGCCAAGTTCCTCAACCCCCCATGCAGGAGACATAGCCATGCAACCCGAAACAGAACCGCTGGCCCACGCCTTCGTGCGCCAGTCGCTTGCGGCGGCCAAGAACCGCGTGCGCGCCCAGAAGGCCGCGCAGGACAAGGATCCCGGCCAGACGCTTTTCCTGGCCCTGGCCCAGGCCCAGGAAGTGCAGGCCAAGAAGGCCCTGCTGCTTTTACGCGGGCGCATCGGCACCACGGCCGAGAACTTGGCCGAGGCCCTGCAGGAATCGCGAGAGATGGCCATGGAGACCTTCCCCTGGACGCTCCTGGCCCAGGCCGAGGGCGACCGCGCCGCAGGGGCCCTGCTGGTGCAGATGGCCCGGGCGCTCTCCAGCCACCTGGGCCTGCGCGAGGCCGAGACTCCGGGCGAGGGCGTGTACCAGGTGTGCAGCATCTGCGGGTACATCCACACCGGGGAAACTGCCGAACGCTGCCCCGTGTGCCAGGCCCTGCCGGAAAAGTTCACCAGCGTGCGGAGCTGACCGCGGCAAAAGACGGAGAAACGATGCTGGCTGAAGCCCTGCTCTACGCGCGCGCCCGCCTTGCCGGGCAGCAGAATCCCTACGGGCACCTGACGGAGCTCGTGGGCATCTGGGCGCGCCACCGCAGGCAGCGCCGGGCCTGGGCCGAGCACCTGACCCGCGCCCGCGTGCTGTGCCTGAAGGCCGCCGAGGCCTGCGCAACGCGCCGCACGGCCCTGGTGCTGGGCGCAGGGCTCCTGCTCGACGTGCCCCTGGAGCAGCTTTCCGCCCTGTTCCAGCGCGTGGTGCTGGCAGATCTGGCCTTCCTGCCCGCCACCTGCCAACTGGCCAAGAGCCTGGGCAACGTGGAGCTCATGGTCGCCGACCTCTCGGGCTGCCTGAATGCCCTGCCCGACGCCGAAGCCCTCGCGGCGCGCATTCCGGCCCCCGGGCCGGACCTCACCCTGGGCCTGGGAGAACTGGATTTCGTGTACTCCGCCAACCTGCTCACCCAGATGCCACTGTACGCCATGAGCAGCCTGGCCAAGCGCAATCCCAAGCCGGACCAGTCCGATACCGATGCCGAGGCCGACCAGGAGGCCTTTGCCGCGTCCATCGTGCGCGCCCACCTGAAGGCCTTGGGCGAGCTGCCCTGCCCGGCCTGCCTGGTGACCGACACCCTGGAGCGCGGCTACCGGGGCGGCCAGCTGGAGTACGAAGCCGACCTGCTCTACGGCGTGGGCCTGGACCTGCCGGGCGAGACCTGGCCCTGGCTGCTGGCCCCACGGGGCGAGGCCGAACCCGGCCTGGACGTGGAGCGGCTGGTTTTTGGCGCGCCGAACGCCCGCGCGGCGTATTCCTCCTCCACCTCCGCCCACAGCCTTGGAGGCTCCCATGCCTGACCACCGCCAGGAACGGCCAGCCCAGCCCAAGGCCTGCTCCGGCCCTGTGCCCGCGGAACAGGCCTGCGACCCAAGCCTGGGCTTCCCCTGCGCGCCGCAGCCTCCAGACCCGGCCCAGTGCGTGGAGACCGACCTGCTGCGCCGGCGCGCCCTGGAAAGCCGCGTGCTGCACAAGATCGAGGAAGCCGAGGGCTACGGCTTCGGGCTCGACGAACAGCGCATGCTCAACGCCTTCTTCGACATGGCCCAGGAATATGACTCGCGCCGCGACCTTCTGACCATCTGCGTGCTCCTGCCCATGATCTTCTTCGACCAGGAGATGCGCGTGTACCTGCGCACCGGGGAAAAAAGCTGGCGGCTGGCCCGCTGCCTGCGCATCCCTGCGCTGCAGCCGCCCCTGGAGCCGCCGCCAAGGCCCGCCGTGCGCGGCTCCAACTTCTACGCGCCCATCAAGGGCCGCAAGGATACCGGCGAGCTGCTGGGCTTCCCCCTGGAGCACGGCGTCATGGGCTGGATCGAGATCGTGGGCGGGGCCGGGCTTTCCAGCGCGCGGCAGCTGTTCTTCGAAAAATACGCCGGCCGCATCGGCTACCAGATGCACAACCGCCTGGCGCGCGCCAAGAACCGCGAGCACCTGACCTTCATCCAGAACCTCGTGGCCGACATCGGGCACAACGTCATCGTGCCCAACATGACCTTCAAGCTCTTTTTCAACCGCCTGCGCGGCTCCATCACCGCCCTGGAACGCCTGCTCCTGGAAGCCCCGCACGACACCCCGAGCGACTTCCTGAACGAGCTGGACATAGTGCAAACCCGCCTGCGCGCCCAGTACGAGGAAATCAACAGCCACTACGAGCAGACCAGCCTGTTCCTGGAAACCCTGCTGCGCCGCAGGCACTTCGAGGAAGGCCGCTACGTGCTGGAAAAACGCCTGGTGAACCTGCGCAAGCAGGTGGTGGAGCCGCAGGTGGAGCGCTTCCGTCCGCGCCTGTCGGACCGGGGCGTGGCTGTGGACCTTTCCATGGGCGGCATACCCGACAAGCCCGTGCAACTCATGGCCGACCTTGGGCTCATCGCCCAGGTGTACGCCAACCTGTTCTCCAACGCCGTGAAGTACACCCGCGAAGTCACCACGGCCGACGGCCGCAAGAAAAAGTTCATGGCCTACGGCTGGGACATCCTGCCCGAAGCCTTCGGACCCGGCCGGCCCGGCGTGAAGCTGAACGTGTTCACCACCGGGCCCACAGTGCCCGAGGCCGAGCGCAACGGGCTGTTCCAGCCCGGCTTCCGCGCCAGCACCACCGGCACAGAGCACGGCACCGGCCACGGCCTGGCCTTTGTGCGCCAGGTGGTGGACCTGCACGGCGGCGAAGTGGGCTACGAGGCCGCGGAACTCGGCAACAACTTCTACATCGTGCTGCCCATAGAGCCGCAGGAACAGGACTAAGCCGGGGGCGCCGCCCCCAGACCCCCGCCAGGGGGTATGCACCCCCTGGACCCGCAGGGCAAAGCAAAGCGCCCGGGCCGAGTTCCACTCGGCCCGGGCGCTTTGCTTTGGGGGAGGGGGCTGTGGGGCTGCGTCTGCCCGCCTGAAGCCCTGGCCACGAACCACTCCGCCGGATGTCCTGCCCGGCTTTGCGGGCGGGCATCCGGCGGCAACGGGAGTCCAGAGGGCCTTGTGCCCTCTGGCGGGGTGCAGGGGCAGCGCCCCTGCGCTTCTCATCTTTCCTACTGTTCCCTGGGCACCCAGATCCGGAACGTCGAGCCCTGGCCGGGTTCGCTCACGGCGCCAATGCGTCCGCCGTGCTGGTCCACGGCCTTCTTGGCGATGAACAGGCCGAGGCCGGTGCCGCGCGAGCCCTTGGTGGAAAAGAACACGCTGAAGAGCCGCGCCAGGGTGTCGGGCTGCATGCCGCAGCCGTTGTCCTCGATCTCGAAAAACACGCCGCTGGCGTCCGGCCGGACGCGGAAGGCGACCTCGTGGGCGGTCTTGGTCTTGTCCTCCAGGCAGGCGTCCACGGCGTTTTCCAGGATGTTCACCAGGGCGGCGGAGAGCACCACCTCGTCCACGGCGAATTCGCCCAGGTCCGGGGCGATCTCGACGACGAGGTTCACGCCCAATCCTTCGGCCTTGGGGGCCACGGCCTCGGCCACCTGGGCGGCCAGCTCGGCGGCCTGCATGGTGCGCAGCTGCAGTTCGCGCTTCTTGGCGTAGAACAGGATGTCGAGCACCATGCCCCTGATGCGCCCGATGAGCCCGGTGACCTTGTCCCAGCCGGACTGGACCATTTCCTGGTTGCCGGAGCGGAAGCCCGCGTTGACCTTGTACACGCCGCCGTCGAGCGCCGTGAGCAGGCCCTTGATGCCGTGGGAAAGCGAGGCGATGAGCATGCCGAGGGAGGCCAGGTGGTCCTGCATGCGCGCCAGCTCGGTGATGTCCGTGGCCATCTCCATGACGCCTTCGATCTCGCCGAGGGAGTTCCGTATGGGCGCGGTCCAGACGACGACGTTGCGCACCTGGCCGTCCTTGCCGCGCACGGTGAGCTCGCTCTGGTGCGGCTGGCCGTCCTCGAAGGTCTTGATGGTGGGGCAGCCGAAGCAGGGGCGCTCCGTGCCGCAGTAGGCCTGGTAGCACAGGCTGCCCGCGGCCGCGCCGAACTCCTGGCGGAAGCGCCGGTTGGCGGCCTGGATGCGCAGGTGGCGGTCCTGCACGGTAATGAAGCAGGGCGCCTCGTCGAAGAGCTGCTGGTAGCGCTGGCGGGTGGTGTGCAGTTCATCCTGCAGGCGCTGCACCTCGCTGGCCTCCACGAGGATCTCCAGCACCAGGTCCACCTGCCCGCCGCGGCTCTTGATGGGCGCGGTATGCACGGTGACGGCGGCCAGGGTCTCGTCGGGCCCGAAGAGCCCCTCGCGGCTTTTTTGCCCCTGTCCGGTGCGCAGGGTGCGGGCCACGGGGCTGTCGAGCCCTTCCCCGGCGGCCCCGGCGTAGATGGCGAAGCCCGGCTGGCCCACGCGGTCGCCCAGGCGTTCGCGGTACAGCCTGTTCACGGAGACCACGCGCTGGTCGCGGTCCTGGATGGACACGAGGCAGGGCAACGCGTTGAACATGGCGAACTCGCCGGCAATCTCGCCGGCCAGGCCGCCCATGGCCTGGGTCAGGCCTTCCACGGCCTCCTTGGCCGCGCTTTGGCGCTCCAGGTCCACCAGTTTTTCGGACTGCTGGCGCACGAGGGCTTCGAGGTTTTCGGTGTGCTCGCGCATGCGGTCGCGCATGGCGATCTTGTCGGCCGCGCGCTTGAGGGCGATCTCCAGCACCTCGGGCCCGGCGGGCTTGGCGATGAAGTCGCAGGCGTCGAGCTTGAGGCCCTGCACGGCCACGTCCATGTCGCCATGGCCGGTGACCAGGATGACCTCGGTGTCCGGGCTTTCCTCTTTGATGCGGCGCAGCAGTTCCAGCCCGTCCATGCCGGGCATGCGGATGTCCGTCAGCACCACGGGCGGACGCTCGCGGCGGAAGACCTCCAGGGCCTCGTCTCCGTTGGCCGCCAGGTGCACGGTGTGGCCCATGTCGGCCAGGGTGATGCCCACAACCTTGCGGATGCCGGCTTCGTCATCGACGAGGAGAATGTTCATGCCCATCTGGCCCGCTCCTGACGCGTGCTGCCGCCCTTCGGGCGCGGCGCCGGCTCTCTGGAATGAGCGTAACGCAAA
This sequence comes from uncultured Desulfocurvus sp., assembly GCA_964446455.1. GTDB lineage: Bacteria > Desulfobacterota > Desulfovibrionia > Desulfovibrionales > Desulfovibrionaceae > Humidesulfovibrio. Next base: position 19,522 of record CAYUOW010000048.1, read on the forward strand.
CCGCCCCGAAAGGGGAGGGGGGAAAACGGCCCGTGCGGCCCTAGGGCTTGCCGATGGTCTTTTCCACTATCTCCAGCACCTGCGCGGGTTCAAAGGGTTTGCTCACCGTGGCCACGGCCTTGCGGATGGCCAGGTGGATGCCCGCCAG
>CAYUOW010000049.1:0-6285 GCA_964446455.1 uncultured Desulfocurvus sp.
TACTACTCCCTGGCCGACGACTACCCGGTGTTCCATGTCACCGCCCTCACCCACCGGCACGACGCCATCTACCCGGCCACCCTGGTGGGACCGCCCCCCATGGAGGACTGCTTCATCGGCAAGGCCACCGAGCGCCTGTTCCTGCCGCTGATCAAGAAGCAGCTGCCCGAGGTGGTGGACATGAACCTGCCCCTCGAAGGCGTGTTCCACAACCTGTGCTTCGTCTCCATCGACAAGCGCTACCCCGGCCAGGCGAGAAAGGTCATGTATGCCCTGTGGGGCATGGGCCAGATGATGTTCACCAAGATCATCGTGGTGGTGGACAAGAACATCAACGTGCAGAACGTGTCCGAGGTGCTCTGGCGCATCGGCAACAACGTGGACCCCAGGCGCGACATCGCCATCCTGGACGGGCCGCTGGATGCCCTCGACCACGCCTCGCCGCTCGCCTACTACGGCGGCAAGATGGGCATCGATGCCACCAAGAAGGGCCCGGAGGACGGACACTACCGCGAATGGCCCGACACCCTGCGCATGGACGAGGGCGTTAAGGCCAAGATCGACGGGCTGTGGAAGAACCTGGGCTTGTAAGAGTAAGAGAATATCCCTCCGGGGGCCAAAGGGCATTCGCCCTTTGGGATCCCATTAGGGGTGGGGGCAACCCCGTCTCAGCACGGCACCAGCCCCTGCCGCCAAGACCTGACCTGGCCTGACTTGACCTGCTCCAGCGTTCCGGGGCCTTGCCCCGGAACGCTGGCCTGCGGGTCCAGGGGGTGCATACCCCCTGGCCGCCGGAGGCATTCTTCTTCCCCGCTTCCCTCTCCCCTCTCCCCCACTTCCCCCAGCAGGAGACCTCATGACCCGACTTCCAGCCGTCAGCGCCGCGAAACGCCTCGCCATGCTGCTGGCCTGCGCCCTGCTGGCCCTGGCGCTGCTGTCCTGCGGCGACGCGGACAAGACCGAGCGCGAAGCCAAGAAAGTCGCCCGGCAGACCGAACAGCCCCGGGGCAACACGCGCGAGGACTCCTTCCAGGACGCCAAGCGGACCCTGGACAAGCGCGTGTACTTCGACCACCGCGTCACCCTGTACTGCCGGGCGTCGTACGACGAGAACGGCGCGGTCATCCTGCCCGCGGGCTTCAAGACGCCCAAGCACAAGGCCCGCGTGGAGCGCATCGAGTGGGAGCATGTGGTTCCTGCGGAGAATTTCGGTCGCACGTTTGCGGAGTGGCGCGACGGCGCGCCGGAGTGCCAGGACAAGCGCGGGCCGTTCAAGGGCAGGAAATGTGCCGAGCGGGTGAGCAGGGAGTTCCGGCTCATGCAGGCGGACCTGTACAACCTGTACCCGGCCATCGGCGCGGTGAACGCCATGCGCAGCAACTATAATTACGCGATGCTGCCTGGGGTTCCGAGCACCTTCGGTTCCTGCGCCATGAAGATCGAGGGCAACAAGGCCGAGCCGCCGGAATACGCGCGGGGCACCATCGCCCGCAGCACCAAGTACATGGCCTGGGCCTACCCGCGTTTTGAATTGAGCCGCCAGCAGGAGCAGCTCATGGACGCCTGGGACGAGATGTACCCGGTGGACCAGTGGGAATGCACGCGCGCGCAACGCATTGAGGCCATCCAGGGCAATGAGAATCCCCTGGTCAAAGGGAAGTGCCGGCAGGCCGGGTTCTGGCAATAGCGCAAGGGAGCCCCGCCATGCGGCGGCACAATGTCCTTCACGCATTGCAAATCAGGCGGAGTTCTCATAGGCTGAAAGGAGCCGGAAACTGAAGATCCGGCGGAAGGGGAATATGACCATACAACGCATCATTCTCGCCGTCACCGGGGCCAGCGGCCCGCAGTACGCCATGGCCATGGCCCGCGCCTTGAGCTTGAGCGAGGGCGTGGAACTGCACCTGATCCTGTCCGAGGCGGCCAAGAAGGTCATCGCCCTTGAGGCGGACTTCAAGCCTGAAGAACTCATCGCCCTGGCGAACACCACCTACTCGGAGAAGGACATCGCGGCCGGTCCGGCCAGCGGCTCCTGGCGGCACGCGGGCATGATCGTCTGCCCCTGCTCCATGGCCAGCCTGGGGGCCATCGCCCACGGCCTGGGCACCAATCTCATCCACCGCGCGGCGGACGTGACCCTGAAGGAAGGCAAGCGCCTGGTGCTTGTGACGCGCGAAACGCCGCTCAGCCTCATCCACATCAAGAACATGCTTGCGGCCAAGGAGGCGGGCGCGGACATCGTTCCGGCCAGCCCGGGCTTCTACCACAAGCCCAAGACCATTGAGGATCTGGTGAACCACCTGGCCGGGCGCGTGCTCGACCAGCTGGACATCGGCCACAACCTGTTCAAGCGCTGGGGAGAATAAAGGAGGACACGGCCATGAAGCTCACCTGGTTCGGTCATTCCAATTTCCTGCTTGAGGCGGACGGCGTGCGGGTGCTCATCGACCCGTTTTTCGAGGGCAACCCCAAGGCCCCGGGCGGCTGGCAGGACGCGGGCAAGGTGGACGCGGTGCTCGTCACCCACGACCATGGCGACCATCTGGGCCAGGCCGTGGTCATCTGCAAGTCCTCCGGCGCGAAGCTGGTGTGCATCTTCGACCTGGCGGCCAAGATGCAGGAGCTGGGCGTGCCCGCCGGGCAGATCCTGGGCATGAACCTGGGAGGCACGGTGGAAGCCGCTGGCGTGCGCGTGAAGATGGTCCAGGCGGTGCACTCCTCGCCCACGGGCGTGCCCGCGGGCTACATCATGACCTTCCCCGGCGGCTACTGCGCCTACCACTCCGGCGATACGGCGCTGTTCTCGGACATGAAGCTGTTCCGCCGCTTCTTCGACATCGACCTGGCCATCCTGCCCATCGGCGGCTGGTTCACCATGGACGCCAACGAGGCGGCCGTGGCCTGCTCGTTTTTGGGCTGCCGGAATGTGGCGCCCATGCACTGGGGCACCTTCCCCATCCTGGCGCAGAACACCGACGCCTTTGCCGCGGCACTCAAGGAGCACGCCCCGGCCACGAAGCTGGTGGAGGTTCAGCCCGGCGCCACGGTGGACGTGGAGTAAGCTCCGGGCGTCCGCGCCCTCTCCTTATTATATAGGACGGCCGAGGCGGCAGCCGCCGGCCTACGACGCCATCCCGCCGCCCGCCGCAAGGGCGTCCAGGGCCTGGCGGAGTTTTTCCGCGCGCCTGGCGCCCAGGCCGGGCACCTGGGCCAGGGCTTGCGCATCCGCAGCCTTGATGGCCGCGATACTGCCGAAATGATCAAAGAGCAGCCGCACGGTCTTGGGCCCCACGCCCGGCAGGCTGACAAGCTCGCCCGTGAGGGAACGCTTGCGTGTGGCCGCCCTGCCCCGCCCGATGACGAAGCGGTGGGCCGCGTCGCGCACACGCTGCAAAAACAGCAGGGCGGGGCTGCCGGACTTGAGTGCCACGGGATTGCGCCTGCCCGGGCGGAACACGCGGTCCTCCAGCTCGCCCGCGCGGCGGCTGGGCCCCTTGGCTATGGACGCGCACTCTATGACACCGTCGGGCAGGGCCTGGGCCAGCGCCGCAACCACCGCCGCAAGCTGGCCGCGCCCGCCGTCGATGAGCAGGAGATCCGGCCAGGGTGGGCCGGATTCGGCGCGGCGTTCCGCCCACTGGGCCAGGGCCGCGTAGTCGTCGCCCGTGCCCTCCGCCGCGGGCAGGGCGTAGGTGCGGTAGTCCTCCTTGCGCTCCTGCCCGTTCTCGAACACCACCAGACCGGCGCGCACGCCGCTGCCGCCCAGGTGGGAAATATCCACGCACTCCACGCGCACCGGCGGGGCCGGCAGGCCCAGGGCCTGCTCCAGCACCGAGGCCACGTCCTGGGCGCCGTCCTTCCTGTGGGCGGTGCGCGCCAGGTTGGCCGCCATGTCCATGAGGCGGCGCTCGTCCGGCCCGCGCGGCGGGCCCAGGCGGCAGGGGCCGCCCCGGCGCTCGGCCAGCACCTCGGCCAGGGAGGAGCTTTCCGGAGGATGCGAGAGCACCACCCGGCCGGGAATGTAGCGTTGCGAACCATAGAACTGCGCCAGGAAGCTCTCCAGCGCATCGGTGGCCTCGGCAGCTCCGAGCCCGGGCCAGTGGTAGGTCTTCTGCTCCAGCAGCTTGCCCCCGCGCACAAAGAGCACGCCAACGCCCAGGCCTTCCTCGGCCAGTTGGACCACGCTGATGATGTCGCGGTCCAGGGAATCGCGCAGCACCGAGGCCTGGCTTTCCAGCGTGGCCTCAATGGCCTTGATCTGATCGCGCAACAGGGCGGCCTGCTCGTAGCGCAGGTCATGGGCGGCCGCGTCCATCTGGCGTTCAAGCTCGCGCACCAGGGAGCGCGAGCGCCCAGACAGGAACTGCTCCACCTGGGACACGAGGCCGTGATACATGGCGCGGTCCACGGGGAGCACGCACGGGGCCAGGCACTGCCCCAGTTGATAGTAGAGGCAGGGCCGCACGCGGTTCTTGAACATCTTGTCCGAGCATTTGCGCAGGCGGAAGATGAGTCCCACGAGCTTCTGCGTGGCCCGCGCGGCCGAGGCCGAGGCAAAGGGGCCGAAGTACACGGAGCCGTCGCGCACCACGTTGCGCGTCATGGTCAGGCGCGGGAAGTCCGAGGCCTTGTCCAGGCGGAACAGCAGGGAGCGCTTGTCGTCGCGCAGCACGATGTTGTAGCGCGGCCGGTGCTGCTTGATGAGGCTTTCCTCAAGCAGCAGGGCTTCCTTTTCGGTGGAGACGAGCAGGAAGTCGATGTGCGCGATCTTGGCGACCAGCGCCCTGGTCTTCGGGCCGTGATCGGCGCTGACGCGGAAATAGGAGCTCAGGCGCTTGCGCAGGCTGATCGCCTTGCCGACATAGATGATCCGGCCCGTGGCATCCTTCATGAGGTACACGCCAGGCGCGTCCGGATAGTTTTTTGCCTGAAAATTCATTGGGCTCCATGTCATGATGGTGACGCCGACGTTACAGACCCGTGGCGGCTGGGCCTGCTTCAGGCTACTCAAAGCGTGCCGCCGCGGCAAAGAAAAAAAATTGAACGGTAAAATTTTTTTGACTAAATGCCGATTTCCCCCCTTTCAGCCCTTGCAAACAAAGAAAAACGAAGCTAGAAAATCTCCGTAAACAAGTGGCACAGGCTCGCTCGCAACGTTTAAGCAAAGGAAGGAAACATGAAAAAGAGAATCGCACTGTCTCTGGTGCTCCTGGCCGGTCTGGTCATGGGTGCCACCAGCGCCAACGCTGCCACCATCAAAGCCACCGGTTCTTGGCAGGTCGACGCCGCCATGCGCAGCCAGAACGACTTCAATGCCAACACCAACGCTGACGACAACACCTTCTCCATCGGTCAGCGCATGCGCACCGCTTTCCAGTTCATCGCCAACGAGAACCTGAAAGGCGTGCTCGAGACCCAGATCGGCACCAACTCTTGGGGCAATGGCCTGTACCAGATCAGCGCCGGCCGCACCCCGAACACCACCGCCACTGGCGCCCTGGCTGCTGGCAACGGCAACCTGATCCTGCGCAAGGGCTATGTTGACTTCAAGTGGCCCAACACCAAGGTCAACTTCCTCGTCGGCTACCAGAGCCTGACCCTGCCCTCCGCCTTCGGCGCGGGTAGCGCCATCCTCGACGAACACGTTGCCGGCGCCGCCGCCATCGTGCCCGTCACCGACAACGTCTCCCTGGTTGGTGGCTACGTTCGTCCCTACGACGCCAACAACTTCGGCTCCACCTCTTCCCGCAACTACGCCGGCACCTCCACCGACGCCGCGTTCCTGTACTCGAACCTGGACTTCACCGGCTTCAAGGTGCAGCCCTTCTTCGCTTACGGTTACGCTGGTGCCAACACCGGCGGCGCTGGCGTGGGCGCCAACATGCTGGGTGGCCTCGCTTCCCCCAACACCGGCACCGCTTACGGCACCCGTGCTTACTGGGGTGGCGCTGCCTTCACCATGACCGCTCTTGACCCCTTCAAGGTCATGGCCGACGTCAACTTCGGTAAGGCCACCTACAACGGCGCTGCCCGTCAGGAATCCGGCCGCGGTGGCTGGCTTGCCGACATCGCCGTTGACTACACCGGCCTGTCCATGATGACCCCCGAACTGTTCTTCGCCTACTCCTCTGGTGAGAACAAGGACGGCAACAAGTCCGAGCGCATGCCCGTTCTCGCCGCTGAGAACTGGTCGTACGGCACCTTCTGGATGCAGGGTGGCGACAGCCTGAACAGCTCCTACACCACCTCCGGCAGCACCCTTGCTCAGGGCAACCCCAACAGCAC
>CAYUOW010000049.1:6295-19632 GCA_964446455.1 uncultured Desulfocurvus sp.
CTGGGCTTCTGGGCTGCTGGCCTGTCCCTGAAGGACATCAAGCTCATCGACAAGCTGAGCCACACCGTTCACTTCATCTACTTCAAGGGTACCAACGCCAAGGAAGTTGCCACCATGGCCAACACCAACAGCTACGGCAACCTCCTGACCACCAAGGACTCCCTGTTTGAAGTTGACGTGAACAGCAAGTACCAGATCTACGAAGAGCTGTCCCTCGGCCTCGAACTTGGCTACATCGCTGCCAACTTCGACAAGGACGTTTGGGCCAACTCCGGTATCGATCGCACCAAGCTGGACAAGGACGCCTACAAGGCCGTCCTGATGCTCAACTACAGCTTCTAAGACCCACTTTCGAGCCTGAGCCACGGGGCCAGCGCAGCAATGCGCTGGCCTTTTTTTTCGGCTTCTGCGCCCACACCACATGAAGGCCCCCCAAGGGCCTCCATTCATTTTTGTAACCCAACGGACACGAGTATAAAAAAATGCACGATAAAAAAATTTGAACCAAAGTCAATTTTCCACTTGCATACCTTTGCTTTCCTCGAGTAAATAGGACTCGTAAGTATGCGTCAGGGTGGTTTTCACAACCGCAAAAGAGGGAAGGAAACAATGAAAAAGATGAGCTTTTTCGGCGTTGTGGCGCTGCTCGTTCTGAGCATCGCCGGCATCGCCCAGGCGGCCGACATCAAGGCTACCGGCAAGTGGCAGATCGACGCGTATTGGAACAACTCCATGAACTTCGAGTCCATGGCCAAAGACCAGAGCTTCCGCATTGAACAGCGGATGCGTACGGCCTTCCAGTTCATCGCCAACGAGAACCTGAAAGCCGTCCTCGACACCCAGATCGGCTCCAACTCTTGGGGCAATGGCCTGTACCAGGTCAGCGCTGGCCGCACCCCGAACAGCACCGCCACTGGTTCCAACAGCGCTGGCAACGGCAACATCATGCTGCGCCAGGGCTACATCGACTTCAAGTGGCCCAGCACCCCGGTTAACTTCAAGGTCGGCTTCCAGACCCTGGGTCTGCCCGCGGCCTTCGGCGGCGGCAGCGCCATCCTGGACGACCAGGTTGCGGCCGCTGTTGTCAGCACCCCCGTCGTTGACGGTGTGAAGCTGCTGGCCGGTTATGCTCGTCCTTACGACGGCAACAACTTCGGCTCCACTTCCTCCATCACCACCGGCAAGGGTTCCTCTGCTGACGTCGGCTTCGTCGCCGTGCCCGTTGACTACTTCAAGGGCTTCAGCATCGTTCCCTTCGGCGCCTTCATGTACGCCGGCAGCAATGCCGCTGGCGCCTTCACCGGTGCCACCAGCCAGAACGGCTTCGGTAGCGCTGGCGCCAACAGCTCCGTTGGCGTGCGCGGCTACTGGGGTGGCGCTGCCTTCACCATGACCGCTTTCGAGCCCTTCAAGGTGATGGCCGACATCAACTATGGTAAGGCCACCTACAGCAACTACACCCTGCAGAACTCCGATGACGGCGGCCGTCAGGGCTGGTTGGGCGACATCGCTGTCGACTACACCGGTCTGTCCATGATGACCCCCGAAGTGTACTACGTGTACTCTTCCGGCATCGGTGGCACCAACGCGAACAAGGACGGCCGCATGCCGGTCATGGGCAACCCCCAGAGCTGGACCATCAACAACTCGTTCTTCTTCGCCGACCGCAACATGATCACCGGCTACAACACCACCTCTGCTGGTGGCGCCAACTCCTACGTCCGCAACAGCATGGGCTTCTGGGCCACCGGCCTCGCGCTGAAGGACATCAAGGTGTTTGACGGCTTCACCCACACCGTGAACCTGATGTACGCCAAGGGCACCAACGATCACAACTCCATCATGGCCTCCCGCCGCGCCGCTGGCGTCGCCGCCGGCTACGGTGTTGTTCTGACCGACAAGGACAGCCTGTTTGAAGTTGACCTGCAGAACAAGTACAAGATCTACGACGAACTGTCCCTGCAGCTCGACCTTGGCTACATCAACGCCAACTTCGACAAGGACACCTGGCGTACGGTTAACGCCAACTACGGCAACAACGACCTGCTGAACAGCAATGCTTACCGCATTGCCATGGGCCTGACCTACAGCTTCTAGTTGCCCACGACCACCTGACGCTTCCCGGGGCCGAGACGAAAGTCTCGGCCCCTTTGTTTTGCCCAAAGCAACCGGTGGCGCTGCATTTTCGGCTTGATTTTCCTCGGTAATCCGGTTAGGAGTGTTTACTTACATTTCGTTTAAAATATCCGGAAGAAGGGGTGTTTACGCATGTCACGATTCAAGTTGTTGGTTGCAGCGACAATGTTGGTTCTGCTCATGGCCGCGGGAGCCCAGGCCGCCGAAGTCACTGCGCGCGGCTACTGGTGGATTGAAGCGGTAAGCCGCCAGAACTGGAATTTCAATGCCGGGCAGGACAATCACTTCTCCATTGAAGAGAAGCTGCGCACGGCCTTCGTCTTCACCGCGAACGAGAACCTGCGCGGCGTGCTCGATACCCAGATCGGCACCAACAACTGGGGCAATGGCCTCTACCAGATCAGCTCCGGCCGCACCCCGAACTCCACCGCTGGCGGCGCCAACGGTTCCGGCAACGGCAACATCATGCTGCGCCAGGGCTTCATCGAGTACAAGTGGCCCAACACCCTGACCAACATCAAGGCCGGCTTCCAGATCGTCACCCTGCCCGCGGCCTTCGGCGGCGGCAGCCCGATTTTCGATGACCAGGCCGGCGCCTTTGTCGTCAGCACTCCCCTTACAGACGCTGTGAGCCTGACTGCTGGTTACGCCCGCCCGACCGATAGCAACAACTTCGGCTCCACCTCCACCATCAACGGCGGCGGCACCTCCGCCGACCTGGTGTTCGCCTCGGTGCCGATGAAGACCAAGACCATGAGCATCACGCCCTTCGGCATGTTCATGTACGCTGGCGGCCAGGCCGCCGGCCGCAACACCAACCTGACCTCCGCCACGCTGCTGGGCTTGACCGGCCCCAACAGCGCCGCCGGCCAGGGTGCCCGCGCTTACTGGGGCGGCGCCGCCTTCAGCATGACGCCCGAGGAACTGCCCCTCAAGGTCATGGCCGACTTCGACTACGGCAAGGCCACCTACAGCAACTATTTCAACAACACCAAGCAGGGCGGCCGCGCTGGCTGGCTGGCCGATGTTGCCGTCGACTACACCGGGCTGTCCAACATGACTCCGGAAGCCTTCTTCGTGTACTCCTCCGGTGAAACCGGCCGCAACACCGACCGCTCCGGCCGCATGCCCGTGGTGGGCGTGCCCCAGAACTGGTCGCCGGGCGTCGGCTCCATGTTCTTCGGCGAGCGCCTGGAGCTTGCTGGCTCGCTCAACTACTCCGCTGGCTACACCCTGTTCACCCTGGGCTACTGGACCGGCGGCCTCACCCTCAAGAACATGAGCTTCTTCGACAAGTTCTCCCACGACTTCACCTTGTTGTACGCTCGCGGCACCAACGATCCGGAGTTCCTGCGCAACAGCGTGAACATCCGCGGCGTGAACTACGCCGGCTTCCTCACCACCAAGGACTCCTTGTGGGAGGCCGACCTGTACAACCGCTACAAGATCTACGACGAGCTGACCGCCTACCGGTACCTGGGCTACATCAAGTCCAATTTCGACATCAACACCTGGGGCTCCACCGCCGTCAGCACCGCCGCCAACATCCGCCGCTCCAACAGCAGCGGCGACGCGGCCAAGATCGGCGTCGGCCTGAACTACTTCTTCTAGGCCCAAAGCCCGGAATCACCGCCACTCAAGGGGCCGGGGCACATGCCCTGGCCCTTTTCCTTTCCGCCTCCCGGCGGAAGCCGGCCTCGACTTTTGGTGGTGCTTCCGCTAGCATCAGTGGCTCGCAGAATCAGCACACATCCCGCAGCCAGAGGTTCAAACATGCCCTGCCGCATCGTCCGCGTTCCCGCCGAACTCAACGCCGAAGGACTCCTCAGCTGGCTTTCCGGCCGCAAGGATCCCGGCAACGACATCAGCGCATCCGTGCGCGCCATCCTCGCCGCCGTGAAGAAGGACGGCGACAAGGCCCTGCGCGCCTATACCCGCAAATTCGACGCCCCAAAGCTGCCCGACCGCTTCCAGGTGCCGGCCAAGGACATCGCGTCCGCGCTCAAGAGCGTGCCCGCGCCCGACCTGGACATCCTGCGCGAAGCCATCGCACACGTGCGGGACTTCCACGCGCGCCAGGCCGAACAGTCCTGGTTCACCACCAGCCCGGACGGCACGGTGCTGGGCCAGATGGTGCGCCCGGTGGACCGCGTGGGCCTGTACGTGCCCGGCGGCCAGGGCGGCGAGACCCCGCTCATCTCGAGCCTGATCATGAACGCCGTGCCCGCCCAGGTGGCAGGCGTAACGGACATCGCCGTCATTTCGCCCCCGCGCAAGGACTCGACCCTGAACCCCTACATTTTGGCCACAGCCGCCCTGCTCGGCCTCACCGAGGTCCACCGCGCGGGCAGCGCCTGGGGCATCGCCGCCCTGGCCTACGGCACCAAGAGCATCCGCCCGGTGGATGTCATCGCCGGGCCGGGCAACATCTACGTGGCCACGGCCAAGGCCATCCTGGTGGGCGAGGTCGGCATCGACATGATCGCCGGGCCGAGCGAGATCACCATCCTGGCCGATGACAGCGCCGACGCGGACTACATCGCGGCGGACATGCTCTCCCAGGCGGAGCACGACCCCCTGGCCGCCTCCCTGTGCATCACGCCTTCGGCTAAGCTGGCGGAAGGCATCCACAAGGCCCTGGACAAGCAGCTGGCCAAGCTGCCCCGCCGCGACCTGGCCGCCCGCGCCCTCAAGGACTGGGGCGGAGTGCTGCTGGTGGACAGCCTTGATGACGGCATCGCCCTGGTGAACCGCATCGCGCCGGAGCACCTGGAACTTGCCGTGGACGAGCCCTTCGCGCTTCTGGGCAAGATCCGCAATGCCGGGGCCATCTTCCTGGGCCATCACTGCCCGGAGCCCGTGGGCGACTACTTCGCGGGACCGAACCACGTGCTGCCCACCCTGGGCACCGCGCGCTTCTCCTCTGCCCTGTCGGTGCAGAGCTTCTGCAAGAAGTCCAGCATCATCGCCACGTCCAAGGACTACATCACGCGCAACGGCGGCAAGATCGCCCGCCTGGCGCGCCTGGAAGGCCTGGAGGCCCACGCCCGCAGCGTGGAAGTCCGCCTGGAAAAGAACACCAAATAACCGCACCTTACGGAGATATTTATGGAATGCGTCACCACCACGGACATCAAGGAACTTCCGCTGCTCTCGCGCGGCAAGGTGCGCGACATCTACGAAGCCGGGCCGGACTCCTTGCTCATCGTCACCACGGACCGCATCTCGGCCTTTGACGTGATCATGGACGACCCCATCCCGCACAAGGGCGTGGTGCTCAATCAGATCACCCTGTTCTGGATGGAGATGTTCAAGGACCAGGTGCAGAACCACCTGCTGGCCACGGACGTGAAGGACTTCCCGAAAGTTCTGGCCCCGCATGCGGGCATGCTGGAAGGCCGCGCCGTGCTTGTGCGCCGCGCCAAGCCCCTGGCCATCGAGTGCATCGTGCGCGGGTACATCACCGGCTCCGGCTGGAAGGACTACCTGAAGACCGGCAGCGTGTGCGGCCACAAGCTGCCGGAAGGTCTGCGCGAGAGCGACAAGCTGGAAAAGCCCCTGTTCACCCCTTCCACCAAGGCCGAACTGGGCCAGCACGACGAGAACATTTCCGTCGAGGAAGCCATGCGCATCACCGGCGCGGAGCTGGCCGGCAAGGCGCAGGAGCTGGCGCTGGGCATCTACTCCGGCGCGCGCGACTACGCTGAAAAGCGCGGCATCATCATCGCTGACACCAAGTTCGAGTTCGGCACCGTCACCGAGGGCGGCAAGGACAAGCTCATCGTCATCGACGAGGTGCTGACCCCGGATTCCTCGCGCTTCTGGCCCATGAGCGACTATGCGCCTGGCCGCGGCCAGCAGAGCTTCGACAAGCAGTTCCTGCGCGACTGGCTGGAAGAGATCAAGTTCGACAAGCGCCCGCCGGCGCCCAAAATTCCGCAGGAGATCATCGACCGGACCCGCGCCAAGTATCTGGAGGCCTACCGCCTGCTCACCGGACGCGATCTGGGCGTGTAATCCCGCGTGCACCGCGGCCTTTGGCCGGAGGACTTATGGACTCGAGCATCTGGATTCTTCTTGCCGTAGTGGTGGGCTGGGTGGCCATGTCCCGGCTGATTCCCGGCGCGGGCTGAGGCCCCAAGAAGCAGTGCGGCTGGACGCCGCCGCCTCAGGACGCGGAAAAGGACCGGAAGGAGAACGCGAAACCTGAGGACAAACTCCAGTAAGGGGGCGAGCATGTGGGAAAACATAGGCTTCCTGCTCACCGTCGCCGCCGTGGCCTACGTGTTCGTGGGCAAGGTGCTGCCGAAGTTCGGCCTGCGGGGCTGAATGCCGCGCCCGCCGGACCTCTGGGAGAAGTCCGAGAACTGCAAGAAATCCGATGACGCTTGACAGAGGGCGCTCTAGCAAGTAAGAGCACCCCTCTACCTTGCTCTTCCCCTGTGCGGGAAGGGCCAAAGACCAAAAGGAGCACCACATGCTGAATCACTACGAGACTCTTGTGCTCATGAGTCCGGAGCTGGCCGAGGAGAACCGCAAGGAGATCCTGGGCAACCTCACCGGAATCATCGAGCGCGACGGGGGCGTCATCGGCCTCGTCGACGACTGGGGCATCCGCACCCTGGCCTACCCGGTCCGCAAACTGACCCGCGGCCACTACGTGCGCCTCGACTACACCGCCCCCGGCGCCGTTGTGGCCGAGCTTGAGCGCAACATCCGCATCACCGACGGCCTGTTCAAGTTCGTCACTGTCCGCCTGGACGAAGCGCCTGCCGCCGCGCCCAGCACTGAGGAGGCCTAGACCATGGCGTTCCGCAAGAAATTCACCCCCAAAAGAAAGTTCTGCCGCTTCTGCGCGGACAAGAACCTGCCGCTCGACTACAAGCGCCCGGACATCCTGCGCGACTACATCACCGAGCGTGGTAAGATCATCGCCCGCCGCATCACCGGTACCTGCGCCAAGCATCAGCGCAGCCTGACCACCGAGATCAAGCGCGCCCGGCAGATGGCCTTGTTGTTCTACACCACCGTGCATAGCACGGACGTCAAGAAGAAGACCGTCTAGGAGGGCATGACATGAAACTCATCTTGCGCGCCGACGTTGACACCCTGGGGCGCCTGGGGGACATCGTCGCGGTCAAGCCCGGCTTTGGGCGGAACTACTTGATTCCTCAGGGTCTTGCCATGCAGGCCACTGACGCCAATCTGAAACAATTTGAACTGGAGCGCAAAAAGCTGGCCGCCCAGGCCGACGGTCTGCGCGCCGCTGCCACCGATCTGTCCGCCAAGATCGCCGCCGCCAACGTGGTCATCACGGTGCGCGTGGGCGAAGGCGACAAGATGTACGGCTCCGTCACCGCTCAGAACATTGCCGATGCGTTGGCTGAGCAGGGTATCGACCTCGACCGCCGTAAGATCGAACTGCCCGAGGCCATCCGCGCCCTGGGCGAGTTCACTGTCGAAGTGCACCTGCACCCCGGCGTCACCGGCGAACTCAAACTCCGCGTGATCAAGCATGGCCAGCAGGAAGTCGAACCCGAACAGCAGCCCGAGGCGTAGCCCGGGCGACTCCCGAGATGATGGCGCGGAGGCCCTTGAACGGGCCTCCGCCGCTCTCTCACGGAATGTCCCCCCCCAGAACCTTGAAGCCGAACAGGCGGTTCTCGGGGGGGTTTTTCTGCGCAACACGCTCTTTCACTCCCTTGTGGACGTGGTGCGCTCCGACGATTTCTACTCCCCCGCGCACAAGCTGATCTTCCGGTCCTTTGAGGACCTCTACTCGCGCAACGCGCCCATCGACCTCATCACCGTCACCGAGTACCTGAACCAGAGCCAGGCGCTGGATTCCATAGGCGGCGCGGTGTACCTGGCCGAGCTCGCCAGCTCCCCGGTCAGCGCGGCCAACGCCCTCTTCCACGCGGGCATCGTGCGTGACAAGGCCGTGGCCCGCCGCCTCATCGAGGCCGCCAGCGAAATCATCGGCAACTGCTACGACTCCCAGGACGTGGAAGGCCTGCTCGACCAGAGCGAGCAGTCCATCTTCAAGATTTCCGACGTGCGCTCCAAGACCACGGTCCACACCGGCAAGGAACTGGTGGACCGCGTGTTCAAGGAACTTGAGAAGCGCGTGGGCCGGCAGGCGCTGGTCACGGGCATCACCACCGGCTACGAGAAGCTGGACGAGATGACCGCGGGCCTGCAGAACTCCGACCTCATCATCGTGGCGGCCCGTCCCAGCATGGGCAAGACCGCGTTCGCGCTCAACCTGGCGCTGAACGCCGCCACCAAGGGCGAGGTGCAGGTGCCCACGGCGGTGTTCTCGCTGGAAATGTCCATGGACCAGATCATGATGCGTCTGTTGTGCTGCCAGGGCCGCGTGGACCAGACCAATCTGCGCCGCGGCAGCATCGACGACCAGGACTGGGCCAAGCTCTACGACGCGGCCAACATCATCTCCACCGCGCCCATCTTCGTGGACGACACGGCGGCGCTCTCCACCATGGAGCTGCGCGCCCGCTGCAGGCGCTTGAAGAGCGAGCACAACCTTGGCTTGGTGGTGGTCGACTACCTCCAGCTCATGCGCGCCAGCCGCGACATCGACTCCCGCGAGCAGGAAATTTCCGATATTTCTCGAAATTTGAAGGCCCTGGCCAAGGAGCTGAACATCCCGGTCATCGCGCTCTCGCAGCTCAACCGCAAGGTGGAGGAACGCGGCGACAAGCGCCCCATGCTCTCCGACTTGCGCGAATCCGGCGCTATCGAGCAGGACGCCGACGTGATCATGTTCATCTACCGCGACGAAGTGTATAACAAAAAAGAAGGCAACCCCAAGGCCGGGGTGGCCGAGATCATCATCGGCAAGCAAAGAAACGGCCCCGTGGGCGAGGTGGAGCTCTTCTTCAAGAAGCAGTACAGCCGGTTTGAAAATCTCAACACAATGGCGTATCCTTCGGAGTACTTCACGTCCAGCTAGCCGCAAGCCCACCACGACCACCAGAACCGCTTCACGAGGGGGAGAGATGTACTACGAAGCCGCAGAGGCCCTGGCCCGCGAATCCCTGGAGAAATTGCAGACCGAGCGCCTGAAGCGCACCATCGCCACCTGTCTGCGCTCCCCGTTCTATTCCGGCCGCCTCGGCGCCCTCGGCCTCACCCCGGACGACTTCAACTCGCCGGCTGACATCAAGAAGATCCCCTTCACCACCAAGGACGACCTGCGCGGCAACTACCCCTATGGCCTGCTCTGCCAGCCCATGGACCAGTATGTGCGCCTGCATGCCTCCTCCGGCACCACGGGCACGCCCACCGCGATCTTCTACACCCAGAACGACATCGACTCCTGGGCCGGGCTCGTTGCGCGCTGCATGTACGCCGTGGGCCTGCGCAAGGGCGACGTGTTCCAGAACATGAGCGGCTACGGCCTGTTCACCGGCGGGCTCGGCATCCACTACGGCGCGGAGCGCCTAGGGATGCTCACCGTTCCGGCCGGCGCGGGCAACTCCAAGCGCCAGCTGAAGCTGCTGCGAGACTTCCGCGTGGACGGGGTGCACATCATCCCCTCCTACGCCCTGCACTTCGCCAGCTTCCTGCACCACGAAGGCATCGATCCCAAGAGCCTCGACTGGCGTTTCGCGCTCATCGGCGCGGAGCCGCACACCGAGGAAGCCCGCCAGCGCATCCAGGAACTCCTGGGCCTCAAAGCCTTCAATTCCTACGGGCTGACCGAGATGAACGGCCCCGGCGTGGCGTTCGAGTGCGAGAAGCAGGCAGGCATGCACGTGTGGGAAGACGCCTACATCGTGGAGATCATCAACCCCGAGACCGGCGAGGACGCGGCCGAGGGCGAAGTGGGCGAACTGGTCATGACCACCCTGTGCCGCGACGGCATGCCCATTCTGCGCTACCGCACCCGCGACCTGACCCGCTTCATCCCCGGCGACTGCGCCTGCGGCCGCACGCACAGAAGGCTCGACCGCATCACCGGCCGCGCCGACGACATGCTCATCATCAAGGGCTGCAACATCTACCCCATGCAGGTGGAGCAGGCCCTCATGAGCCTGCCCGAGGTGGCGCAGAACTACGTCATCGAGCTCTTCAAGGAGGGCGAGATGGACCAGCTGCGCGTGAAGGTGGAGATCAAGGACGACTACTTCGTCGAGGACATGCGCGTTCTGACCGCGCTGCAGAAGAAGATCGCCGCCCGCCTGCGCGATGAGATCCTGGTCACCCCGCGCGTGGAGCTGGTGCAGCACGACTCCATCCCCAAGAGCGAGGGCAAGGCCGTGCGCGTGGTGGACCTTCGCGGCAAGGAATGAGCCCTGCCTTAAGCCTGTTTCTGGGACTGGGCCTCGGCCTGGTCCTCTTCGCCCTGCTCTGGCTCAACCTGTTGTCCCTGCCGGGCAACTGGCTCATGCTGGGCGTTTTGGCCCTGTTCGTCTGGCTCGGGCCGGAAGGCCGCATGACCTGGACCTTCGTGGGCTACATGGGCCTCCTGGCCCTTGTGGGCGAGGCCATCGAGTTCGCGGCCCAGCTCATTGGCGGCAAGCGCGGCGGGGCCAGCGGGGCGGGCAATTTCGGCGGCATCGTGGGCTCCATAGCTGGAGCCATCCTGGGCGCGCCCTTCGGCCTGGGCCTGGGCAGCATCGCCGGGGCGCTTTTCGGGGCCTGGGTGGGCTGCTTCGCGGTGGAGCGCTTGCGCCAGGAATCGGCCCGCAAGGCCGCGCAAGCCGCCTGGGGTGCCTTCTGGGGCCGCAGCCTGGGCCTTGTGGGCAAGGCCGCCACCGGGGCCGTCATCATCGTCATGAGCGTCGCACAGATCATCAGTCCGGCCGCCTAGCGCGCCACAAGATACCTTAAGGAGACTTCCGCATGTCCACCAGCACCTGCCCCGCCACCGCTTTCCCAAAGTATCGCGGCCACATGGAATACGTCTGCCTGGGCTGCGGCGCGCGCTTCAGCATCGAGGAACTGCACTACACCTGCCCCACCTGCAACGGCGTGTTCCTGCTGACCGACAACACCTTCGACCAGCTCAAGAAGACCAGCGCCGCCGAATGGCGCGCCATCTTCGATGCCCGCGCGGCCAGCAAGAACCCGGCCCTGCGCGGCATCTTCCGCTTCTACGAGCTCATGGCCCCGGTGCTGGAGGAAGAAGACATCCTGTACCTTGGCGAGGGCAACACGCCCATCGTGGACTCGCCACCCACCCTGCGCAAAGAGCTCGGCCTCAAGACCGCGTACAAGAACGACGGCCAGAACCCCAGCGCCAGCTTCAAGGACCGGGGCATGGCCTGCGCCTTCAGCTTTTTGAAGTCCCTCATCCGCAGCAAGGGCTGGACCGAAGTCCTGGCCATCTGCGCCAGCACGGGCGATACCAGCGCCGCCGCGTCCCTCTACGCCTCCTACGTGGGCGGCGCGGTGAAGAGCGCGGTCATCCTGCCCGCGGGCAAGGTGACGCCCCAGCAGCTGGCCCAGCCCCTGGGCAGCGGCGCTGTGGTGCTTGAGGTGCCCGGCGTGTTCGACGACTGCATGAAGGTTGTGGAGCACCTGGCCGACAACTACCGCGTGGCCCTGCTCAATTCCAAGAACGCCTGGCGCATCCTGGGCCAGGAGAGCTACGCCTTCGAGGTGGCCCAGTGGTACGACTGGGACATGAAGGGCAAGTGCGTGTTCGTGCCCATCGGCAACGCGGGCAACGTCACGGCCATCATGGGCGGCTTCCTCAAGCTGCATGCCCTGGGCGTCATAGAGACCCTGCCCCGCGTGTTCGGCGTGCAGTCGCACCACGCGGACCCGGTGTACCGCTACTACGCGGCCGATGCGGGCTCGCGCGAGTTCAAGGCTGTCTGCGTCACCCCCAGCGTGGCCCAGGCGGCCATGATCGGCAACCCGGTCTCCTTCCCGCGCGTGAAGCACTTTGCAGAGAAGTACGAAGCCATCGGCGGCGCGGGCTCCTTCCAGGTCATCCAGGTGACGGAGCAGCAGATCATGGACTCCATGATCGAGGCCAACCGCCACGGGCACATCGCCTGCACCCAGGGCGGCGAATGCCTGGCCGGGGCCAAGCGCGCCAAGGAACTGGGCCTGGTCACGCCCGAGGAAACGCTTGTGCTGGACGCCACCGCCCACCACCTGAAGTTCATCGGCTTCCAGGAAATGTACTTCGAGAACACCTTCCCGGCCGAGTTCGGCGTGACGCCCAAGCCGGAACTGGCCAACCGCCCGGAACTCATCATCAAGCCCGAGGACAAGGCCCGCCTGGCCGAAAAGGACTACGTGGTTCAGGCCGCGCAGAACGTGGTGGCGCGCCTGGGCCTGGCCAAAAAGTAGGCGCGCGCGTGGCCAAGAAGGCCCCGAAGCTCCGCGCCGACCTGCTGCTCTTTGAGCAGGGCCTGGCCGAGTCCCAGGACGCGGGTATGCGCCTCATCATGGCCGGAGCCGTGCACTTCCTCAAAAACGGCGAGAAACTGCCCGTGGCCTCGCCCGGGCAGCAGTTCCCGGCGGACACGGACTTCGTGCTGCGCGGACAGGACCGCTTCGCCAGCCGGGGCGGATACAAGCTGCTCACGGCCATCGAGAAGCTGCACTTTGACCCCGCGGGCAAGGTCTGCCTGGACGCCGGGGCCTCCACCGGCGGCTTCACCGACTGCCTGCTGCAGCACGGCGCCACCCGCGTCTACGCCGCGGACGTCGGCTACGGCCAGCTGCACTGGAAGCTGCAAAGCGACCCGCGCGTCATCGTGCTGGAGCGCATGAACCTGCGCCAGCCGCCCCCCGTCGGGCCGGACTCGCCCTTTCCCGAAGCCTGCGACGTGCTCACCGCCGACGTGTCCTTCATCTCCCTCACGGCCATCCTGCCCGGCTGCCTGACGCTCCTGAAGCCCGCCTGCGAGCTGGTGCTGCTCATCAAGCCGCAGTTCGAGCTGCCCGCCGGGCGCACGGACAAGGGCGTGGTGCGGTCCGAGCCGGACAGGCAGGAAGCCGTCTCGCTGGTGCTGGACTACTGCCGCGACGAGCTTGGGCTGACGCTCGTGGGGGTGGTCCCGTCCGACCTGCTGGGCCCGAAGGGCAACCAGGAGTACTTGGCGTACTTCAAAAGAGGATAAGACCTGACAAGGGGCTCCGCCCCTTGACCCCGCCAGGGGGTGTGCACCCCCTGGACCCGCAGGGCAAACGAAAGGGCTTGGCCGAGCGATGCTCGT
>CAYUOW010000050.1:0-3860 GCA_964446455.1 uncultured Desulfocurvus sp.
TGCCCGTGCTGGGCCTGAACCTGGGCCGCGTGGGCTTTTTGGCCGAGGGCGCGGCTGACTGGCAGAAGCGCCTGGAGGCCCTGCTCGCGGGCAACTACAGCCTGTCGCGGCGGGTCTGCCTCGCCTATGACGTCGCGCGCCAGGGGGCAAGCGTTTGCTCCGGCGTGGCGGTGAACGATGCCGTGGTCAGCCGGGGCGACATGGCCCGGCTCATCCGCCTCTCGGTCATGCGCGGCGAGGAGAGCAGCCGCGAGCGCGTGGGCGCCATGCGCGCCGACGGCCTCATCGTCAGCACGCCCACCGGCTCCACGGCCTACGGCTATTCCGCCGGCGGGCCGCTGGTCCACCCGGAGATGCAGGCCTTCTGCCTTACCCCGGTGTGTCCCTTTTTGAACACCTTCGGCCCCATGGTCCTGCCCTCCGACGCGCCGTTGAGCGTGCTGGTGGAGGAGCGCCGCGGCGAGGTGCGCATGACCGTGGACGGCCAGCGAGCCTTCGCCCTTGCCCCGGGCGACGAGGTGCGCCTTTCCCGCAGCCCAGACGACCTCGTCATGGCCCACACGTCCGGTTGCAGTTCGTACTTCGCCAAGCTGGCGAACAAAGGCTTTTTCACCCAGAGGTAGCCCGTGCACGACTTCGCCTTCGATTCCGCCCGCGAGATCCGCTACGGCACGGACCCGGTCCTCGACGCGCTCCTCCTGCACTTCATGACCGAGAACGGGCTGGAGCATTCCATCGACCCGGAGAACGCCACGCCGGAGCAGATCCGCTTCATCGTGTCGCTCGACGAGGACAGCTTCTACGCCCCCTGCGGCGACTGGATGCTGCACTTCCTGCTCAAGGCCCGGCTGGACGACTCGCTGAAGCGCGAATACACGGACCAGTGGCGGCTTCTTGTGCGCACCGTGCGCGCCGCCATGCCCCGGGGGCCGGGCCGCAAGCGCGTGCTGCACTTGTGCCGCCACAAGTTTCGCATGACGCTCAACACACCCATCCTCATCCCCTCGCGCCTGCTCAAGCGCATGCTGACGATCTTTCTGGCCTTGAGCGGCATCCCCGATCCCTACCAGGAGAAGAAGCGGGCCAAGAACCTTCGTGCCAAGGCCTTCCTGGAGGGCCCGTTCTTCAACCGCCTGGTGAACGTGTGCCCGGAGGAGCAGCTCGCCTGCACGCGCATCACCGACCTGCGCTTCGAGCTGGACCTGCTGGAGATGGCGCGCCTGCTGTTCTTCTCCACCCACAAGCCCTTCTGGAACGACGACGACGCCACCGACGGCCTGAACGCCGACGACATGCGCCACAGCCTGGACCGTGTGGACTTCTCGCCCTTGCGCAAGCTTTTCGCGCCGGAGCGGGGGCCCCTGCGCATCCTCTACCTGCCCCGGGCCAGCGGCGGCATCCTCATGGACCTCAAGGTGGTGCGCTCGTTGCTGCGCCAGGGGCACCGCGTGGTGCTGGCCCTGAAGGAGGGCTTCTACTTCGACAGCCCCACGGTGTGGGACATCGACTCCGACCCCGTGCTGACCGAGGCCTTCCGCGGGGCCTATTTCCTGAACAACGACCGCGTGACCAAGAACGAACTGCTACAGGCCATCCGCGAGCATTCCCTGGTGGTCATCTCCGACGGCACCCGCGAGCGCTTCAACCCCTACCGCCTGAGCGTCACCTTTGCCCGGGCCTGGAAGGAGTGCGACCTGGTGCTGGCCAAGGGCGAGGCCTATTACCGCCGCTTCATCGGCACCAGCAACGAGTTCACCCGCGACGTGCTGGTGTTCTTCAGCGACTCGGGCGGCAAGTTCCGCATGTTCTTCAAGCCCAAGCCCGCCCACATCATCAAGTTCAGCGAGGAATCCATCATCGCCAAGGCCGACGCCATCATCAACCAGATGCGCGACGCCAGGGCAGAGGGCAAGACCGTGGTGTTCTACAGCGCCGTGGTGGGCAGCATTCCCGGGCAGGTGAAGGTGGCCATCGAGGTGCTGAACACCTTTGTGAACCATCTGCGCTCGCGCCTGGAGGGCACCTTCATCATCAACCCCGGCGAGCACTTTGAAGAGGGCATGGACGCCGACGACCTGATGTTCATGTGGGAGCGCGTGCAGAGAAGCGGCTACCTGAACGTGTGGCGCTTCCAGACCGACGTGGACATAGAGAAGAGTTTCGAGCTCATGGGCAAGAAGGTCCCGCCCATCTGGGCCGGCAAGGACGCCACCTATTCCACCGGCTGCACCAAGGAGATGCAGATCGCGCTCTCGGTGCAGAAGCGCCAGCCCGAGCTGCAGATCATCGGACCCGGGCCGGAGAAGTTCCTGCGCCGCAGGGAGTACGGCGTGGGCCGCTTCTCCGACGTGGTTGTGGGGGGCTGATGCCGCATCCGGGCAAGGGGGGCAGGGCGGCGCTGGCCGTCCTTCTGCTGGCTTCGCTGGCCGGCTGCTCCATGCTCGACTATCTGCCCCGGACCTCCCCCGGCCGGCCGGCCTCCAGCGTGCGCCGCACGCGTACCGGCACCCCGGACCAGGCCCGGCAGCCCCGGCAGGACGGCGGCTACGAGGTGCGCGAGGAGGCGCAGCGGGCCGAGCCGGACGGGCAGGGCGTCTCGGCTTTTCGGCCGCGCAGCGGCCAGGACGCCCAGTCCCTGGCCCGCAGGCTCGACCCCGCCAGCCAGTCCCTCCCGTCCTTCGCCTCCCTTGCCGGGCCCCTGCAAAGCAGCCTGGACTATCTTTCCCGGCAGCGGGCCGACGCGCCCGCCCTGGTGCAGCCCGGCGGCAGCCTTACCTGGGGGCAGCTGCGGGACACCGCCCGCGAACTGGCCGACCTGCTGCCCGAGCTGGACGCCAATCCCGGCCTCCTGGCCGAGCGCTTCGTGTGGTACGAGCTTTCGCCCAATCCGCTGGTGACGGGCTATTATTCGCCCGAGGTGCCGGCCAGCCTGACGCGCCAGCCGGGCTTCGAGTGCCCGTTGTACGGCCAGCCGCCGGACCTGCGCCAGGCCAGCGCGGCGGAGCAGGGCGCGGGCCGCCCCAAGGCCTACCGCGTGTCCGGCGGGGCGGTGCTGCCCTACCATGACCGCAAGGCCATCGACGTGGACGGCGCCCTTTCCGGCCAGGGGCTGGAGATGGCCTGGGTGCAGAGTCCCCTGGACGCCTTCATCCTGCAGACCGAGGGCGCGGGCACGCTGATTCTGCCCGATGGCAGCCGCCGCACTGTGCAGTTCAAGGCTGGAAACGGGCATGAATTCATCGGCCTGGGGCAGCTTTTGCTGGCCACCGGGGCCCTGCCCCGGGAGAAGCTCGCGCGGGAGAGCATCCGCCAGTGGTGCGCGGCCAATCCGCAGCGTGCGCAGGAGGTTATGACCCAGAACCGCAGCTACGTGTTTTTCGAACTGCGTGGCGGCGCCAGCGCCGGGGCCATGGAAAAACCGTTGACTGCGCTGGTCAGTCTGGCTACAGACCCAAGTCTTCTGCCCTTGGGTGCCGTGGCCGCTTTGGACCTCGGACTGCCCGGGCAAAACGGCGGCGCGCCCGTCGGCTTCCACGGGCTGGTCCTGGCCCAGGACACCGGCTCCGACATCAGAGGCCATCGGCTGGATCTCTACCTGGGCGGCGGCGAGAAGGCCGAGCGCCTGGAAGGCGGCCTGCGCGGCAGCGCAGGGCTGCATCTTTTGGTAAGCAAGAACGCGCTTCGGACCAAGGCATACACGAGAGGACAATGAGCAATCTTTCCTGCGACGACATCAAATCCCTGCTGCACCGGGCCTTCGAGGTCCAGGCGGCCACCGTGGCCGACTGGCACCGCCAGGAGCCCGCCTTCAGCGCCGAAACTCCCGAGGCCGTCGATGCCGAAGGCTTCCTCGACCTGCT
>CAYUOW010000050.1:3870-10001 GCA_964446455.1 uncultured Desulfocurvus sp.
TGGCACGGCAAAGAACCCCAGTTTTCGACCGAGGCTCCCCAGGCCGGCGACGGCGACGGTTTCCTCGATACCCTGGCGCGCCAGCACTGGTGCAACTTCCGCCTGTGGCACGTGGAGGACCGCGCGCGCCGCAAGGACGCCGGAGCCGAGCTCATCGCGGACTGCAAATACGCCATCGACAAGTTGAACCAGCAGCGCAACGATCTCATCGAGCGCCTGGACCTGTTTCTGGTGCGCGCCTTCGCGCCCCTGCTGCCCGCCGCAAAGGACGACGCCCGCGCCCGCTTCAACACCGAGACCATCGGCGTGGCCCTGGATCGGGGCTCCATCCTGGCGCTCAAGATGTTCCACATGCGCGAGCAGGCCGAGCGCGCGGGCGTGACGGCCGACTTCGTGGCCGAGTGCAGCCGCAAGCTCGCCGTGCTCACGGAACAGCGCGCCGACCTCGAGCAGTCCGTCCTCGACCTCGTGGAGGATTACGCCGCGGGCCTCAAGCTGCCCAAGGTGTACTACCAGTTCAAGATGTACAACGACCCGCGCCTGAATCCGGAACTCTACACCCGCAAGGCCGGGGCCTAGGCGCGAAGCGAAAGGGGGGCGCATGGCCAGATATGAAACCGTCATCGGTCTTGAGGTGCATGCCCAGCTCAAGACCAAGTCGAAGATCTTCTGCTCCTGCTCCACGCGGTTCGGCGTGGACCCCAACGAGAACACCTGCCCGGTGTGCACCGGCATGCCCGGCGTTCTGCCCGTGCTGAACCGCAAGGTGGTGGAGTACGCGGCCAAGATGGGCCTCGCCATCGACTGCGAGATAAACCGCAAGAGCATCTTCGCGCGCAAGAACTATTTCTACCCCGACCTGCCCAAGGGCTACCAGACCTCCCAGTTCGAGCTGCCCATCTGCGAGCGCGGCCATGTGGACATCGTCACCTCCAAGGGGACCAAGCGCGTGGGCGTCACGCGCATCCACATGGAGGAGGACGCGGGCAAGAACATCCACTCCGCCCACGACAACGCGAGTTACGTGGACCTGAACCGCTCCTGCGTGCCGCTCATCGAGATCGTCTCCGAGCCGGACATGCGCAGCGCCGAGGAGGCCGTGGCCTACCTGAAGGCCCTGCGCAGCATCCTGGTGTACCTGGACATCTGCGACGGCAACATGGAGGAGGGCTCCTTCCGCTGCGACGCCAACGTCTCCGTGCGGCCCTTTGGCCAGGAGGCCTTCGGCACCCGGGCGGAGCTGAAGAACCTGAACAGCTTCAAGCACGTCCAGAAGGCCATCGAGTTCGAGGTGGAGCGCCAGATCGACCTGGTGGAGGACGGCGAGGAAGTTGTGCAGGAGACGCGCCTGTTTGATGCCAACAAGGGCACCACGCACTCCATGCGCGGCAAGGAGGAAGCCCACGACTACCGCTACTTCCCCTGCCCGGACCTTGTGCCCCTGGTGTTGCAGGAAGCCTGGCTCGACAAATGGAAGGGAGAGCTGCCCGAGCTGCCCAAGGCGCGCGAGACGCGCTTCAAGGAGCAGTACGGCCTCTCCGCCGACGCGGCCGAGGTGCTCACCGCCGAGCGCGACCTTTCCGAGTATTACGAAGCCGCCGTCACGGCCTTCAACGAGCCCAAGAAGATCGCCAACTGGATCATGACCGACATCATGCGCGAGCTGAACGCCTCCGGCGGCCGCGCGGCGGACCTGAAGCTGGCCCCGCAGTCCCTGGCCGCCCTGGTGCGCCTGGTGGAGGAAGGACAGATCAGCGCCAAGAGCGGCAAGGACATCCTGCCCGAACTGCTGGAGACCGGCGGAGATCCCGAGGCCCTGGTCAAGGCCAAGGGCCTGGTGCAGATCTCCGACACCTCGGCGCTCGCCGCGGACATCGACGCCGTGCTGGCCGAGAACCCCAAGGAGCTGGCCGACTACCGCGCGGGCAAGACCAAGCTCATGGGCTTTTTCGTGGGCCAGATCATGCGCCGCACCAAGGGCCAGGCCAACCCGGCCGTGGTGAACCAGCTCCTGGCCGAGAAACTGAAATAAGTTTTCCAAGCTTCATCAATTCAAAGGACACTCCCCCATGACCGAGCACATCCAGTATTCCCCGGAGAAGGACGCCCTCGTCCTGCTTGACCAGCGCTACCTGCCCACGCGTGAGGAATGGTTCGTCTGCAAGACCGTGAAGGACATCTGCGAGGCCCTCGTGGTCATGGTGGTGCGCGGGGCTCCGGCCATCGGCGTCACCGCGGCCTACGGCTGCTACCTGGCCGCGCGCGAAGTGGCCGCCACCGGCGTCTCCGACTGGAAGCCCGCCCTTTCCGCCAAGCTGGAGGAGATCGCCTCCGCCCGGCCCACGGCGGTGAACCTGCGCTGGGCCGTGCGCCTCATGCAGGGCGAGTGGGCCAAGCACCCGGAATTCTCCCTGGATGAGCTTTCCGTCTACTGGCTGGGCAAGGCCAAGGTCGTGCACAGCGAGGACATCGCCACCTGCCAGGCCATCGGCGCCGCCGGGGCCAACCTCATTGCCGACGGCGACACCGTGATGACCCACTGCAACGCGGGCGCCCTGGCCACGGCCGGCTACGGCACGGCCCTTGCGCCCATCCGCGCCGCCGTTGCCCAGGGCAAGAAGGTCACGGTCATCGCCAACGAGACCCGGCCCTTTTTGCAGGGCGCGCGCCTTACGGCCTATGAGCTGCACAAGGACGGCATCCCGGTGAAGGTGGCCTGCGACAACGCCTGTGCGCTTCTGATGCAGCGCGGCCTGGTGCAGAAGGTCATCGTCGGCGCGGACCGCATTGCGGCCAACGGCGACGCGGCCAACAAGATCGGCACCTTCGGCGTGGCGCTTCTGGCCAAGGAGTTTGGCATTCCCTTCTACGTGGCCGCCCCGGTGTCCACCATCGACCCCGAGACCGCCGACGGCTCGCTGATCCCCATCGAGGACCGCACCCCGCGCGAAGTGACCCACGTGGGCCACACGCAGATCACCCCGGACGGCGTGGACGTGTTCAACTACGCCTTCGACGTGACCCCGGCGCGGCTCATCCATGGCATCATCACCGAGCAGGGCGTTTTGACCGCCCCCTACACGGAGGCCATAGCGAAGCTTTTCAAATAGTTCCGTTTTAGGAACAAGCCGTCCTGCGGGAGCTCGGATAAACCGGGCTGAGAGGATCCCTTGCCTGACTGTGCGTCGGGCTGTGGGGTCGACCGAGAACCTGTCCGGGTAATGCCGACGAAGGGAGTATCTGCACTGGCGGAGAGCCGTCCCTTCTCGGGGCGGCTTTTCGTTTGGGGCCCTAGCGGGTAAACCATCAACAGTTGCAGGAGGATAGCATGATCATTGATGAAAGGATCGTCACCGAGGCCATTGCCAGCACGTTTTTCGACAAGTTCAAGAGCTGTCTGGATCTCGACGTGGCCATCGTGGGCGGCGGGCCTTCGGGCCTCACCGCCGCGTGGAAGCTGGCCGAGGCCGGGCGCAAGGTGGCCCTGTTCGAGCGCAAGCTCTCCGTGGGCGGCGGCATGTGGGGCGGCGGCATGACCTGGACCAGCATCGTGGTGCAGGAGGAGGCCAGCGGCATCCTGAAGGACGCGGGCTGCGCCCTGACCGAGTACAAGCCCGGCTACTTCGTGGCCGATTCCGTGGCCGCCACGGCCGCCCTGGCCTTTCAGGCCACCCGCGCGGGCGCGCACGTGTTCAATTGCATGAGCGTCGAGGACGTTGTCCTGCGCGAGGCTGACGGCGTGAAGCGCGTCATGGGCCTGGTGGTCAATTCCAGCCCCGTGGAGATCGCGCGCCTGCACGTGGACCCGCTTGTGCTTCACTGCAAACATGCCATAGAATGCACCGGACACGATGTTGAAATGCTGAAGACCCTGGTGCGCAAGAACGGCGTGAAGCTGAACACTCCCAGCGGCGGCATCGAGGGCGAGCAGAGCATGTGGGCCGATGTGGCCGAGGCCAACACCGTGCGCCACACGCGGGAGATCTACCCCGGCGTGTGGGTGGCGGGCATGGCCGCCAACGCGGCCTACGGCTCCTACCGCATGGGGCCGATCTTCGGCGGCATGCTGCTCTCCGGCGTGAAGGTGGCCGAGGCCATCAACGCTCAGCTGTAGGGCTCAATTGTAGGGCGCCCTGTTGCGGCGCTTTTGTAAACGAACAACACCAAGTCCCGGCCTCTCCCCCCTGCTTCCGGGGAGGGGCCGGGCATCTGGAACCCGACCATGTTGCCCATCATCGCTCTTTTAGGCCGCCCCAACGTGGGCAAAAGCAGCCTGTTCAACCGCCTGGTGCGCCAGAACAAGTCCATCACCCACGACCTGCCCGGCGTCACGCGCGACCGCATCTACGGCGAGGTGACGGAGGAGGAGGTCCGCTTCGCGGTCATCGACACCGGCGGCATGCTGCCCGATGCCGAGGACGGCGGCCTGGACCGCAGCGTGTTCGACCAGGCCACGGACGCCCTGGACGAGGCCGACGTGGTGCTCTTCGTGGTGGACGGCCGCGAGGGCATGACCGGGCTGGACCAGGCCGTGAGCGAGAAGATCCGCGCCTCGGGCAAGCCGATCTTGCTTGTGGTGAACAAGGTGGACGGACCCGAGCAGGAGGCCAAGGCCACCTCGGACTTCCACGCCCTGGGCTTCGAGATCGCCACGGTTTCCGCCGCGCACGGCTATGGCCTCAATTCCTTCCGCGAGCGCATCGCCGACCTGGCCCGGCCCTTTGTGCAGCCCGAACCGGCCAACGGCCCGGAGCTGGGCCTCAAGCTGTGCATGCTGGGCCGCCCCAACGCGGGCAAGTCTTCGCTGGTGAACACCCTGGTGGGCGAGGCCCGGCAGATCGTCAGCGACATCGCGGGCACCACGCGCGACTCGGTGGACGTGGGCTTCGAGAAGGACGGCCGCCGCTACACCTTCGTGGACACGGCCGGCGTGCGGCGCCGCGCGTCCATCACCGACCACCTGGAAAAGCTCTCCGTGTACCGGGCCCTGTCCTCCAGCAAGCGCGCCGACGTGACCATTCTTGTGCTCGACGCCATGGAGGGCCTGAGCCACCAGGACAAGCGGCTCATCGCCTACCTGGCGGAGCAGCGCACGCCCTTCATGGTGGCCGTGAACAAGCTGGACCTGGTGCACAAGTCGCGGCTGGAGGAACTGCGCGAGGCCTATGCCGACGCCCTGCGCATCTGCCCGCACGTGCCGGTGCTGTACATTTCCGCCCTCACGGGCGCGGGCACGCAGAAGATTCTGCCCCTGGCCGAGGACATCCGCCGCGAGTGCGTCATCCGCATCGGCACCGGGGCGCTGAACCGCGCCATGGCCGAGGCCACCACCAAGCACCAGCCTCCGGTCATCAAGCGCCGCCGGGCCAAGTTCTACTATCTCACCCAGGCGGACGAAGACCCGCCCATGTTCGTGTTCTTCGTCAACGACGCGGACCTGGTGACCCCGGCCTACGGCAAATATCTGGAGAACCAGCTGCGCAAGCTCCTGGGCATCAAGAAGGCCCCGCTGGCCGCGGTGTTCCGCTCCAGCCACGAGAAGAAGGAAGCCGAGCGCCCGTTGACCAACCGCGCGCCCCGGCTGGGAAAATCCCGGCGCGACATGGAAGCGGCCAAGGTCGACCAGCCCGCCAAGCTGGCCAAGGAGGGCAAAACCGGCAAGGCCCCGGCCTCCGGCAAGGCCAGGGCCAGCAGCAAGCGCTCCGCCGGGGCCAAGACCGCCGCCTCGCGCAGGAAAGGTTGATGTGCAGCAACGCCTTGACATTCTGCGCCGCGAAAGGGTAAAGGGTTCGTCCGCGCCCGCAAGGCGCGCTTGATTGGAGAGGTGGCCGAGTCGGCCGAAGGCGCTCGCCTGCTAAGCGGGTATGGGCCTTAAAAGCCCATCGAGGGTTCAAATCCCTCCCTCTCCGCCAGAAAACACAGGGTTACGGTTCGCGCCGTAACCCTTTTTTTGCGCCCAAAGACGGCCCGGAAACGTAAGCTGCACCCCGCACCTGCACCCTTTCTGGCAGCCCGCCGGAGCGCGACACGTGGACGTGCACCGAGGCGAACCGGGCCAAATGTAGCGCGACGTTTAATTTTGCCCCAGGCGACGCTTACTTTTGTACTGCGCCGCCCGGGGCTTTCGTTTC
>CAYUOW010000050.1:10011-19180 GCA_964446455.1 uncultured Desulfocurvus sp.
CCCTCTCCGCCAGAAAACACAGGGTTACGGTTCGCGCCGTAACCCTTTTTTTCGGTCCACACCCTGCCATACTGACTCTCCGCCCGGCCTGGCGCAAAAAAGGGGCGACCACCGCCGCCCCTTATCTCTTAATCCGGCTCGTGCCGACGGCAGTCTGGTGCCTCAGCAGTTGGCCACGATGGCCGCCAGGCCGCCCTGGGCCGTCTCCTTGTACTTGCAGTGCATGTCCTTGCCCGTGGCGCGCATGGCCTCGATGGCCTGGTCCAGGCCGATCTTGTAGCGCGTGGGCAGCACATCGCTGGCGATGACGAAGGCCGTGTAGGCCTTGACCACGCCCATGGCGTTACGCTCGATGCAGGGAATCTGCACATAGCCGCCCACGGGGTCGCAGGTCATGCCCAGGTGGTGCTCCAGGGCGGTCTCGGCCGCGTTCTCGGTGACGTAGGCGTCGTAGCCCGTGGCGTGGGCCAGCATGGCCGCGGCCATGGCCGAGGCCACGCCCACTTCGGCCTGGCAGCCCGCCTCGGCCCCGGCGATGGTGGCGTTGTGCTTGGCCAGGAAGCCGACGGCCGCCGCAGCCAGCAGCCCCTCGCGGATGGACTGCTCGGAAAGGCCCAGGCGCGTACGCATGGTCCGGGCCATGGCCGGGATGATGCCCGCCGCACCGCAGGTGGGGGCCGTGACGATGATGTGCCCGGCGGCGTTCTCCTCCGCCGCGGCAAAGGCGAAGGCGCACATCTGGCCGATGATGTTCTCGTGGGTCTGGCGCTTGATGGTGGAGCGCTGGAAGATGTGCCCGGCCTTCCTGTGCAGGCCGATGGGCCCGGGCAGCACGCCCTCGGCCGCCAGGCCCGCGCTCACCGCTTCGTCCATGACCCGCAGGATGGTGTCCAGCCCGGCCTTGATCGTGGCCTCGTCGGCCCCGGTGACGGCCATTTCGTTTTCCAGGATGAGCCGGTGCAGGGAGAGGCCGTGTTTGGTGAGCTGCTGCCGCAATTCAGCCATGGTGGCGTAGGGGTAGGTGGGCGTTCCGCGCGCGGGCGCGGGCTGGCCCTTGATCTCGATGAAGCCGCCGCCAAGGGAGGCGTACTCGCGTTCGAACAGGGGCGAAGCCTCTCCCTTCGGCCCGGTGAGCCGGATGACCAGGGTGTTGCAGCAGGGGTAGCCGTGCTCGATGGAATCGAAAATGACGTTGTCCGCGTTGAGCTTCAGGTTCACCGGGCCCAGGTCCACGGTTCGCTCGGCCTTTGGCGTCGTGGCCAGCTCGTCCAGGAATTCCGGCGGGCAGGCCTCGGGCGAGCGGCCGAGCAATCCGGCCAGCACGGCGCGGTCGGTGCCGTGGCCCTTGCCCGTGGCCGCAAGGCTGCCGAAGAGCCGCACCGTGAGCCCCGTGGCTCTTGCGAGCACTTCCGCCGGGAGCTCCCTGGCGGCCTGGATGAAATCATGCCCGGCGCGCATGGGTCCGATGGTATGGGAGCTGGACGGGCCGGGGCCGATCTTGAACAGGTCGAAGACGCTTAAGGCGATGGCGGGCATAGAGGGCCTTTGGTGCTGTGTGTGAACGCGCCGGAGCGTAGATCTGGCGGACGGGAACGCCTCCCGGCCGCCGCTGCGCGCCAGCAACCTAGCATCACCCGGTGAACTTCGCCAGGGGCTAGCGTCCCCCGCGTTTGCGGCGGCGTCCCTCGGCGTCCGCGGCCTTGAGCGCGGCCAGGACCAGGGCCGGGGAGATCTCCACCGGCTCGTTGTGGATGGATTCGCCCTCGGCGCAGGCCTTTTCGGCCACGCGCAGCAGTTCCGCGTCCGTCACCCCGGCAAGGCCCAGGTCGGCGAGGGTGGTGGGCAGGCCGATGCTCTCGCACAGGCCGTACACCTCCTCCATCAGGTCCAGGGGCTTGTCCGTAAGGAAGAGCGAGGCCAGCACGCCGAAGGCCACCTTTTCGCCGTGATAGCGGTCGTGGCTCTGCGGCAGGGCGGTGAGGCCGTTATGGATGGAATGGGCCGCGCCCAGGCCGCCGCTCTCGAAGCCCAGGCCGCTCAAAAGCGTATTCGCCTCCACGACCTTTTCCAGGGCCGGGGTGACCACCTTGGCCTCGCAGGCGGTAAGGGCCGCAAGGCCCCAGGTGCGGATGGTCTCGTAGCAGAGCCGGGCCAGGGCGTGGGCGGTCATGGAACCCGCGTCGCCCGCGATGTTGGCCCCGCGGCTGATGCGGCAGGACTCGGCCTCGAACCAGGTGGCCAGGGCATCGCCCATGCCGGAGACCAGGAACCTTGCCGGGGCCTGGGCCATGACGGCCGTGTCCACCAGCACCAAGTCAGGATTTCTGGGCAGCAGGTCCACCCGCTGGAATACGCCCTCGGCCGTGTAAATGATGCACACGGAGCTGCAGGGCGCATCGGTGGAGGCGATGGTGGGCACCACGGCCACGGGGATGCCGGCCTTGGAGGCCACGGCCTTGGCCGCGTCCATGGTTTTGCCGCCACCCAGGGCGGTGATGCTTTCGGCCCCGAACTCCCGCGCGATGGCCAGCAGGCGCTCGATCTCTTGGTCCGTACACTCCCGGCCGAAGGGCTCCACGCGCACTGTTCCGGCCTGTTCCAGCCGGGGCAGCAGGGCGGGCATCAGCTGCCGTTGGGGGCTGGGGGAGCAGATGACAAGGTGGCGGGTGCCCAGGCGGGCCAGTTCCGCGCCCAGGCGGGCCAGGGCGCCGCTGCCCTGGATGTAGCGTCCGGGAAACAACGTGGTGCTGAGCATGTCCTTTTCCCCTTTATGGTGGGCGGCATTTGCGCAACGGGCCGCAACGGAAGCAGTTTTTGGGAACCTATACCCAAGCCAGGGTCGCTGACAAGACCGCGCCGGTTGTGGAACTGCGTCGGGCCGTTCGGCAGAACCGGTTCTGGTAGAGCTATCTGGATTTTGGATTGTTCACCAAGGGAGCGCAGGAGCCTGTCGATGCGTTGCCTTGACTCCCCGGTCGCGCTGAGGCATGCGTCAGGAAAGCCGAAATGGAAAAACTGGAGGCGCGCCATGGTCTTGACGTTCAGGAAGATTCTGGTCCCGATAGACAACTCCGAGCATTCCCGCAACGCCCTGCGCTACGCCCTGGGACTGGCCCAGACCCAAGGCGCCCACCTGGCCCTGCTGCATTGCTTCGGCCGCATTCCCATGCTCATCGGCGGCGAGCCGAGGAAGGAGCTTGTGCGCGACCTGGTGCGCGAGGCGGAAAAGCTCATGGCTCCGCACGTGAAGAAGATCCGCGAACTCGGCATAGAGCCTGCGCTGATCATCAAGGAGGGGCGCCCTGGCGAGGTCATCGTGCAGGAGGCCAAGTCCGGCGATTACGACCTCATCGTCATGGGCACACGCGGACTGTCCGACATGCAGGGCGTGCTCATGGGCTCCGACGCCCACCGCGTGCTTTCCGCCGCGCATTGCCCGGTGCTGCTTACCCGCTAGCCCGCCAGACCTGAATTTTGCGCCGCTTGGGCCCGGTTCCGAAAGGTGCCGGGCCTTTTTGCGGTCTCAGGCCAGGGGGCGGCTGCCAGGGTACAGGAGGGTGGCCTCGTTGATGACCGTCTGGTTCTGATAGTCCTCCGGTGAGGAGATGGTGCTGCTTTCGGTGTACTTCATTGCGGAGAGAAGCGGCTGAGCCGCGTCGCCTTTTTCGTCCAGCATGGCCTGCTCCAGATCCTTGCACAGGAAGTGCGCGCAGCGCGGCGACTTGAACAGGCGCAGGGTGCAGCCGTCCTCGGCCAGCAGGCTGCAGTAGCCGGGGCGCATGGTGCGCCCGGCGCGGTTGTGGGCGCTTTCCGCTTTTTGCAGCAGGCCGATCATGTGGGCCATGTGCAGGGCGGCCGGAGAATTGCGCGAACTCATGAGGTCCGTGACGTTCATGATGACGAAGTGCTCGCGGTTGCAGCACCCGGCCGGTGGCCTGGGGCAGCGGCCGCCGCAGAAGGCGCGCGGCCCGCTTTGCAGGATGGTGTCCACCTGGCGGATATACAGGGAGTAGCCGATGACCAGGCGGCGCACGTTCTGGTGCCTGCGGCCCAGGTGCCCGCTCAGGCGTTCTATCTGGCTGCTTACGCAGGCGTCCGTCAGGAAAGGGTATTCGCGCCCGGCCAGGACCTCAAGATCGCCGTCGATGGCGCTGTGGTCCGGCTGGGCAAGGCTCGAAAGCCAGCTTTCGATGGGCATGGGCGTCCTTCGGTTCCTGGCGCAGCCGGCCTGCGGAATTGCCAGACGTCCATGCCAATGCGTTGGTCCGACCATACATGGCCGGAGGCCAATGCCAAAGCATATTATGCGGCCTGGAGATATTGAAATATCTTTTTGACTTATAGGGGAAAGTTTGGCAATTCCGGGCCGCCGTTGTACGCATTTTGCAATCGACATGCGGCCTGCATGGCTTTTTGACGCCTGGAACACCGAACCCAACGCCGCAGCATTTCCAAGGACCAAAGCGCATGGAAACCTTCACCCGGATCATCAACGCCTGCTATGAAAAGGGCTGCTCCGACCTGCACATCAGCGGCGACCACCCCCTGGTGTGCCGCAAGGACGGCGAGGTCTTCTTCCAGAAGCAGCACTCCCTTTCGCCCCAATATGTCGACCAGCTGGTGGAGACCATCCTGAATCCGCGGCAAAAGCAGCAGCTCAAGGAGCAATGGTCCACGGACCTGGCCCTGTCCGTGGCGGGCAAGCGGCTCAGGATCAACGTGTTCAGCTCCCACCGCGGCGTCAGCCTGGCCATCCGCTTCCTGCCGAGCGCCATACCCGACCTGGCGGGCCTGAACCTGCACCCTTCGCTCAAGGACTTCTGCGCCATGAAGTCCGGGCTGCTGCTCATCTGCGGCTCCACGGGCAGCGGCAAGACCACCACCATCGCCGCGCTCATCAACGAGATCAACACATCCAGGGCCTGCCACGTGGTGACGCTCGAGGACCCCATCGAGTACCTGTTCACCTCGAGGAAGGCCTTCATCGAGCAGCGCGAGCTGGGCAAGCACTTCCACAGCTACCAGCAGGGCCTGCTCGACGTGCTGCGCCAGGCGCCGGACGTCATCGTGGTGGGGGAGATGCGCGCGCCGGAAACCATCCAGCTGGCGCTGGACGCGGCGGAATCCGGGCATCTGGTCATCGCCACCATGCACGCAGGCTCCCACGAGGAGGCCGTGCATCGCATGTGCAGCCTGGCCCTGCCCGTCTCGGCGGAGCACACCCGCCTGCAGCTTTCCCAAAGCCTGGCGGGCATCGTGAACCAGCAGCTGGTGTACATGCCCAAGCTGCGCTTCTCCGTGCCGGTGCTTTCGGTTTTGCGCAACACCCGGGCCATGGCCACCCTCATCCGCGACAACAAGATTTCCCAGCTGGACAGCATGCTTGAGACCTGCAAGGGCAAGGGGATGTTCACCTTCGCCGCCTACCGCGAGGATTATCTGGCGGGGCGGACGGACTTCCGCCAGCCCATGCGCCTGAACGTGGCTACGGCGAACGCCGCGCCCCAGGAGTACGCTTCGCGCGTGTTCAACTACAATGCCCAGGCGGAGCTGCGCTGGGACGGCACCCAGGCCGCCGCACCCGCGCAGGGCCAGGAAGGGCAATCTCCCCTGGGGGCGTTGCCCGCGGCGGACATCGACGACTACATCACGGAGCTGGAGCAGCGCTCCGCCTAGGGCGGCCCAGCTGGCCGGAGAGGCGCGTTTTCCCGGGCGAAAGCTTGCCATGCCCGCAGGCATGCCGTAATGGTCCTGAACGTATGAAAGCATGCGCCGCTTGCTCCCCCAAGCTTTGCGGCGCAGACGGGGCTTGACCGCCTGGGGAATTGCATGTCGGGTCTTTTACGCACTCGCCTGCCGCGCTGGGTGGTATACCTCCTTGCCGTGGCCGCACCGCTGGCGACCCTCGGTTTGCGGCTGACCATTGAGCAGAGTTTTCAGCACCGGCCCATGCTCATCCTGTTCATGGCGCCCATCATCCTGTGCTCGCTCACCGGCGGGCTGTGGCCTGGGCTTTTGGCCACGGCCATAAGCGCCATCGGAGTCAGCTACCTGACCATCCCCCCTGTGGGGTCCATGAGCATCGCGGCCACGCACGACCTGCTGCAGTGGCTGTTCCTGATCCTGTGCGGCATTCTTGTGAGCGTCCTGAGCGAGCGGCTGCTGCGGGTCACCCGCAAGCTGGCCACAAGCGACGCTCAATACCGGGCCCTGTTCAGCTCCATGACCGAGAGCCTGTGCGTGCTGGAGCTGGTGCGCGACAAGAACGGCGCGCCCGTGGACTACGTCGTGCTCGACGTGAACCCGTCCTATGAGCGCAGCCTGGGCTACAAGCGCAGCGAGGCCATAGGCCGCAGGGTGACGGAGATCTTTGGCCTGAAGGCGCCGCCGAATTTGAACGAGTTCGTCACGTTGCTGGAGCAGCGGCGGCCCGTTATCTTCGACACCTATCAGGCGGAACTGGGCCGGCATTTCCATGTCTCGGCCTTTCCCATCCACGACGAGGTCTTCGGCGTCATCTTCCAGGACATCACCCAGCGCCGCCTGTCCGAGGAGGCGCTGTTCGAGAGCGAGAGCCGCTTCCGCGAGCTGTTCAACCGCGCGCCCATGCCCCTGTGCTCCGTGGACGGCGACGGCCGCCTGCTGAACGTGAACCAGCGCTTCGTCAGCACCTTTGGCTACACCTTGGCCGACGTGCCCAC
Source organism: uncultured Desulfocurvus sp. (assembly GCA_964446455.1). Classification (GTDB taxonomy): domain Bacteria; phylum Desulfobacterota; class Desulfovibrionia; order Desulfovibrionales; family Desulfovibrionaceae; genus Humidesulfovibrio. The sequence continues at coordinate 16,713 of CAYUOW010000050.1, forward strand.
GGTGGACGCCTGGTGGCCCCTGGCCTATCCGGACCCGGAGTACCGTGCCGAGGTGCGCAGGGTTTGGGACGCAGACCTCGCCAGTGCCATGGCTCAACAGGCGGAGATCACCCCGCGCACCTGCCGCGTGACCTGCAAAAACGGCGATGTGCGCGACGTCCTCATCTCCGGCATCACCACCGGCGGCGGCTTCGTGGCCACTTTCAACGACGTCACCGACCGCGTGCGCGCCGAGGAAGCCCTGCGCCAGAGCGAGCTGAAGTTCCGCACCGTGGCCGACTTCACCTACGACTGGGAGTACTGGCGCGGGCCGGACAGCAACATGATCTGGGTGTCCCCGTCCTGCGAACGCATCTCCGGGTACAGCGCCGCGGAGTTCATGGCCGACAGCGACCTGGTGTACAAGATCGTCCACCCGGAGGACGCGCCCCTGTTCGCGCAGCACTTGGCGGAGCTCGCCTATCCCGGCAGCGCGCGCTGCAGCATGGACGTGCGCATCATCACCCGCGCTGGCGAAATTCTCTGGGTGAACCACAAGTGCGAGAGCATCGCCCGCGAGGACGGCACCCCCCTGGGGCGGCGCGTGTGCAACACGGACATCACCGAGCGCAAGCGCATGGAGCTGGCCCTTGAGGAGGCCAAGAACGTGGCCGAGGCCTCCAGCCGGGCCAAGGGCGAATTCCTGGCCAACATGAGCCATGAGATCCGCACGCCCCTGAACGGCATGCTGGGCATGCTCCAGCTGCTGCAGGGCGGCGCGGAGGAGCAGGACCGCGACGAATACGTGGCCATGGCCCTGGACGCCGGGCGCAGGCTTTTGGGCCTGCTGAACGACGTGCTGGACTTCTCCAGCATGGAGGCCGGGCGCCTGGCGCTGCACCGGGCGCCCCTGCGCATGTCCGCCCTGTTCGAGGCCGTGGGCAACATCTTTCAGCTGGCCTGCGCGTCAAAGAACCTGGACCTGAGCTTCCACATCTGGCCCGGGGTGCCCGCCGTGCTCCAGGGCGACGAGGCGCGCATCCGCCAGATCCTGTTCAATCTGGTAGGCAACGCCATCAAGTTCACAGCCCAGGGCTCCGTGCGGGTGGAGGCCTGGAGCGCGCCCCACACTGTCCATCCGGACAAGGTGCGCCTGTACGTCAGCGTCAGCGACACGGGCATCGGCATCCCGGAGGAGCAGGTGGGCTATGTGTTCAAGCGCTTCACCCAGTCCGACGCCAGCTTCGCCCGCAAGTTCGAGGGGGCCGGCCTGGGCCTCGCCATCGTCAAGCGCCTGGTGGACCTCATGGACGGTTCCATCGTGGTGGACACGGAGGTGGGACGCGGCACGGACATCCACCTGCTGCTGACCCTGGACGTGGCCGAGGCCGCCGACGGCGTGCTGGCGCATCCCGCCGGGCCGGGCGCCGCGGTGCGGCCCCTGCGCCTGCTGCTGGCCGAGGACGAAATGGTCAGCCGCCTAGCCGTGCGCACCATGCTTACGCGCATGGGCCATGCGGTGACGGCGGTGGAGGACGGCCTCGACGCCGTGCGCGCCTTTGCCGAGCAGGACTTCGACTGTGTGCTCATGGACATCCAGATGCCCGGGCTGGACGGCGTGCAGGCCACCCAGCGCATCCGCGCCATGCAGGAGACGGGCGCCAGGCCCTTTGTGCCGGTCATCGCCCTTACCGCCTACGCCATGCCCGGCGACCGCGAGAAGTTCCTGGCCGCGGGCATGGACGACTACCTGAGCAAGCCCGTGCAGGAGGCCGAACTGGCCGAGGCTCTGGCCCCCCTCTTGCCCCTGCCGCCGCAAGGCTGAGTTCCCCCTTTCCGCGCGACGAAAATCCGGGTACATCCCTCCGACCGATAAACAGCCGCAATCCCGGAGGCTCCCGCATGTTCAGAGACATCCCCCAGTCCATCGAGGTCACCCAGGGCCACCTGAAGGCTTTGGAAGCCTGGCGCAAGGCCCAGGGCATGGAGCGCAAGCGCCTGCTGCGCCAGATTCCGCCCGAGACGGGCAAACTGCTGGCGCTGCTTTTGGCCAACTGCCCCCCGGGAGACGCGGCAGAGGTGGGCACCGGCGCGGGCTATTCCGCCCTGTGGCTGGCGCTGGCCTGCAGAGCCACCAAGCGCAAGCTTACCACCTTCGAGCTGGACCCGGCCAAGGCCGAGCTGGCGCGTCAGAGCCTTTCCTCCGCCGATGTGCTGGACGTGGTGGAACTGCGCGAGGCCGACGCCCTTGCCGGGCTCAAGTCTCTGTCCAACCTTGCCTTCTGCTTCATCGATGCCGAGCGGAACATGGCCAAGGAGGCCTATGAACTGGCCTTGGCCGCATTGCCCCAGGGCGGCGTCATCGCCGTGGACAACGCCATCAGCCACGCCGAGGAATTCCCGGAATTCCTGTACGAGGCCGAGATGGACCCCCGCGTGGACGCGGTCATCGTGCCCATCGGCTCCGGCCTGCTGGTCTGCCGCAAGGT
>CAYUOW010000051.1:0-3218 GCA_964446455.1 uncultured Desulfocurvus sp.
GCGCGGCATGGGCGGCGACATCTGGCTTTCCAGCACGCCGGGACAGGGCAGCAGCTTCTACGTCAGCCTGCCCTTCGGGCTGCCCAAGGCCCAGCCCGCGGCCCCTGCGCCGCAGACCGCGGCCGTGCCCGCCGCCGCCAGGAAGCTGCGCGTGCTGCTGGCCGAGGACACCCCGGCCAACGTCATCATCGCCAAGAGTTTTCTGGGACGGTTGGGGCATGAGGTCCGCCACGCCGTCAACGGGCGCGAGGCCCTGGAGCTGCTGGCCCGGGAGGACTTCGACCTGGTGCTCATGGACGTGGAGATGCCCGGCATGGACGGGCTGACGGCCACGCGGCTTCTGCGCCAGGGCGAGGCCGGGGAGCGCAACCGCAGGGTCGCCGTGCTGGCCATGACCGCCCACGCCCTGGAGAGCTTCCGCAAGCAGTGCGAGGAGGCCGGCATGGACGGATTTTTGCCCAAGCCGGTGAGCTTCCAGAACCTTTCCGACGCCCTGGCCGGGCTGCCGCAGCCCCAGGCGGCCGGGCGCGGCCCGGCGTTGGCCGACCTGGACCGGGCCGCGGAGATGCTGGGCGGGCAGGAGGAACTCTTGGCCGAGGTGCTCAAATTCTACCTGGCCGATCTGCCGGAAAAGCGCCGCCTGCTGGCCGGGGCGCTGGAGCGCGGCGACATCGCCGACCTGCGCCTTGTCGCCCATACCCTCAAGAGCACCAGCGCCAGCGTCGGGGCTGCCTCCGCAAGCCAGGCCGCACGCGCGCTGGAAGATCTGGCCGAGGCCGCCCTGACCGATCCGGGCCGCGCGCCGGAACTGCCCGCCGCCCTCGCCGTCCTGGACGAGCTGCTGGAACGTACCGCCAGCGCCCTGGGCCAGGCCTGCACCGAGCGTTTCTGCTGAAAAAAAGCCCCGTCCAGGCCAGCGCGCAGCTGTCCCGGACGGGGCGGATGTGTCTTTGCGTCCGCGCCTTAGGGCAGAGGCAGGCCCAGGGCGGGAACGTTGAGTTCGCCGGTGAAGGTCAGCTCGGCCGCGCCCTTGAGGAACACGCGGCCGCCTTCCAGGCTGGTGGTCAGCACCTCGCCGCCGGTGGTGGTGTTGGCCAGTTCCTCCCCGGCCAGGCCCAGGGCGTTCAGCACCACCTGCACGGCGCAGGCGCCGGTGCCGCAGGCGTAGGTCTCGGCCTCCACGCCGCGCTCGTAGGTGCGCATGATGGTGCGGGTCTTGTCCACCACCTGCACGAAGTTTACGTTGGTACCCGCAGGCGCGAAATGCTCGTGGAAGCGCACGGCGCGGCCCATTCCCGCCACGTCCACGTCCGCCGCCTTGTCCACCAGGATCACCGCGTGGGGCACGCCGGTGTTCACGAAGTGCACGGTGGTCTCGCGTCCCTGCACGCTCAGGGCCGTGTTCAGGGCCAGGTCCTTGGGCGCGGTGAGCTGCACTTTGACCAGTCCGGCTTCCGGGTCCACGGCGATGGCCACGGGCCCGGCGTCGGTCAGCAGCACGTGGCGCTCCCCGGCGATGCCCAGGGCGTGGATGAGCCGCCCGGCGCAACGGCTGGCGTTGCCGCACATCTCTGCGCGGGAGCCGTCGGCGTTGTAGAAGTGCCACACCACGTCCGCCCCGGAACCCTTTTCCGCCAGGTCCAGGAAGAACAGGCCGTCCGCGCCCACGCCGAAGGCCCGGGGGCAGATGCGCCTGGCCCACTCGGCCATGAGTTTCTTGGGCAGGCGCAGCACGCGGTTGTCTATGGCCACGAAGTCGTTGCCGCAGCCTTGCAGTTTGTAGAAGGGCACGCGGGCCCCGAACATGGTGCTCATGAATTCGGCTCCAATTGGGCGGTTTTCGTCACGCCCCAATAGAAAGCATGGCGGGCCCCTTCGTCAAGGGGCGGTTGGCCAGGGATGCTGGCAAACGAGCGGGATAAATGGGGACAGGCGGCTACAGCCCGGCGTCGAAGGCCGGGTGGTGGGCAATGTCCCCTTCCGGCTCCTGCCCGGCCAGGACCAGGCAGAGGACGTATTCCCCGGGCACGCCGGGGTAGGCCAGGCGCCGGGCCTGCGTGAAGCCCAGGCGGGTGTAGTAGGCCGGGTCGCCCACCAGGGCGCAGCCCTTGGCGCCCAGGCTCTGCAACGCTTCCAGCCCTGCCCGCACCAGGGCGGAGCCGATGCCCCGGCGTTGCAGCGCGGGCCGCACGGCCACGGGCCCAAGCAGATACCAGCCCAGGTCCTGGCCGTTGATGGGGGCCTTGGAAAAGGCGATGTGCCCGGCGATGCCCTGTCCGCCGGGACCGTCCTCATTCTCGGCCACCAGGGAGACGGCCAGGGCGCCGTCCTGGCGCAAGGCTTCCACGATGAGGTGCTCGGTCTGGCGGCTGAAGGGGTGCTCGGCAAAGGCGGCGGTGTTGATCTCGCGGATGGCCTCGAAGTCGGCCTGGGTCTCGGGGCGGATGCGCATGGGGGTTTCCTCGTGCTGGGGGCGGGCGGCCAAATCCTGGGGCTGCGCCGGGGTCTAGTCCAGCCAATCCTCAAGGGTCGGCGGCGGGCGCAGCTGGCTTGGCACCGGCGGCCACACCGGAGGCTTGGAGAGATCCACGCCCTTCTGCACCACGGAAACCGGGCGGTCGCTCGAGACCACCACCACGATGAGCTCCGGGTGGGAGTGGGTGAAGCGCAGGGCCGAGTTGTAGCGCGCGCCGCGTGCGCGGTCCTCGCCGGGGAAGCTCGGGCCGTCCATGAGGCAGGCGAAGGAACACAGCTGATTGCGCGCGGCGGAAAGGTGCAGGGCCCCGTCGACCTTGGCCAGGCCCGCGGCCAGGGCCAGGCGTTCCTCGCCCACCAGGGGCATGGGGGCCTCCAGCCCGTGGCCGGAAAGGGACAGGAGCGGGGTGTAGGGGTCGATGATGAGCGCGCAGCCGTACTTCTGCTCCCCGGCGATGGCCACCAGGCGCGACACCGTGGCGAAGAGCGTGCTGCGCTGGGTGTCGTCCAGCGGCCATTCCAGCAGGGCTTCCTCAAGGGTCACGAGGTTGGGCCTGCGGTTGGTGGAATGATAGGCCCCGTCGGAGAAGCTGCACACCGGGCTGCCGTCGAGGGAAAGCATGCCGTGGCGGCCGTTGAACAGGGCGCACAGGCTGCCCGGCGGCAGTTCCGCCTGCCCCGGGTGCGGGCCCTGGGCCATGCCGCCCTGAGCCATGCCGATGATGTGCTCGCCGTCGGACACC
>CAYUOW010000051.1:3318-18978 GCA_964446455.1 uncultured Desulfocurvus sp.
GCCCTGGGCCATGCCGCCCTGAGCCATGCCGATGATGTGCTCGCCGTCGGACACCAGGATGCGCTGGGTGCGCTCCACCGAGAGCAGCATCTTGCGCACGTGTTTGCCGTGGTCCAGCCGGGGGCGCTCCGCCTTGGGCAGCTTGGCCAGGTAGTGCAGCCGCGACAGGCGCGAGGGCTCCACGAAGGCCAGGCGTCCGCGCGCCCAGGCGCCTTCCTCCGGCGTCTTGGAGATCTGGATGATGGCCGAGAGGATGTTGAACACCCGCAGGCGCGTGTCCGGTCCTATGGCCCGCGCCCGCTCGTCCATGATGAAGTCGTGCACGGCGTGGGGGGCCATCTCCTGCAGGGTGTTGGAGGCGGCGTCCAGCGCCAGGATGTCCGGACTGGTCATGCTGGTGGAGAGCTGGCGCAGGGCCAGTTCCAGCCAGCGCCGCGTGGGGCCGGGGGAGCACAGGTCCGGGTGCTGCTCGGTGAACCACATCTGGTAGGCCACCCCGCGCGAGCGCCCGCCCAGGCTCACCAGTCCGGCCAGGCCCAGGCGGCGGGCGTGGAACTGGTCGAAGAAGCTCACCTGCTCCGGCGCGGGCAGGCCGTCCAGCCACTGGTCGGTGTCCAGGAAATACTCGCGGATGCGCGGCTCGTGCCCGCGCAGCAGGTTCTGGGGGTCCACGATGCGCAGGGGGTCGCCGGCTTTGTTGGCGTAGATGAGCGCCGCCCGCGACGGGCCGGAGAACTCGCACAAGCCCAGGCGCAGCCCTTCGAGCACGGTGTGCAGGCAGAGCATGTGGTGGCGGTCCAGGCCCATGAATTCCTCGCCAGGTGGAAAGGTTTGTGAAGGCTGTTTGGAAATACTATACGCAGAGTATCTGGAGCGCAACGTGAAAACCGATGTATTCCAGGCGTAAGCCGGTAAAAATTCTAGCGCAGGAGCGGTCTTTGCCCGGGCCCGAAGCAGCGCCTGCGAATGATGAGCGTGAGCAGGGTGCTGCCAAGGGCCGTGGCCCCCACGATCATCAGCATGACCACGATCTGGTAGCGGATGGCTTGGCTGGGGTCGTTGCCGCCCAGGATCTGGCCGGTCATCATGCCCGGAATGGAGACCAGGCCCACGGCCATCATGGAGTTCACCGCCGGGATCATGCCCGCGCGCACCGCGCCGCGCAGCACGTCGGCGCTGGCCTCGGAGGCGTCGGCCCCCAGGCAGAGCTTCATCTCCACCGTGGCGGCGTGGGCGCGCAGGTCGGAGAACAGCCGGTCCAGGGCCACGGCCACGGAGTTCATGGAATTGCCCAGCACCATGCCGCCGATGGGCAGGAAGTACTGCGGCTTCCACCAGGGATCGGCCGCCACGATGGCCCCGGTGACCGTCACCGTGACCAGCAGGTAGACCGCGGCCATGCTGCCGTACATGGGCCAGGCGAAGGCCACGGCCTTTTCCTTCACGCGGCCGCGCGCGGTGTGGGCCGCGGCCCCGGCCATGACGAGGAAAAGCCCCATGACCAGCCAGGGCGAGTCGGCCTGGAACACCCAGCCCAGCACCCAGCCCATGAGCAGCAGCTGGGCGAAGGTGCGCACCGTGCCGATGGCGATGTCCTTGCCCAGGCCCAGCTTGAGGGCCACGGAGCAGCCCCCGGCGATGAGGGAGAACACCAGGGCCAGGGCCAGCCGCCAGGTCTCGATGTGGATGGTGCCCGCGTCCATTACGCTTCCCCCCTGGCCAGGCGCCCGTTTTCCAGCCGGAACATGAGCGGCGACACGCGCGTTGGCGCGAACTCCGCGTGGCTCACCAGCAGCACGGTGCCGCCGTCATCCAGGCAGAAGCCCTCGGCCGCGGCCATGACGGCGCGGGCGCTGTCCGCATCCAGCGCGCTCACGGGTTCGTCCAGCAGCAGCGCCTCCGGTTTCGTCAGCAGGGCGCGGGCCAGGCACAGGCGCTGGCGCTGCCCCACGGACAGGGTGGCGGCCTCTTGCGCAAGGGGGATGTCGGCCGCGGCCAGCCGGGCCAGCAGGGCCGAAAGGGCCGCGTCGTCCGGCAGGGCCTCGCCCGCGGCGGACTTGAAAGTAAAGGGCAGAAGCAGGTTCTCGCGCACGCTGCCCGGCACCACGGCCGGGGTTTGCTGCAGATAGGCCACGCGGCGGCGCAAAAGCGGGGGAGGCAGAGCGTAGACCGGTTGGCCGCGCAGCAGCACGGCGCCCTCCTGGGGTTCCTCGAGCCTGCAGAACAGGCGCAGCAGGGTGCTTTTGCCCGCGCCGGAGGGGCCGCTTATCTGCGCAAAGGCGCCGCGCGGCACGGTCATGTCCGCGCCGTCCAGGATGAGCCGGCCGGAGGTTTGGCCGTGGGGCTGGTCGTGGGGGGAGGTGTAGGCGAAGCGCACCCCGCGCAGGGCCAGGTGCGGCTCCGATGCGGTGCTTTCAGCCTGGGACATGGGCTTGCCCTACTTCTTGCCGTCCAGGAACTCGATGAATTTCTTCACTTCCTCGTGGTCCGGGTTCAGCCGTTGGGCTTCCAGGAGATGCTCGCGGCACTTCTCCTTGTCGCCCTTGTCGTAGTAGGCCCGGGCCACGTTGTAGTGCAGGTTCTCGTCCGTGGCGGTAAGGGCCAGGGCGCGGGTGTAGTACTCCACCGCCTGGTCCACCATGCGGCTTTTGCGCAGGGAGATGCCGAAGTCGTTGAACAGGTGCTTGTGCTCCGGCGCGAAGGCCGCCTCAAGCCCCACGATGCGTCCCAGGATGTCCTGGGCCTTGGCCGTTTCGCCGCGCTCCACGTAGGTGAGGCCCAGGCCGAAGTTGGCGCGCACGTTTTCCTCGTCCACGGCAAGCGCGTTCTCGTATTCGAACTGCGCGCTGTACAGGGCGCCGCGCTGGCGGCTTTCCTCCGCGCGGGTGACGGTGGAGGCCAGCTCCTGCATCTTGGGGTACACGGTCTTCATGTACATTTCCGGCTCGGGGTTGTAGCGCGCCAGAAAGTCCTCAACGGGCACCTGGGTGGCTGTTCCGGCCGGGACCATGTTCTTGTTCAGGGCCTGCACGGAGACGTTGGTTTCGTCCTCCTGGGTGCAGTACCAATACATCTTGCTGATGGTTTTGCGCTGAGTTGTGCCGGTGCCGACCTTCTCCACCGTCTGCGTGGAGAAGAGGCCCTTGATTCTTTTGCCGCCTTCGGGGCGGTACACTGCTGCCTGCGGTTCCTGATTCTGCGGATCGCTCATGGGCATGCACCTTGCTGCTGATCGGTTCCGGCCCGGTTCTGCGGCCTGTTTAAGGCTACACGCTTCGCAACTGCCTGGCAAGGACCGCCGGCTCTTGGACCTCCAAACACGCGGTGGCAGTCGACAATTGCGCGCGGATGGGATACGGTCCTCGCCACTCTGGAAGGTTGGCCGCTATTCGGCCCAAGTGTGTGAACACGCAAGACTATGATGAGGACGGGGGCAGCATGGATAAGAAAGTGGGTGAGCGCATACGCGCATTTCGTGAGAAGCAGAATTTGAGCCTGGCGGACCTTGCCGGCCGCACCGGCCTGGACGAGACCTTTCTTTCCGCCGTGGAGGGCAAGGATCTTTACCCCTCCCTGGGGCCCCTGCTGAAGATCGCCCGCGCCCTGGGCGTGCGTCTGGGCACCTTCCTGGACGACCATGTGAGCCGCGACCCGCTCATCGTGCGCGTGGGCGAGAGGACCTCGGAGATGGCCATGCGCGTCGACGGCTCCTTGAACGCCAGCCACATGTACTCCTCCCTGGGCCGCGGCAAGACCGACCGCCACATGGAGCCCTTCTTCATCACCATGAACCCCGAGCCGGAAGAGGAGAAGAAGCTCTCCGCCCACGAGGGCGAGGAGTTCATCGTGGTGGTTTCGGGCAAGGTGCAGCTCATCTACGGCCGCGAGACCACCATCCTGGGCCCCGGCGACAGCCTGTATTACAACTCCGTGGTGCCGCACAACCTTTCCGCCGCGGGCGACCAGCCCGCCAGCATCTACGCGGTGCTCTACTTCCCGGAGTAGGCCATGCCGAGAGAGCAAGCCATCCGCGAAGCGACCCTGGGGCAGATCCTCGACGAGACTGTGGCCAAATGGCCCAACCGCGACGCCCTGGTCTACGTTGACCGCGATTTCCGCCTCACCTGGCGGCAGTTCTCCGACCTGGTGGACGAGGTGGCCATGGGCCTCATGGCCATGGGCGTGCAGAAGGGCGAGAAGGTCGGCATCTGGGCCAACAACGTGCCCTACTGGATCGTGCTCATGTTCGCCACGGCCAAGATCGGCGCCGTGCTGCTGACCGTGAACACCCACTACCGCAAGGCCGAGATAGAGTACCTGCTGAAGCAGAGCGACTGCGAGAACCTGGTGCTCATCGACGGTTTCCGCGACACGGACTACGTGGGCACCATCTACGACCTGGCCCCGGAGCTGAAGACCATGGAGCGCGGGCACGCCGCCTGCGAGCGCTTCCCCTATCTCAAGCGCGTCATTTTCCTGGGAGCCGAGAAGCACCGCGGCATGTACTCCATGAGTGAAGTGCAGGCCCTTTCCGTCATGGTGACCCCGGAGGAATACGAGGCGCGCCAGGCCACCCTGGCCCCGCACGACGTGGTGAACATGCAGTACACCAGCGGCACCACGGGCTTTCCCAAGGGCGTGCAGCTGACCCACTACAACATCGGCAACAACGGCTACTGGATCGGCGAGAACCAGAACTTCACCGAAAAGGACCGCCTGTGCCTGGGCGTGCCCCTGTTCCACTGCTTCGGCTGCGTGCTGGGCGTCATGGCCTGCGTCACCCACGGCACGGCCATGGTCGTGCTGGAGAACTTCGACCCGGTCATGGCCATGACCAGCGTGGAAGAGGAGAAGTGCACGGCCATCTACGGCGTGCCCACCATGTTCATCAGCATGCTGGAGCACAAGCTGTTCAAGCGCTTCGACTTCAGCAGCCTTCGCACCGGCATCATGGCCGGTTCGCCCTGCCCCATTGAATTCATGAAGCGCGCCATGAACGAGATGAACATGCGCGAGATCACCATCTGCTACGGCCTGACCGAAGGCAGCCCGGTGATGACCCAGACGCGCATCGGCGATTCGCTTCGCCAGATGACCGAGACCGTGGGCCGCGCCATGCCGGAGATCGAGGTCTGCATAAAGGACCCGGAGACCGGACAGGAATCCGCCCGCAACACGGTGGGCGAAATCTGCTGCCGCGGCTACAACGTCATGAAGGGCTACTACAACAACCCCGAGGCCACGGCCAAGGCCATCGACATGGACGGCTGGCTGCATTCCGGCGACCTTGGCGTCATGGACGAAGAGGGCTACGTCACGGTGACGGGCCGCCTGAAGGACATGATCATCCGCGGCGGCGAGAACGTCTACCCGCGCGAGATCGAGGAGTTCCTGTACCGCATGGACGGCATCCTGGACGTGCAGGTGGTGGGCGTGCCCAGCCGCAAGTTCGGGGAAGAGGTCGGCGCCTTCGTCATCCTCAAGCCCGATGTGCGCATGGAGCCCGAGGACGTGAAAGATTACTGCCGCGGCCAGATCGCCCGGTACAAGATTCCCAAGTACATCGCCTTTGTGGAGGCCTATCCCATGACCGCCAGCGGCAAGATCCAGAAGTACAAGCTGCGCGAGCTGGCGGCGGAGATGTTCCCCGAGGCCATGCAAGAGCCTCCCAAGGTTTAAAAGGAGCCAAGCCATGCACCTGGAACAAGCGTACAAGGACATCGCCCCGCGCCTGCGCGGCCTGCGCGACGCCCTGGACATGAGCGTTGAGGACCTGGCCGCCAAGACCGGCCTGACGCCGGCGCAGATCACGGAATTCGAATCCGGCGAATGCGAAATCCCCGTGGGCTTCTTGATGAAGGTGGCCCAGGCCTGCCATGTGGACCTGACGGTCCTCATCAGCGGCGTGGAGCCGCACCTGAAGGGCTACTCCCTGGTGCGCCGGGGCGAGGGCCTCTCGGTGGAGCGCCGCAAGGACTACGACTACAAGTCCCTGGCCTACCGCTTCTCCGGCCGCAAGATGGAGCCCTTCCTCATCACCGTGCCGCCCAAGAGCCCTGCGGAGATGAACCTCGTGTCCCATTCCGGGCAGGAGTTCATCCACGTGACCGAAGGCCGCCTGGAGCTGCGCCTGGGTGAGGAAACCCTGGCCCTGGAGCCCGGCGATTCCTTGTACTTCGACTCCCAGACCCCGCACGCCCTGCGCGGCCTGGACGACAAGCACGCCGTGTTCCTCGACGTGATCCTTTAGGGAGAAGCGAGACACCCATGAAAAGCACCACGCACGAAAAACTCCGCCCCAGCCGCTACCGCGACTACATGGCGGCGTACAGCATCAACGTTCCGGCCAACTACAACTTCGCCTACGACTTCCTGGACGCCCGCGCGGCGGAAGATCCGGACCGCCTGGCCATGATCCACGTGGACGATGCCGGAACCCGACGCGAGTACTCCTTCGGCTACTTCCAGAAGGAATCCATGAAGCTCGCCAGCGCCCTGGCCGCCAAGGGCGTCAAGAAGGGCGACCGGGTCATGCTCATCCTTTACCGGCGCATGGAGTACTGGACCGCCATGCTGGCCCTGTGCCGCATCGGCGCGCTGCCCATCCCCTCGCCCTCGCTGCTGACGCCCCACGACATCGAGTTCCGCGTGAACTTCGCCAACGTGTCCTGCGTCATCTGCGAGGACTCCCTGACCGCGCGGGTCGAGGCGGCCAAGCCCAAGTGCCCTACGCTGAAGCTCCTGATCGACATCCCCTCCGGCACCGGGCACGACAAGGCCCCGGCCGGCTGGGAGGACTTCGACACCCTGGCCGCCTCCGGCGCGGCGGACTTTCCCCGCACCAAGGAGACCCCGGGCGGCGACGACCCCATGGTCATCTTCTTCTCCTCCGGCACCACGGGCATGCCCAAGATGGTGCTGCACACCAACACCTACCCCCTGGGGCACATCACCACCGGCAGCTACTGGCACGACCTGGAGCCCGGCGACGTGCACCTGACCCTTTCCGACACGGGCTGGGCCAAGAGCGTGTGGGGCAAGTTCTACGGCCAGTGGCTGGCCGGGGGCGTGGTCTTCGTGTGGGACTTCCGCGGCAAGTTCGAGCCGCGCGAGCTCCTGCGCATCCTCTCCGAGCACAAGGTGACCACCTTCTGCGCGCCGCCCACGGTGTACCGCTTCCTGGTGCGCGAGAACCTGAAGGAGTTCGACCTGTCCAGCTTGCGCCACTGCACCACCGCGGGCGAACTGTTGAACGACTCCGTGTTCGAGGCTTGGCAGAAGGCGCTGAACATGCCCATTTTCGAGGGCTACGGCCAGACCGAGACCACCCTGCAGCTGGCCACCCTGCCCTTCATGAAGCCGAAGCCCGGCTCCATCGGTCGGCCCATGCCCGGCTGGGACCTGGTGCTTCTGAACGATGAAGACCAGCCCTGCCCCCCGGGCGAGGAAGGCGAGATCTGCATCCGGCTGAAGGACGGCGCCAGCACCAAGGGCATGCCCGGCCTGTTCTGCGGCTACCTGGACGAGCCCGAGCGCACGGCCAAGGTGGTGCGCGGCGGCTTCTACCACACGGGCGACAAGGCCTGGGTGGATGAGGACGGCTACTTCTGGTTCCTGGGCCGCACGGACGACCTCATCAAGAGCTCGGGCTACCGCATCGGGCCCTTTGAGGTGGAGAGCGCGCTGGTGTCCCACGCCGCCGTGGTCGAGGCCGCAGTCACCGGCGTGCCCGACCCCGTGCGCGGCATGGCGGTCAAGGCCACCGTGGTGCTGGCCGCCGGCTTCACCCCCGGCGACGAGCTGACCAAGGAGCTGCAGAACCACGTGAAGAGCGTCACCGCGCCCTACAAGTACCCGCGCATCATCGAGTACGTCTCCGAGCTGCCCAAGACCATCAGCGGCAAGATCAAGCGCGCGGAGATCCGCGCCCGCGACCAGGAGCGCATGAACCTGTAGCGTTCGCGCGCCATTGTCTGTCCAGCATGAGGGCGGCTTCCGGGCCGCCCTTTTTCATTGGCCGAGGTCTGGCGTTTCCTCGCCTTCGTCCGCGCTCTCGTCTGTGTCCTGGCTGTGCGCGGCGGAAAGGTCGATGTCCAAGGCAAAGGCCCGGCGCGTCGGACCCGGAGTTTCCTTGGCCGCGCCGAAGCGTTCCGGGTTCAGGGTCTTGAGCAGGAACATGAGCAGCTGGTCCGAGTGCTTCACCGTGCTGCCGCACTCGCGTCCCTGGTGGAACACGGGCACGGCCACGCCGGAAAGGGCGCGGCGCACGGCCTCGCTCTCAAGGGCCAGCACCGCGCGCTCGATGTCCGCCTCCGGGATTTCGTCCCGCCTGGCGGGAGGAAGCCGCAATTCCGGGCGGCGGCGGCGACATTTTCCCGTCCGGCGGCGCAGACGGAACCCGGCAGCCTGCAGTGCGGCCGCGCAACATTCCGTTGTTGTGAATGTACAGTTAATGTGCTGGTTTTTTTGCGTATTCATCTCCATCTCCGGCGTTGCCCTCATGCATCCGTTTGAAACCAATTGGGATTTTGAGTTTCCGATTTTGTATACTTGCCCGGTATAGCTGTTTTTTTCTCTTGCAGTCTGGCTACGCAGTGGTAGAAGCTTGAACTCGTGGGAAGGAACGGCTTTTCCACGAACCCTCATTATCTGCACCTCAAGGAGTTTGAACCATGAAGAAAGCCCTTATCGCCCTGTCCCTGGTCCTCGCCTTCTCTGGCGTCTCCTTCGCCGCCGACGCCGCCGCTCCGGCTGAGAAGCCCGCCGCCGAGGCCGCCGCCCCCGCCAAGAAGGAGAAGAAGGCTGCCAAGAAGGCCCCCAAGAAGGCCGCCAAGAAGGAAGCCGCCGCCGAGAAGAAGGCCGAGTAGTTTCCGGCAGTCTACGGGTTTCGGTTCCGGCGCTTTGATTGAAGCGCTTCGGATGGAATCCCAGTGAAAGCCATCGGGCGGGCTCCAGGGTATCCTGGGGCCCGCTTCTCTTTTGGGAAGTATAGCACGGGCCTGCCGGGCGGGACGAAATGCCCGGCGAACGGGCGGGAAAAGGGCGTTTTTTCCCGGTTGACAGGATCTTGGCGGGTGTTGCTGCCGTGCGCGGCGCGTGTGCGGCTTAAAGTCGTTGCCAGAGCAAGGGGGAAAGGATAGGATCGGTCCCCAAGACACCTGTTGCAATTCACCCCTCAAGCAAAGGAAGGCCCGTGGCAAAGCCGAATTATCAGTACGAGAAGCGCGCCAAGGAACTGGCGAAGAAGAAGAAGAAGGAAGAGAAGCTGCGCCGCAAGCAGGAAAACGCCCAGCGCGGCGTGAGCGATGCGGACGAGACGCCGGAAGGCGAAGCGGAAGCTCCGGCCGAAGAAGCGGCCCCCCAGCCCTAAAAGGCGCGCCCCTGCCTAGAACGTCACCGACAGGCTGACGGAACCGAACATCTGCGGGCCCTTCTGCCCGTCATACTCTTCTGTCCTGTACACATGCGTATAGGTCAGCTTTGTCGCGCCCAGCACCAGGCCTATGCCTGCCGAGAGGTCGGCCACGAAGTTCTTCTTGGTGACGCTCGGGCTGTGCTCCCAGGTGTTGCCGTCGAGGAAGATGTTCCGCGCCACGGCGCGGCCTTCCGCCCCGGCGAAGAGGTGCAGGCCGAAGGACGTCTCGCGCCGCAGGCGCGGATCGCCGGGGTCGGCCGGCGCGCTCACCCCGCCGCCGGGGCTGATGAGCGAGGTGCCGAAGTCCCAGGGGAGATTCAGGCCCAGGCGCGTCTCGAACCCGGCGCTGGCCTGGGTGAGCACGTTGCCTGCCGTGGCCCCGAAGCGGGGCAGCAAGTCCCAGGCCACGTCGCGGCCGATATCCGCCCGGGCCAGGCGCAGCGTGCGCTGCCAGGAGAGCATCACGCCGGGCTCGTCGTGGATCTGGTTCTTCCAGCCTTCAGCCTTTTTGAAGCCCATGAGCGTGTGGTAATTGTTCTGCGTCTCGCCCGCCCGGGCGGAAGGTCCCACGATGCCGAGCGTGGTCTCGAAGGTGTCCAGCTGCTGCGGGGTCTTGGCGTGCAGGGCCAGGGCGGCATAGGTCCAGCCCGCGTAGGGCCGGTCTCCGGGCAGGTATTCCGAGGTGCTGGTGTTGCCCGGTGTGTACATGTTCTGCCCGGCGGAGAGGGCCACGTTGTACTGCTGACCCGGCTCGTTCACAAAGGGCAGGGCCGCCAGATAGGGCAGCACGAAATCCGGCAGGCGTTCGTCCTGGGCGTAGCGCAAAAGATCGCCGGAGACCCAGGAGAGCTTGATGCCGTTGGTGTAGTGCTCGTCCGTGCCGGCGAAGAAGTCGTTCTCCTCAATGAGGATGAGGGTGGAGGAGGTTTCCGGCCTGCCTGCACCTTGCTGGGCATCCGCCGCTGCCGCCTTGGCGGGCAGGGCCAGGGCCAACAGCGCCGCGGCGGCGATGCCCAGGCAAAGGGCCGTGGCGAGGGAAAGTTGAGGAGCGCGCATGGCCGGGATGTGCACCGCGTGCCGGGCCCTGTCAAGGCGAGAGATGTTTGAAACGGCGCGGGTTTCCGCTTGCGCGGCGCGTTCCCGCATTCTATAGTTGACGCGTAATCCTCTCCGTTTGCCCGTGCCGAAGCATCGCCGCAGCATCCGCCGGAACGGCCGGCGCGCCACCCGCAGCCACGGAGCCCGCCCATGAACAGCACCCCGTCCGCCCGTGTTCCGGCCCTTGTGCTGGCCCTGCTTCTGCTCTTCGCGTCCGTCGTCCGGGCCGAGGCTCCGCAGGACGGCTACGCCCGGCTCGACAAATTCCGTATCCATTACCTCAACCAGGGCCAGGGCCCGGACGCCGTGGTGTTCCTCCACGGCTGGAACTGCGACGCCAGCTTCTGGCAGGCGCAGATGGCCGCCGTGGGGCAGGAGCGCCGCGTACTGGCCGTGGATCTCATCGGCTTCGGCAAGAGCGACGCGCCCGAGGTGGAGTACACCCAGGACCTGCTGGCCAAGAGCCTGGCAGCCGTGCTCGACGCGGCCGGCATCAGGCGGGCGGTGCTGGTGGGGCACAGCATGGGCCTCGCCGTGGCCAAGCGCTACATCGAGACCCACCCCGGCCGTGTGGCCGGCCTGTTCATCGTGGACGGGGCCTACATGGACCTGCCCAAGGACGCGCCGCGCGCCCACGCCATGCTCAAGACCCTGGACGCGGCGGAGACAAAGACCCCGGCGGGCTGGCACAAGTTCGTCACGGGGTTCGTCACGCCCATGTTCAGCCCCTCCACCCCGCCAGAGGCGCGCGAGAAGATCATGGCCACCATGCTCGGCTCGCCCCGGCACGTGGGAATGAGCGCCCTGCGCAACTTCCTGCTGCCCGGCGCCTGGAGCCCCGCGCCGCTCGCCCTGCCCGTGCGCGCGGTCTACGCCGGGAAGCTCATGCGCGGCGAGGGTGCGCAGGACTATCTGACTTGCGTGTTTCCCCAGCTGGCCTACGAGGAATGGGACGACACCGGGCACTTCATCATGTTCGACCAGGCCGAGCGCCTGAACGGGGCCGTGGCCCTGTTCGCGGCGCAGGTGCTCCAGTAGGGCCATTCTTGCCCCTGGCACGAAGCCTGCTAGAAAAGCGCACGTTTCCTTTCCCTTACGGGTAACCATAAAGGCGGAGGTCCCCCCATGCGCTTATGGCTGCGAAATTTTTTCTGGACCCTGGGGCTCTTTGCGGCCCTGGCGCTGGCCGGCTGCGCCGATCCTGGCCTGGAACGCGTGGACGTGACCTGGGAGACGGACCCCCCGCCGCGCTGGGGGCTGTACCCCGGCTACCGGCAGGAAATTCCCGCTCCCAAGGGCGCGTCGTACCGCGTGGACGTGTTCTACAAGGGCAAGTCCTTCACCGGCGGCACCGTGAGCGACGCGGGCTCCGCCCTGGTCTTCACGCCCTCGGCCGGGGCCAAGGACATCGAGGCCGAGCGCGACGGCCGCGACCGCATGACCCTGTTCGCCACCCTGCGCAGCGGAAAGGGCGAAAGCCGCCGTCTTCTCGCCCTGCGCATCGCGCGCAAGGACGACAAGATCGTTTTCGAATTCCCGAAGTAGGCCGCCGGGGCGGGCTACTGCGTGGCCACGATCAGCTTCCAGAGAATTGCGCCCTGCGCTTGCGCGTGCTGGTGATGATTCTGTGGAGGAAACGGATTGTCCGCGTTCGCCGCGATTTCCTTTCCGCACCCGGTGCAACGGTAGATTCCCGAGTACGGCACCGTCGTTCCGGGGCCATGGGTCGTGTCGAAGGCGGGATGGTCGTTTTGCGTCAGCACGGCGGTGTACTTGTACAATGCCATGGGTTGCTCCTTTGGGCGGGTTGAGGTTTCGCGAGCGGTTGCGATATAGCAAGTCAGATATCAGCCAATGTTTTTATTGTCAATATTCGTTATCAAATAAGAAGGCCTGCGAATTTCTTCGCAGGCCCTTGTCTTTCACTGGCACGGTCAGGAGTTGCCCTGCTTCGGTGTCACTCCCCGCTAGCCTCCCAGCTTCGCCGCCAGCCAGCTGGTGGGCGCGGGCGCGGCCACGGGCGCGGCCTCGCGGGCGTCGACGCCGCGTGCCTCGCGCAGCTTGTCGGCATAGGCCGCCCAGAAGGACTGCGCCAGGGCCGTGGACGCCGTGATGGGGTACGCCAGCGTGGCCGAGAGCCGCGCCGTGAGCGCCTCGCACAAAAGCGGGTCGAACAGGCGCGGGTCGTCGATGCGCCGCACGTAGAGCACCTGCAGGGGGCCGGGCTCGTCGCACAGAACGCGCGCGGCCTGCACCTCCCAGGCGCTCACGTCCGAACCGCCGGAGCGCACCGAAAGTACGCGCAGGCAGTCCGCAGGCAGGGGAAAGGCGCTGCCGTACTGCCAGCCCGCAGGCGCGGCGCTGGCGGCCAGCTCGGCCTGGGCCAGGGCACAGTTCCATGGATGCGCGCGCAGCACCGCGTCGCGCACGGCGGGCCAGCGTTGGTTGCACAGGCGCGCGGCCTTGGTGTTGTCGGCAAGGGAGGCGATGGCCTCCTCGCCCAGGTCGTTCAGGGCGTTGTTGCAGAGCTCGATGACGCTTGTGGCCATTATGGCGACCTCCTGCGGTGCGCTGGTTTGGTTGTGGTGCGTGGTGAAGCAAGGGGCGCCGCCCCTTGGACCCCGCCAGAGGGCATTCGCCCTCTGGACTCCCTTTGTGTAAAAACCATGAGGGGGTCCGGGGGGAATCATTCCCCCCGGGAAAACTCCACTCTTTTCTTACTCTTTCCTGGCCATCCTGATGGCCTCCACGCCTTCCTTGGGCCGCAGGTATTCAGCGGGCAGGCCGAAGAGCGTGGCCGCGTGGCGCGCCATGGCGTCGGGCTCGAAGTTGTCCAGCACGTGGAAGGGATCGCCTCCGGCCAGCAGGGGCTCCAGGTAGCGCACGGCCTGGCCCAGGTTCTCGGCCTCGGCCTGGCGCTGCGCCTGGGCAATGGGCGTGGCGTAGTCCACACGCAACGACCCCTGCGACAGGGCCTTGGGCCAGGGCGGCAGCTCGCCCTCGCGCAGCAGGATGTTGAAGGCGCGCTCGATGAGCGGGGCCAGGAACTCCGTCTGCATGCGGCCGAGCACCGGCCCAAGGATGCGCATTTTTTCCGCCTGGCGGATGCGCGCCTCGGTGGCTGTGCTGTTCGTGGCCTCCGGGGCCAGCTGGTCGGCCAGGAAGATGCGCCGGATGCTCTGCCTGCGGCGCTCGATCATGGCCTCGATGGACCCCAGGTCCACGCGCACGGGCAGGGCCTCGATGCGGTCCTGGGAGCCCGCGCGGTAGTAGGAAAGCCCTCCCGGCCCGGAATGGATGGGGCCGAGGAAGCCGTCGTCCGGCACCATGAGCGGCGGGTCGCTCATCTTCTCCGCCGCCATGAGGGCCGTGCGGCTCATGGCGTTCAGCACGCGCACGTCGGACAGGGCGGTGAGGCCCGGACCCCGGCCGTAGGCCTCGCCCGAGACCTTGGCCCAGCGCGGGCACATGTACGGCAGCTCATGGTAGCCGGATTCCTCCAGCACCACGCCGCTGTCCTGCTCCAGAAAGAAGCAGGCAAAGGGGAAGTCTGCGCTGGCCGGGCTGGCCGGGTTGCGCTCCTGCCGGGGGAACACGGCGTGCACCAGGTTTACGCGGGCCTCCGGATTCTCCTGGGCAAGCCGTTGCACATCGGGGGAGCAGGCCCGGCCCCACTGCTGCCAGGCCTGGCGCGCGGTGAGGGAATAGGTGCGGATGACCGTGTCCACCACGCCGCGCGCGTCCTCGGCCAGATGGACCTCGAACAGCGGCCGCGCGTTGAAGCGCACCAGGGAGTCCGGATCCGGCTCCACGTACAGCACGGCCGTGCCGAAGAGGCAGAGGTCCAGATACAGCTCGTGCACGCAGGCCTGGAAGCCCGTGGCCTCGGTGTTGAAGAGCGCCAGCAGGCGTTCGCGGCAGGCGGCCAGGAAGCCGCGGATCTCGTCGTTGCCGGACGCGCCCCGGTGCAGCTTGAGGTCGAACCAGGGCAGGGCCGGGTTGGTCAAGAGCCCGCCCAGGGCCGAGGCGAGAAGCTCCAGGGAGTGCGCCGGGGTGGAATCGAACACGGCCTCGTCGCCGGGGCGCGCTGCTTGCGGCATGCCGTAGGCCTGGCCGCCCTTGCGCGGCATGATCTGCTCGGCCAGCTCGCGCCAGGCCGGGGTCCAATGCTCGCGCGCGGCGCGCAGCGCGGCCAGGCGGTCCAGCACGGCCTGGGCCTTGCCCTGGGCCTGGGGGAACTGGTTCTGCGGGGTATCTGCGTTGCGCGCGCTCATTGTCCGAGCCTCGCCTTGAGCTGCCCTGCGGCCAGGCTGGCCGAGGCGGCGTCCGTGGCGCCGTTTCCGCCCAGGGAATTGGCCGCCCCGCCCTGCGCGGCAGCGGCATCCTGATTCGCCGCATTGGCGCGCTCGGCCTGGCGAGCCTTGGCCAGCAGCGCGGCCTCGGCCTTTTTGCGGTCCGCCTTTTGCCGGGCCTCCGCCGCCTGCTGCTCGGCCTCGGCCGAGGCTTCCGCCGCCGTGTCCTGGACGCGGCCGCCCGCCGCGTTTTGGGCCATGGGGCCCAGCACGGACCCGAAGACCATGTTGCCGATGATGGAAACGGGATCGAAGCCGCCGCCTCCGCCCATGGGAACCTCCTGTGCTTGCGGCCGGGCGGGGTGCCCGGGCCAGTGGCGGGAGTATAGCCCGGCCTTGCCGGTCAGGGCGGAATTGGCAGGGTTTTGGCCGGGAAAAGGACAAGAATAGCGCCTTGACAGCCTTTGCCGCCAGGCGCTGAAAAAGGAAAAAGGGCCGGTTGCAGCGGCCCTTTTTCGGGAGGAGGGGGAAGGAGTCCAGATTTGGCGTACGCGGCCCGGCAGTGGGTGGGGATTGGGGGGGGTGGGTTTGGTGTTCGTCTCCCGGACCCGCGCTTCGCACAATCTGCTCTCTTATGAGCACGGGCCGTGCCAACGCGCGTTTTGTCTTGATATCCGGTTGGTTACGCTGTTCTCTTCTCTGCCTGGCACCGTGTGCGAGGTTTGCGATGTGCATGCGTGTGCACAAAAGTGCAGGGGAAATGTGCAGACTGCCCTGCGGAAACCCTTGAAGCTGCGCAACGGCGTTTGAAACGGACTGCGCGGGGCGCATTCGGGGGCTGGGGGTGTGCAGCCG
>CAYUOW010000052.1:0-18378 GCA_964446455.1 uncultured Desulfocurvus sp.
GGCCTCGCCGATGGTCTTTTTCCCGTATTCGCGGATGATCTTCTGGCCTTCCTCGCTGGCCACGAACTCGATGAACTTCGCGGCGGTGGCGGCTCCGGACGTGGTTCCGGCGGGCGCGGCCAGGGCGTGGTAGGTGTTCACCAGGTACTTGTCGCCCTTGAAGAGGATCTTCAGCCTGGGCATGGCCTTCTTTTCCGCGGCCCAGGTGCTGGAGTCGGTCATGAAGTAGCCGCCCTCGTCGTTGGCGCGCTTGAGCGTGGCGGTCATGAAGGCCTTGGTGACGATGTACCAGTCGCCTGCCGGGATGACGCCCGCCATCTTCCAGATGGAGATTTCCTTGCGGTGCGTGCCGGAGTCGTCGCCGCGGGAGAAGAACCTGGCCTGCGCGGCCGCGATCTTCTGGTAGGCCTCGGCCCCGGTCTTGGCGTGGGCGATGTGCGCCGGGTCGGCCGCGGGCCCGACGATGAAGAACTCATTGGAGCCGATGAGCACGCGGCCATTGGCCCAGCCCTCGGCCACGGCCTTCTTCTCCGCCGCCGGGGCGTGCACCATGATCATGTCGACCTGTTTGGTCTTCAGGTACTCCAGGGACTCGCCGCTGCCGGCCTTGACCCAGTCCATGCGCGCGTCGGCCTTTTTGGCAAAGGCTTCACCCAATTCCTTGAGCAGGCCCAGCTCGCCGGGGCTGCCCGTGGCCAGGCTGAACACGTTTTTGCCCGCGCCGTAGGATTCGGTCACCTTGGCCTTGGGCGTTTCGGAAAGGGTGAGGGCCAGGGCGGGCGCTGCGAGCAGCAGCACGGCCAGCAGGGCCAGGGCGGGGGTGAATGTGCGCATGGGGTTTCTCCTGTCACGGATTATGGGAAAACAGACATAATGGGAGTAGCGGAGAGCGGCCAGGGCGTCAACGGTGGGGCGAGCAGGCGGGGCATCGCGACGTGATCCGGCAGGGGCCTGCGCGTTTGGGCTTCGTTGACAGGTAGATTCAAAGGCCGTAGTTCTGCGCCCAGATTTTCCGCCCGCTGGCCGTCCCCTTTGGCGGCCCCAGTGCCGGGCTTATTTCATTGGAGGACATCATGCGCGAGAAGGTGGAGGCCGCCCTGGCCAAGGTTCGGCCCATGCTGCAGGCCGATGGCGGAGACGTGGAGCTGGTCGAGGTGACGGACAAGGGCATCGTGAAGGTGCGGCTGACCGGCCGCTGCAAGACCTGCCCCATGTCCAAGATGACCCTGCGCAACGGCGTGGAGCGCATCGTGCTCAAGGAAGTGCCGCAGGTCAAAGCGGTCGAGGAAGCCTAAGCCATGAGCATCATCACCCGTTTCGCCCCCAGCCCCACCGGCTACCTGCACATCGGCGGCGCGCGCACCGCGCTCTTCAGCTGGCTCTTGGCCAAGAACAAGGGCGGGCACTTCCTGCTGCGCGTGGAGGACACCGACCGCGAGCGCAGCACCCAGGAAGCCACGGACGCCATCATCGAGGCCATGGCCTGGCTTGACCTGGCCGCCGAGGGAACCGCCGTGTTCCAGAGCCAGCGCTTCGACCTCTACAACAGCTACATCGACAAATTGCTTGAGACCGGCCACGCCTACTGGTGCAAGTGCACCCCGGACGAAGTGGAGGCCATGCGCGAGAAGGCGCGGGCCGAGGGCAAGAAGCCCAAGTACGACGGCCGCTGCCGCGAGGCCGGCCTCGGCCCCGGCGCTGGCCACGTGGTGCGCTTCAAGACCCCGCAGGACGGCGTGACCGCCTTCCACGACATGGTGAAGGGCCCCACCGCGGTGCAGAACGCGGAGATGGACGACATGATCCTGCGCCGCAGCGACGGCTCGCCCACCTATAATTTGGCCGTGGTGGTGGACGACCACGACATGGGCGTGACCCACGTGCTGCGCGGCGACGACCACGTGGCCAACACTCCGCGCCAGATCCTTTTGTACCAGGCCTTCGGCTGGAGCGTGCCCGAGTTCGGCCACGTGCCCATGATCCTGGGCCCGGACAAGGCCAAGCTTTCCAAGCGCCACGGCGCGCTCTCGGTCATGGAGTACAAGACCATGGGCTACCTGCCCGAGGCTCTGGTGAACTATCTGGCGCGCCTGGGCTGGAGCCACGGCGACCAGGAGATCTTCAGCCGCGAGGAGCTGGTGCAGCTTTTTGGCACCGGCAACCTGGGCAACTCCCCGTCCGTGTTCGACATGAAGAAGCTGGAGTGGCTGAACGCCCACTATATCAAGGAAGCCGCGCCCGCGCGCCTGGCGGCGCTGCTGCCCGAGTACTTGGGCGACACGGCAGGTCTCAAGCTCGATCCGGCGTACCTGGAAAGCATCGTGCCGCTGCTGCAGCCCCGCGCCAAGACCCTGGTGGAAATGGCCGACATGATCCGCCTGTTCCTGGTGGATTCCGCCGCCCTGGCCTATGACGAGAAGGCCGTGGCCGACCAGCTGAAGCCGGAGTCGCGCGAGCTGCTCACCGCGCTTTTGCCCGTGTATGAGGCCCCGGCCGAGTATGCGGACCACAAGGCGCTTGAAGCCGCCACCCAGGCCTTCCTGGACGAGCGCGGCCTGAAGTTCAAGGCCGTGGCCCAGCCCCTGCGCGTGGCCCTGACCGGCAAGACCGCCAGCCCCGGCCTGTTCGAAACCATGTGCGTGCTGGGCAAGGCCGAGAGCCTGGCGCGCATCAAGCGGGCCCTGGCGCTGTAAGGCCATGGCCCACGCTCCCTGCTTCGCCAGCGACAACTACGCGGGCGTGCATCCCCGCGTCATGGCCGCGCTTGCCGAGGCCAACGACGGCCCGGCCAAGGCCTATGGCGACGACGACCTGACCCGGGCCGCGCGCCTGCGCTTCAAGGAAGTGCTGGGCGAAAGCGCCGAGGCCTTCTTCGTGTTCCTGGGCACGGCTGCCAACGTGCTGGCCCTGCAGGCCATGACCAAACCGCACCACGCCGTGCTCTGCGCGGCCACGGCGCACATCAACGTGGACGAGTGCGGCGCGCCGGAGCGGCACCTGGGCGCGAAGCTGATGCACGTGGACACCCCGGACGGCAAGCTGACGCCCGCGCTGCTGGAACCCTTCCTGCTGCACCTGGGCAACGAGCACCACAACCAGCCCCGCGCGGTCTCCATCGCCCAGGCCACGGAGCTGGGCACCTTGTACAGCGCGGCGGAGATACGCGCCCTGGCGGACTTCGCCCACGCGAACGGCATGCTGCTGCACATGGACGGCGCGCGCCTGGGCAACGCGGCCGCGGCCCTGGGCTGCGAATTCCGGGAAATGACGAGCGATGCCGGCGTGGACGCCCTCAGCTTCGGCGGCACGAAAAACGGCCTGATGTTCGGCGAGGCCGTGGTCTTCTTCCGGCCGGAGCTGGCGGCCGATTTCCCCTTCATCCGCAAGCAGGGCATGCAGCTCTGCTCCAAGATGCGCTTCATCGCCGCGCAGTTCCTGGCCCTGCTGGAGGGCGACCTGTGGCGGCGGAATGCGGAAAACGCCAACGCCATGGCCCGCCTGCTGGCCGAAAAATTGGCGGACGCGCCGGGCGTGCGCATCACCCAGACCCCGCAGACCAATGCCGTGTTCGCGGCGCTCAGGCCCCAGGTCATCGAGAGCCTGCAACAGCGCTTCGCCTTCTACACCTGGGACTACGCGGCCAATGTGGTGCGCTTCATGACCTCCTTCGCCACCACAGAGGCCGAGGTGGAGGCCTTCGCCCTGGCCGTGCGCCAGGAGGCCGGGGCGGCGGAGTAGGCGGGAGCGTTTCCCGGGAGTCTTGCCTTCCGTTTGCGCCGAGGTCCGCGTTTTTCGCTCCAAGCGTTGACAGCAAAGCCGCAGCCTTTGTATGAAGGGCACGCGCGCGGCGGGGCCGCTCCGGCCCGCGCATGGGGAAGGTCCCTTTTGTGCGGCTGGTCCGCACACGTTTGAATGTAACGCCAGCATCAGCAACATTGGAGGCCACATGCAGTCGATTCTTCACACGACGCTTATGCGCCACACCGCGTTCATCCTCATCGCCGTCATGACCATGTTCTCCTTCGTGCCCAAAGCCGAGGCCGGCCTCGTGCCCACGGCCATGACCATGGCTTCCGAGCTGCGCGCCCAGGATCTCGCCTCGGTGCAGAAGGTGCTGGAGCACAAGGCCGTCAAGGCGCGCCTCGCCTCCCTGGGCTACTCCGACGCCGAAGTCTCGGCCAAGCTTTCCCAGGTCTCCGATTCCGAACTGCACAGCCTGGCCTCCCAGCTGGACGCCCTGGACGCCGGCGGCGACGGCATCGGCATCATCATCGGCCTGCTCGTCATCGTGCTCCTCGTCGTGGTCATCCTGAAGCTCAGCGACAAGACGGTCACCATCCGGTGACCCTCCTGAGGGAGATGGACACCGCACGCCCGAAACGGCATTCAGGACCGCCCTCCGGGGCGGTCCTCGCTTTTCTGCTCGTGTTGCTGGCCGCCGCGTGCACGCCGCTGCCCCAGGGCTTCGCCCCGCCGCCGGGGCAGGGGCAGGTGCGGGGCGTGCCCTTCCACGCGCAGGAGGACCACCAGTGCGGCCCGGCCTCCCTGGCCATGGTGCTGAACCACCTGGGCGACCCCGCCACGCCGGAGGACATCTCCCGCGCCCTGTACCGCGAGGACCTGCGCGGCACCCTGAGCCTGGACTTGGCGCTCTATCCGCGCGGGCGGGGCCACGCCTCCCGCTTCCTGCGCGGCGCGCCCCAGGACGTGGCCGACGCCGTGAACGCGGGCATCCCGCCCCTGGTCATGGTCAACGAGGGCTTCGGCGGCATCCGCGTCATGCATTTCATGGTCATCACCGGGTACGACGGCCAGGGAGTCACGGCCAACTCCGGCCGCAGGCAGGGCGTGCGCCTCACCTGGCGTGAGTTCCTCTCGGCCTGGGACGGGGCCGACCGCTGGCTGCTCTTGGTGACGCCGGGCAAGGCCCCGGCAGGGGAGTCCAAATGAGCCGCACGCGCGTGTTGATTCTGCTGCTGTTGCTTGGCGCCTTGGCCGTCGGCTGCGCCTCCCTGCCGCGCATCAGCGTGCACGACGACCCCCTTTCCGGCGCGGAGCACGTGAAGCTCGGCATGGCCTACGAGGCCAAGGGCGAGACCGAGCGCGCGGCGGCGGAATACCGCCAGGCCATGAACCGCGAGCCCCTGGCCCGGCTGTTCCTGGGCAACCTGCTCTACGGCCAGGGCAAGCTGCCCGAGGCCGAGGCCGAATACCGCGCCGCCCTGGAACGCCTGCCGAACAACCCGGAGGTCATGAACAACCTGGCCTGGGTGCTCCTGAAGCGCGGGCGCAATCTGGAGGAGGCGCAGGGCCTGGCCGAGCGCGCCGTGTCGCGCGCGCCTGCGCAAGCCGCCTACCAGGACACCCTCGCGGCCATCCGCGCGGCCCGCGCGGTGCCGAAGTAGCCGCCGTCATTTCCGTCCAGGGGCTCGCATGAACCAACGCTTCCGGCTCCTCGGTCCCGATGCCATCCTCGACGCCGCCACCGGGCTCGCCTGGCCGCGCTCGGCCAACACGTTGGGCTATGCCGTGAGCTGGCCCGACGCCCTGGCCGCCGTGGCCGAACTGAACAGCCAAAGCTTCCTCGGCTTCTCCGACTGGCGCATGCCCAACCGCGTGGAGTTGCGCTCCCTCATCGACCATGGCGCGCGCCAACCAGCCTTGCCCGCCGGGCATCCCTTCCGCGATGTGTTCCTGGGCTGGTACTGGAGCAGCACCAGCAAGGCCGGGCAGGAAAACTACGCCTGGAACGTCCACCTTGAGGGCGGCAGGCTGTTCTACAGCCGCAAGGACGAGTTCCGGCTGCTCTGGCCCGTGCGCGGAGTGAGCCAGGTTCTGCCGCGCAGTGGGCAGGAAGGCTGTTTCGATGTCTCGGGAGCGGAAGTTTTCTGCGCGGGCAGCGGGCAGGACGGCGAGCTGCGTCTGGGCCTGCCCTGGCCGGCGCCGCGTTTCGAGGCCTCGGCCGGGGACGGGGGCGTGCTGGACCGGCTCACCGGGCTCACCTGGCTGCACCCGCAGCGGCTTTCCGCCCCGCTTCTGGACTGGGAGGGGGCGCTTGCTTTCGCGGCCGCGCAGGGCGCAGGCTGGCGCCTGCCGGAGATCCGCGAGCTGGAATCGCTGGTGGACGCGGGCCGTGCCAATCCGGCTGTGCCCGCGGAGTTGGCCGTTCCTGGGGGCCTCGTGGCCGAGGGCTTCTGGTCGGCCACGCAGAGTGGCTTCGACCCGGCCTGGGCCTTTGTGCTCTACGTGCAGAAGGGCGCTGTGGGCGTGGGCTTCAAGGCGGGCCGGGAGTTTCCGGCCTGGCCCGTGCGCGGGCCGCGGTGGGGGGAGTTCTAGCTTTTCGACCCGGACAGGGTCTCAGACTCCAGGGCCACCAGCTCCATCTTGCCCCACACGCCGAGCTTGCCGCCCGCCTGCACGAACACGCCTTCCAGCCCCAGCGGGGCCATCTTCCTGGCCCGCGCCAGCACCAGGTCCAGGTCGTCCGCCGTGTCGATGAGGTTCGCCAGGGCCGTGGCCGCGGCATCGGCAAAGGCGCCGCTCTTGGAGCGCACCACCACCAGCTCGCCCTTGCCCAGGCTCAAGGAAGGCCCGATGAAGGCCGAGGACGCGCACAGGCTCACCGGGAAGTCCCTGGGCGAAAGCTTGAGGCCGAGCCTCGCGCCGGAGTCCGGATCGCCCAAAAGGGCCACGATGCGCTCGCGGGTGGAGTGCAGGTAGAGGTCGCCGCCGTTTTCCACGATGATGTTCGGACTCTGTGGTGCGAAGTGGTCGGCCACCAGCTGGGCGAAGGTGCCGGCCACGGCGGCCATGGGGCCCACGTTCACGGCCCGGGCCGCGCGCGCCATCTCGCGCGCCACCAGGGGCGCGTCGTCCGGCGCGGGCACGGGCACCAGGCTTTCTCGAAAGCCCGGGGTCATGAGCATGAAATTCTTGAGCTCGCCGCGCAGCTGGCGCACCAGGTCCAGCATGGGCTCGCGCAGGTCGGCCTCGGCCGTGACGAAGAGGTCCGTGTGCTCCAGCACCACCTGGAAGGTGGTCTCGCCCTTCTGCGGCCGCACGGACTCGCGGTAGGCGCGGTGGGTGGAAAGGAATACTTGCTTCGACATGCGGAAGAGGGTACCAGAACAGAGCAGTGCCGAAAAGGCCAACATCATGGCCCAGACGGAGGACCCGGAGCTTGACGACCGGGAATCTTCCGTCTATACGGCTTGGTTCCGCGCTGCCGGAAACGATACTATCCTCTCAGGAGAACACATATGAGCAAGCGTACTTACCAGCCCAGCAAGATCAGACGTAAACGCACCCTCGGTTTCCTGGTGCGCTCCCGCACCAAGGGCGGCCAGGCCGTCCTCCGCCGCCGCCGTCAGAAGGGGCGCAAGAGATTAGCCCTTTAGGCTGGCCCAAAAGCCGCCGCCTGCCGAACAGCAAGCTCTTCGGAGCCTGCTACGATCAGGGCCGCAAGATCTTCACCCGCCATTTCGTGCTGTTTATTCTTGAGCGCGAGGCAACGGAAGAAGGCTTGCGGCTCGGCCTTACGGTAAGCCGCAAGGTCGGGCGGGCGGTATTGCGCAACCGTGTGCGACGCGTGTTGCGCGAATTTTTCAGGCTGCACCAGGCCATGATCCGACGGCCCCTCGACATCGTCGTTGTTCCCAAACGGAACCTTGACCCGAAGAGCATCGACATGGCCCTGGTGGAACAGGAGTTCCTCCCCGCGCTTTCCCGGCTTGACCGGGAAGCCGGGGGCGGGATGACCGACGCGAGGTCTCCATGCTGAGAGTCACGCGCGGGGCTGGGCGCTCGTTCGGGCAGTCAGTCCTGCTGGCGCTCATCTGGCTCTACCAGAGACTGCTCTCCCCCCTCTTCGCGGGCTCCTGCCGCTTTGAGCCCTCCTGCTCGCAGTACGCCCGGCAGGCCGTGATTCTGCACGGCGCGTTCAAGGGCGGGCTGCTGGCCTTCTGGCGCATCCTGCGCTGCCAGCCCCTGTGCCGGGGCGGGTACGATCCCGTGCCCGTCTGCTTCTCCCCAACCATCCCAGACACTCACGCGAGCTGACACCATGGACACCAAACGCCTTATAGCTGCCCTGGCCCTTTCCCTTGTCGTCCTCTTCGGCTGGAGCTACTTCTTCCCGCCCGACGAAGCCAAGACCCCGCCCGTTGCCGCCCAGCCCGAAGCCAAGCTCGAACAGGCCGCCAACAAGCCCGCCGCCCCGGTGGAGTCGGCCTCCGCCGCCGCCCTGGCCCAGGGCCGCGCCATCACCGTGAAGACCCCGCTCTACACCGCCCGCTTCAACACCCAGGGCGGCGTGCTGGAAAGCTTCGTGCTCAAGAATTTCCGCGAGACCATCGACAAGGACTCCGCCCACATCGACATCGTGGGCGCGGCCGCGCGCGACAAGGCCGCCCTGGGCCTGGTCATCCTGCCCGAAGGGGCCGAGGTGCACACCTGGAACGCCCAGGGCTGGACCTCCGACGGCGCCGACGCCGAGCTCTCCGGCAGTGAGAAGAAGACCATCGTCTTCACGGGCGAGGCCGCCGGCCTCAAGATCCAGCGCCGCCTGACCGTGAGCGCCGACACCTACCTCGTCACCGAGGAGACCACCGTCACCAACCCCGGCGCCGCGCCGGTGACCGGCCGCGTGGCCTTCACCATCGCCACCGCGGGCCTTTCTCCCAAGGGCGAGGACAAGTACAACCCCACGCGCATCGCCTTCGGCAAGGTCAAGGGCGGCTTCGACGAGGTCACCGACCACGGCGACCTGGAGAAGAAGGGCGTGGCCCCGGCTGAGAAGATCAACTGGGCCGCGGTGGAGAGCAACTACTTCCTGTTCGCCGCCATGCCCAAGGCCGAGGACGCGCTGACCAACGGCAAGCTCAAGGACGGGGTGTTCAACCTGGCCGTGAGCAACCCGGTCACCTTCGAGGCCGGACAGGCCAAGACCGTGGGCTGCTCCTACTACATGGGCCCGGCCGACCGCGCCATCCTGGCGGGCATGCCGAACAAGCTGGATCAGGCCGTGGACTTCGGCTGGTTCCACCTGATCGCCGTGCCGCTGCTCTCGGTGCTGAACTGGTTCTACAAGTTCGTGCACAATTACGGCGTGGCGGTCATCCTCCTCACCGTGCTCATCAAGCTCATCTTCTGGCCCCTTTCGCACAAGAGCTACAAGAGCATGGAGCAGATGAAGAAGATCCAGCCCATGATCCAGAAGCTGCGCGAGAAGCACGCCGACGACAAGGAGCGGATGAACCAGGAGATCATGGCCCTGTACAAGACCTACAAGGTCAACCCGGCCGGCGGCTGTCTGCCCATGGTCGTGCAGATCCCCGTGTTCTTCGGCCTGTACAAGGCGCTTCTGGGCAGCATCGAGCTGCGGCACGCGTCGTTCATCCCGCACGTGCCCTTCACCGACCTGGTGTGGCTGGCCGACCTTTCGGCCAAGGACCCCTACTATGTCACCCCCCTCATCATGGGGGCCACCATGTTCATCCAGCAGAAAATGACCCCCACGGGTGGGGACCCCATGCAGGCGAAGATCATGTTGCTCATGCCTGTGGTGTTCACCTTCCTGTTCTTGAGCTTCCCCGCCGGGCTCGTGGTCTACTGGCTGGTGAACAACGTCCTCTCCATCGCCCAGCAGTGGTGGATGATGCGCAAAGCGTAAGGACCATCGGTGGCGTAACAGATCTGCTGGGAGGATACACGTGAGCGATACGAAAGAATTCCAGGGTAAAAACCTGGACGAGGCCATCGAGGCCGCTTGCAAGCACTTTGACCAGAAACGCGACAAGCTGGAGATCGAGATCGTCTCCGGCGGCTCGTCGGGCATCTTCGGCCTGGTGGGCGTGAAGAAGGCCGTGGTGCGCGCCAAGCCGCGCGGCAGCTTCAAGGCCGAGCCAGAACGCACTGAGCGCCCCGAGCGCCAGGAGCGTCGCCCTGAGGCTTCCGAACGCCCCGAGCGCCCCGAACGTCAGGAGCGCCCGGCCCCGGCTCCCCGCCGTGAGCCCGCCCCTGCTGCGGCCGAGGCCGCCCCCCGCGCCGAAGCTCCGGTTGATTCCGAAGCGCGGAGCGCCGGTGCCCAGCCCGAACAATCCGAACAGGGCGACCAGCCCCGCCGCTCTGAGCGTTCCCGCCGTGGCCGCGGCCGTGGCCGTGGCGGCGAGCGTTCCGCTGAACGCACGGGCGAGCGCCCGGCTGAACGCTCTGGCGAACGAAGCGCCGAGCCCGATGGCAACCGCGCCCCGGCCCCCCGCCGCCGCGAACGCGGCCCCCGCCGCGAGGCCGACGGCAACCGCGCCCCGGCTCCCCGCCGCGACTCCGTGAACGGCGGCCACGAGGACGACGAGAACGGCGCTCCCCAGGGCATCGCCCACCTGGACCAGGCCAAGCTTGAGGAGGTGGCCCGCGAGGTCACCGGCAAGCTGCTGGAGCCCCTGGTGGAGAACGCCAAGGTTTCCGTGGAGCTTTTGCACGACCGCGTGTGCGTGCGCATCGAGGACCCGGAGAACTCCGGCCTGCTCATCGGACGCGAGGGCCAGACCCTGGCCAGCATCCAGTATCTGGTGAACCGCCTGGTCAGCAAACGCATGGACGCCTCCGTGCGGGTGCAGATCGACGCCGGGGACTACCGCGAGAACCAGGACGAGCGCCTGCGCCAGATCGCCCGCCACCTGGCGGACAAGGCCATGGCCACCGGCCGCACCCAGAGCACCCGTCCCATGAGCAGCTACCACCGCCGCGTGGTGCACCTGACCCTGCAGGACGACGAGCACGTCTTTACCCGCAGCAAGGGCGAAGGCTCCATGAAGCGCGTGCTCATCATGACCAAGCGCAAGGGCAAGAACGGCGAAATGCTGGAGGAGATCCCCCAGGACGCCGCCCAGGACTTCAACGACGACGCCAGGGACTAAGCCCCCGGCGACCACCATGCCGACAACGCCGCCGGGGCCGGAGACAACTCCAGCCCCGGCGGTTTTCTTTCAGGGAGGCACATGGCCCACATGAGCAGGGGCGAGACCATCGCCGCCATCGCCACGGCCCAGGGGCCGGGGGCCGTGGGCATCATCCGCGTGAGCGGACCCGGAGCCCGCGCCTTGGCCGAGGCCCTGTTCCGTTCCTCGCGCCCCGGCTTTTCCGGCCTCAAGCCCTACCGCCTGCACCACGGCAGCCTGGTGGACGCCCGGGGCCGTGTGCTGGACGAGGTGCTGGCCGCCTTCATGCCTGGTCCGGGCTCCTTCACGGGCGAGGACGTGGCTGAGCTTTTCTGCCACGGCGGCCCGGCCGTGCTGCGTGCCGTGCTGGACGAGCTGCTGGCGCGCGGGGCCAGGCTGGCCCAGCCTGGCGAGTTCTCCTACCGCGCCTTCAAGAACGGCAAGCTCGACCTGGCCCAGGCCGAGGCCATCGCCGAAACCATTGCCGCGCCCACGCGCGCGGCCCTGCACCTGGCCCAGCTCAAGCTTTCCGGCGCGCTTTCGTCGCGCATAGCCGATCTGCGCACGCGGCTGGAAGACCTGCGGGCCAAGCTCTGCCTGGCCGTGGACTTCCCGGACGAGGACGTGGAATGCCTGCCCCTGCCCGCCCTGCGGGACGAAGCCCAGGCCGTGGCCGAGGCGCTGGCCCCGCTGTTGGCCGGGGTGGAACGGGCCCGCGCCTGGCGCGAGGGCGTGCTGGCCGTGCTGGCCGGCCGGGTCAACGCGGGCAAGTCGAGTCTTTTGAACGCCCTGGTGGGGCGCAACCGGGCCTTGGTCTCCGCTGCGCCCGGCACCACGCGCGACTACCTTGAGGAGCAGCTGGACCTCTCCGGCCTGCTGGTGCGCCTGGTGGATACCGCTGGCCTGCGCGCGGCAGCGCCAGACAAGGTGGACGGGGCTGGCCTCGACGCCGAGGAAGCGATCGACGCCGTGGAAGCGGCTGGGCAGGACCTGACGCGCGAGTTCATGGACCGTGCCGAGGCCGTGCTCTACGTGCTGGACGGCTCCAAGCCGCCGCACGCCATGGACCGCGAGGCCCTGGCCGGGCTCGCGCCCGAGCGTTCCCTGCTGGTGCTGAACAAGTGCGACCTGCCGCCCGATGCGGAACTGGCCGCCGCCGTGGAGGCCCTGGGCCTGGCCTGCGTGCGCGTTTCGGCCAAGACCGGAGCCGGGCTGGACGAACTGTGCGCCTTGCTGCGCGGGCGGCTCACCTCCGGCGCGCGCGAGCCCGAGGCCGACGAACTGGCGCCCAATGCGCGGCAGGCCCAGGCCATTTCCCAGGCGCGCGGCGAACTGCTGGCCCTGGCAGAGGAGACAACCCTCGGCCTGCCTTACGACATCCTGGCCTTGCGGCTCGACGCCGCCTGCCGCGCCCTGGCCGGACTCACCGGCGCCATCGCCCCGGATGAGGTGCTGAACGCCATCTTCTCCAAATTCTGCATCGGAAAATAGCCCGCCCCGGACGGCAACAAAAAAGGCCCGGAATCGCTTCCGGGCCTTTTCGTTTACAGCTTGCGCCTAGCGGTGGCCGTGGGGGCCGCGGTCGTCGTCGCGGTCATCACGGTCATAGTCGTGGCCCCGGCCTTCCTTGGCCTTGCGGCCCCAGGCGTTGCCGTGGCCGTTGTCGTGGCGGTCGCGGTCGTCGTCGCGGTCATAGCGCGGCGGGTTGTGGGGCGGGTCCCAGCGCACGGGCTCCCAGCCGCCGGATTCGAAGCGGTAGTGGTCGCCCCTGTGCTCCCAGCGGGCGGGCACCCAGCGCTGGCCGGGCCGCGCCTTGATCCAGTGCCCCTCGGCCCAGTGGTAGCGGCCGGAATCCCAGAACCACACGCCCGGCACCCACACCCAGCCTGCGCGCGGCGGGCGGGCGGGTTCGTAGCGCGGCGGCGGGGGCGCATCGGAAATGTTGATGCTGATGGACAGCTGCGCCAGGGCCGGGGCGGCGAAGCAGCCCAGGCAGAGCACGGTGGCAAGCAAGGTCTTGAGGGCTCTGCGATGCATGGTCGGTCTCCTTGTGCTCCCGCGCTCACGGGCGCGGGTGTTGTTGGTGCGGTTTGCACACCGGTTGCGGTGGGTCTTCCGCCCGGATGCACCAGTATAGCATAGGTCGTGCCAGTGTGCATTGTGCTGAAATGATATGTATTGTTTATTGTGGCCGCCCAGGGCAGTGCAAAATCTGCGCTTGATGGGCGCCCTGGCGCGAGGCGAGCGCAAGAGCGGGCATGGGCAAGACGTCTAACGGGCAGTGACGCGCCGCAGCGCGGCTTCCAGGTCCTCCGCCTGGTAGGGTTTGGACAGGTAGTCGTCCATGCCCGCGTCGAGGAAGCGCTGACGGTCGCCGCGCATGGCGTGGGCCGTGACCGCGATGATGGGGGTCTTGGGGTCGAAGGACTTGCCGTCGGCCTGGCGGATGCGCCGGGTGGCCTCCACGCCGTCCATGCCGGGCATCTGGATGTCCATGAGCACCACGTCGAAGTACTGCGCGGCCAGGGCTTCCAGGGCGGCGGCCCCGCCGGGCGCGGCCTGGGCCGCATGTCCCAGGTGTTCCAGATACTTAATGGTGGTGAGGCGGTTCAGCAGGTCGTCCTCCACCACCAGCACCTGCAGGGGCGTGCGGGCCGCAGCCTCGGCCTCCTGCACCACCTGCTGCATGAAGTCGTGGTCGCGGAAGAGCTGGGGTTCCTCGCAGGTCTCTCCCACGGCGGCCAGGGGCAGGGTCAGGTGGATCTCCGTGCCGTGGCCGGGTTCGCTGTACACTTCCATGCTGCCCTTGAGCAGGGCGGCCAGCCGCTTCACGATGGCCAGGCCGAGGCCCAGGCCGCCATGGGTGCGGGTGTAGGGCGATTCCAACTGGGTGAAGGGTTCGAAGATGTTCTTGAGGTCCTCGTCGGCCATGCCGATGCCGGAGTCGCTGATGACGAAGTGCACGGGGATGGTTCCCGCCGCGCATTGGGCGGGCGTGGGCGGCAGGGGGTAGACCTCGAGCAGCACGTGGCCCTCGTTGGTGAACTTCACCGCGTTGCCCACAAGGCTCAGCAGCATCTGGCGGATGCGTCCGGCATCGCCGCGCAGGGAGTGCGGCAGCGCGGGGTCCAGGCGGCTGTCGAGGCGCAGGCCCTTGCAGCGGGCTTCCAGGGTCAGGCTCTCGCACACGGGGCCGGTCACCTCTTCCATGCTGAAGGGCTCGCTCTGCAGTTCCAGCCTGCCCGCCTCGATGCGGCTCACGTCCAGCACGTCGTTCAGGATCAGGGCGAGGTTGTCGGCCGCGGCCAGGGCATGGCCGATGAACAGTGCCTGTTCCTTGCGGTTCAGGGGACTGTCGCGCAGGACCTGGAGCATGCCCTTGATGCCATTGAGCGGGGTGCGCAATTCGTGGCTCATGTTGGCCAGGAAGTCGCTCTTGGCGGAGTTTGCGGCCTCGGCCGCCTCCTTGGCGCGGATGATCTCGTCCTGGGAGCGGCGGCGCTCGGTGATGTCCTGCACGTTGACCACGCGGTAGAGCACCCGGCCCCGGGCGTCCTTCACGGCGGTCACGTCCATTTGGGCCGGGAAGCGGGTGCCGTCCTTGCGCAGGTGGTCGGCCTCGAAGGTGTGGTGCCCGGTGTGGTGGGAGAAATTCAGGTTTTCCTCGGCCAGGCGCACGGTGTCCTCCGGGTACACGCTGGACAGCGGCATGCCGGTCAGCTCGTCCACGGTGTAGCCATGCATCTCGGCGAAGGCCGGGTTCAGGGCCTCCAGCTTCCGGCTGTGGGGCGAGCAGACCACGATGCCCCAGGCTGCGTTCTCGAACACCTGGGCCCAGCGGCGCAGCTCTTCCTCGGCCTGCTTGCGCAGGGTGATGTCGCGGTTGCTGACGCGCCGGCCGAGCAGGGTGCCGTCGGGCCGGGCGATGTCCTGGCAATGGTGGTCGATCCAGACGATCTGCCCGGAGCGGTGCACGATGCGGAAATCCAGCTCGCCCGGCTCGATGCTGCCGCCCTCCACTTCGCGCAGGTGGGCGTCATACAGGGCCAGGTCCTCCGGGTGGATCAGGCGGCGGAGCAATCCGGCGTCCGCGAGGAAGCAATCCGCCGTATAGCCGGTGAACAGTTCGCAGGAGGGCGACATCCACACCAGCCTGCCGTCCGGGCCGCGCCAGTATTCCCAGTCATAGGTGAAGTCGGCCACGGTGCGGAATTTTTCCTCGCCCTGGCGCACGGCCTCCAGCATGGCGTTGAAGCCGGCGCCCAGCCGGCCCACCTCGTCCACGCGCTCCTCATCGGCCTGCACGCTGCGGTCGCCCGCGCGCACGGCGTCCACCGCCGCCACCAGCCCGTCCAGACCGGAGGTGAGCCTGCGGGCGATGTACAAGGCCAAAACGCCGCCCACGATGATGGCCAGGAAGGTGTAGGACAAGCCGTCCTTGGTCACGGTGGCCAGGTTCTCGCGCTGGGCCGACTGGTTGAGGCCGATGCGCGCCCAGCCGAGCAGGCGCGAGCCCGTGATGATGGGCGCGGCAACGTCGACCTGCCGGTCGCTCAAGAGCAGGCGTTGCGGCGCCGGGACGCGCTCCAGAAGGGCCAGGCTCAAGGGATCGGCCACGTAGAGGCCCACCTGGCGGTTGTCGCTGTGGCTCAGCACGCGCCCTGCGGGGTCCAGGATGCAGGCGTACTCCAGATCCGGCGTGCCGCTCAGGGAGCGGGTGACTTCCTCCAGGCCCATGAGGTCGTTGGCCAGCACCCAGGACACGCTGGCCGCGGCGAGGTTGCGCGCCAGGCTTTCGGACCGGCTCAGGGACTCGCGGTGCAGGAAGTCGCGCTGCCTCTCCACCATGTCCATGACGAAGATCCCCATGAGTGCGGCATGCACCAGGGCCACGCCCAGAATGAGCTGGCGGCGCACGGAGCGGTTCCAGAACGTGCTTATGTATTCCGCCGGGTTACTCATTGAGCCCCTTCAATGTGCGCACGCTGGCGTTGTAACGGGCGATGAAGGCGTGCACCGGCGCGTAGGTGGCGTTGTCCGCGGGCAGGTACTGGCTGGTTCCGGAGAGCTGCACGATGCGCCTGCTTTCCGGGCTCTCGTGCAGCTGGAAGAAGGCCAGGGCCACCTTGTGGCGCACGTGTTCGGGCACGCTGTCCAGGGCCACCAGCCCGTTGTTGGGCAAATTTTGGGTTTGCCAGCGCACCGTCAGCAGGCGGGCCTCCTCCGGGTAGCTCTTTTGGAACTGCTCCCAGGCGCGGGGCGAGGTGCAGGCCGCCGTGGCGGTGCCGATGCACACGCTGCGCAGGGCGGAGTCGTGGGTGCCGGTGAAAAGCTGGGTGATGTCGCGCCCGGGGTCCAGCCCGTTTTCCTTGAAGAAAAGCTCGGCCATCAGGGTTGCGGCCAGGGCCGTGGGCGCGGGAAAGGCCACGGTGGCGCCCTTGAGCCCGAGGGGAGTGTCGATGGGCGCCCCCCGGCGCAGCAGCACAATGCCCCGGAAATCCACGTCGCGGTCCATCTTACCGAAAATCTTGTACCCGTAGCCCTGCGCCAGCACGGTCTGGTAAGGGTTCGGCAGGGCGAAGTGCACCTTGCGCCCGCGCAGCTTCTCGTTGAAGGCGGCATAGCTGCTGGAGGCCTCAAGCTTCAGGCTGATGCGGTCGCGGGCGAGGCGCTGGTTCAGCTGGTCCACCAGGGCCCCGTAGACCTCGGCCAGCTTTTGCGGGCTCATGAGCGGATGCGGGGCGAAGATGAACTGCGTCGCCCCGGACGGTGGATTGGCGGTGTATTGCGGTTTGTAGAGAGGGTGCTCCGCATCGGAACAGGCCGAGAGGTAGAACGGCAGCAACACGAACAGCACACTGGCGCACGAATGCAGCCAACGGCGGAGTCTATCAGTGTCTATTGCGCTGTTCTGTACGGTCAAATCGGCCTCGCCTGTTGCTGCTGTGGCAAAATTCCCACCCAGCAGCACCTGCAACAAGGCGGGCGCTTCTTCCGGCGCTGGGGGACACGCTTTGCCATTCGTATGGGTAAATCACGCCATAGTCAATAACGTCCCCTGGAACATTGCGTAATGCTTATGCAATCCGTTAATTATGTGTCGTGTGGCCGAACTCTGTGGACAAAAAAAAGGAGCCCCGTGGTCAGGGCTCCCGAAAAGTGCGCAAGAACAGGGCTACTCGCTTTTGAGCTCCCGGGTCATGAGGTCGCGCACGGCCTGGGCCGGGTCCTTGTCCTCGTACAGGATGCGGTAGACCTGCTCGGTGAGGGGCAATTCCACGCCGAGCTTGTGGGCCAGCTGGTACACGCTCTGGGTGGTGCGCACGCCCTCGGCCACGGTCTTGGTCTCGGCCAGGATGTCGGCCAGTTTTTGGCCGCGGCCGAGCTTCATGCCCACGGTGCGGTTGCGCGAGAGATCGCCGGTGCAGGTGAGCACCAGGTCGCCCATGCCGGAAAGACCGTTGAAGGTCTTGGGCTTGGCGCCCATAACCTTGCCCAGGCGGCTCATCTCGGCCAGGCCGCGGGTGATGAGCGCCGCGCGCGCATCATGGCCGAAGCCCAGGCCGTCGGCGATGCCGGCGCCGATGGCCATGACGTTCTTCAGCGCCCCGCCGAGCTCCACGCCCAGGAAGTCCTCGTTGGTGTACACGCGGAAGGTGTCGGTGGAGAAAAGCGCCTGCAGCTCGCGGCCGAGCTTCTTGTCCGCACAGCCCAGGCTCACGGTGGTCGGCATGCCCAGGCTCACCTCCTTGGCGAAGCTGGGGCCGGAGAGGGCGGCGTAGCGCGGGGAAAGGGATTCCAGCGCCTCGGCCACCACCTGGGACATGGGCGCCAGGGTGACGTTTTCTATGCCCTTGCTGGCGCAGACCATGATGGGCTTCTTGGGCAGGATGTCGCGGAAGCTTTCCAGGCTGGCGCGCATGAACTGGCTGGGCACGACCAGCAGAAACACCTTGGCCCCGGCAAAGGCCCGGGCCGGGTTCGAGTGCAGCTGGAGCGCCGGGGAGAGCTCAAGATCGGGCAAAAACCAAGTGTTGCGGCCCTTGTCTTTCATTTCGGCCAGAAGCTCGGGCTCGCGCACCCAAAGGGTGGTGGGCACGCCCTTCTTGGCCAGAAGGTCGGCCAGGGTGGTGCCCCAGCTTCCCGCGCCGACGACGGCGATCTTCATGCACTGCGCTCCTTGATTGAGGGGGGCTGCCGCAGGCGCGAAACGCGCGCGGGCAACGGCTGATGTGCGCCCTCATACCCGTTGGCGCGGGGGGAGGCAAGCCCCGCCGCGAGGCCCAATTTCAAACGCTTTGCGGACCGGTGCGGGAGGAAAGGGAGACGGGGAGGGAAGAGCCTCCGGCGGCCATAGGGCATTCGCCCTCTGGACTCCCTGTGGCGTGGGGGAAACCCCGCCCAAAACCCCGGGTGTACACCCCGGGGGGGTGGAAACCCC
>CAYUOW010000053.1:0-18328 GCA_964446455.1 uncultured Desulfocurvus sp.
CAGGGACATTTCGTTTGGCCTGCGGGTCCAGGGGGTGCATACCCCCTGGCGGGGTTCAAGGGGCGGAGCCCCTTGCTTCCAGCCTATTCCTTAGCCCTTGCACCTGTGCTTCACGTTCTGTCCTTCCTTGATGAAAATCACGGCCTCGGCGATGTTGGTGGCCAGGTCGCCGATGCGCTCCAGGTGGCGCGAGGCCATGATGACGTGCACGCCGCGCTCCACGATGCGCGTCTCGTCCACCATGTTGTTGATGGCCTCCTTGAGCACCTTGAGGGACAGTTCGTCGGCGCGGTGATCCATGGCGCAGATGTCTCCGGCCAGGGCGGAGTCCTCGTCGACGAGGGCGCGCACGGCCTTGGTAAGCATGTCCTGCACATGGGCGCAGAGCTGGGCCATGCGCGGGTTGTCGGGCAGGATCTGCCGGGTGGAGAGGAAGAGCGTGCGGTGGGCCAGGTTCACGGCCTCGTCGCCCACGCGTTCCAGGTTCATGGTGACGCGCATGGAGCCGATGATGAGCCGCAGGTCGCAGGCCATGGGCTGGTCCAGGGCGAGCAGCTCCAGGTTGAAGGCATCGATGGCGTCTTCCATGTCGTTGATGGCCATGTCGTTCATGACCACGCTTTCGGCCAGGTCTGTGTCGTGCTCCAGGTAGGAGCGGCAAGCGTTCTGCACGGCCTGTTCGGCCAGCGCGGCCATGCGGATGAGCTGCATCCGCAGTTCGCCGAGCTTGTGCGTGAAGTGGCTGCGTTGCTGCATGGTAGTTTCCTTTCTAGCCGAAGCGGCCGGTGATGTAGTCTTCGGTCTGGCGGTTGCGCGGCTTGGTGAAGATGGTGCGCGTGTCGCCTTCCTCGATGAGCTTGCCCAGGTAGAAGAAGGCCGTGCGGTCGGAAACGCGGGCGGCCTGCTGCATGCTGTGGGTGACGATGATGATGGTCAGGTCGCGCTTCAGTTCGTGGATCAGGTCCTCGATCTTCTGGGTGGCGATGGGGTCGAGGGCGCTGGCGGGCTCGTCC
The DNA here is from genome assembly GCA_964446455.1 of uncultured Desulfocurvus sp. Classification (GTDB taxonomy): domain Bacteria; phylum Desulfobacterota; class Desulfovibrionia; order Desulfovibrionales; family Desulfovibrionaceae; genus Humidesulfovibrio. The sequence goes on from CAYUOW010000053.1 coordinate 1,014, forward strand.
ATGAGCAGCACCTCGGGCCTTACTGCCAGGGCCCGGGCGATGCACAGGCGCTGCTGTTGACCGCCGGAGAGGCCGAGGGCGGAGCCTTCGAGGCGGTCCTTCACCTCGTCCCACAGGGCCGCGCCGCGCAGGCTGGTCTCCACGCCCTGGTCGAGCACGCGCTTGTCGTTCACGCCGTTGACGCGCAGGCCGTAGGCCACGTTCTCGTAGATGGTCTTGGGGAACGGATTGGGCTTCTGGAACACCATGCCGATGCGGCGGCGCAGGGCCACTACGTCCACGCCCGGGGCATGGATGTCCTCGCCGTCGAGGGCCAGCACGCCGGTGACGCGCGTGCCCGGGATGAGATCGTTCATGCGGTTGATGCAGCGCAGAAAGGTGCTCTTGCCGCAGCCGGAGGGCCCGATGAGCGCCGTGACCTGGTGTTTTTCGAAGTCCAGGCTCACCTGGTGCAGGGCGTGGAAGTTCCCGTAGTAGAAGTCCAGGGATTGCGAGGTGATTTTGATGTCAGCCATGTACGTCTCCGTGTCATTGCCGCCGGTGAGCCGCAGGGATGCGGCGGCAGGCGTGCTGCAGAAGGAGATTTACGCACCGGAAACGACGTCTGGGCCACGGCCCTGTGACGATTGTGTGACGAGAGGGGACAAAAAGCGGGAAAGGCGGCTGCGCCGCCGGATTCGCGGAAGCGGACCTAGCGCGCCAGGCGCACGGCCAGGGGGATGGTCATGGCCACGCCCTTGGGTCCGTTCTCCAGCGTGGGCTCCAGGGAGGGCTGCACGGCCCCGTCGCGGAACTCCACGGACAGGCGCAGGCGGTCGGGGTGCTCGCCGGTGACGATATTCTTCACCGGGCCGGTGTCGAAGCGCAGCACCGCGTTGCCCTTCTTGCGCCAGGGTCCGCGCAGGTCGATGGCCAGCTTGCGCGGCTCGGCCGGGTTGGCCAGGTTGAACCAGGTCACGCGCTCCACCTGCCCGTTGGTGGCCGCGCGCACGATGATGCGGTCGGCCTGGAACTCCACGTCCACGTCGCCCACCCACTGGCCGTCGGTCGGCAGGGCCAGGGGCGTGGGAGCCCCCGCGGGCGCGGGCGGCATGACGCTGGCCTTGGGGTCGATTTTCGGTTCGGGCTTCGGGGCGGGCGCGGGTTTGGGCGCCTTGACCGGAGCCATCGGAGAAGAGGGCGCGGCAGGGGCCGCGGGAACGGGCACGGGGATGGGCGCGCCGCTGGGCACGTGGACCACGGAGGCGTCCGAGGTGGCGTCGGGGTCGGCGGACAGGGCCTGGGGGCTTGCGTCCAGCACGGGCTTCACGTTCTTTTTCGCCTTGGGGACCGGGGCGGGCTCGGCGATTTTCACCACCGGGGCGGCCTTGACCGGAGCCGAGGCGGCGGGCTTGGCCGTGGCGTTCACGGCGGCGGCTTCGGCCGCGCGGCCCAGGGCGGTCTTGGGGGCGGCTTTGGCAGGCTCCGCCTTGGCGGCATCGGGCTTGGCTGCAGGCTTGGCGGCAGGGGCGTCGGGCGCATCGCCCACGGGCGTGATGCGCGCGGTCTTCTCCACCGGCATGCGCACCTCGTATTCCGCGGCAAAGACCTGGCCCGCTCCAAAAGCGACCATCCCGACCAGGGCGGCAACCCCGATTCTTCCCTGCAACCGCTTCAGACCCTTCATCATTGCCTGCTCCAGAGCGTCATTTCAAACACCCTACACCAATTGCCGCCAGGAGCAAACCCCGGCGGCAGGACGTTACAGGGCATCCCAGAAATCGCACAAACGCCCGGCCACCTTGGCCTCGGACCAGTTTTGCTCGACAAAGCGGCGCGAGGCCTCGCCAATGGCGCGGCAGCGGTCCAAGTCGCCTGCCAGACCGCGCAGGGCAGCCTCCAAGCTGTGGGAATCGTGCGCCAACACCCAGGGCAGCCGGTCTTGGGCCACGCCGGAGAACTCCGCCACGTGCGACAGGTTCCAGGCATCCAGACCGGCGATGACCGCCAGGCCCTGGCTCAGGCCTTCCAGGCTGCTCACCCCGTAGTAGCCCTGCATGTGGTCGAAGAGTGCGTGGTTCCTGCGCTTGCGCTCCAGGCACTCGGCATGCGGCACATTGTCGATGAAGTCCAGCTCCAGGTCCAGGCCCTCGCCGCGCAGGGTCTCCACCACGGCCAGCAGCTCGTCGGTGTTCTTGAGATCCTTGCGCGTAGGCGAATGCGCCAGCTTGAGCGGCCCGGTCCACTGGCGCTCGGCCGGGCGCAGCACGGCCTCGTCCTGGTGCACGAGGTTCGGCTGCCAGCTGGCCTCGGGCATCATGCGCTTCAGGTCCGGCGTGCTCACCAGCAGGTGTTTACGGCCCAGGCGGCGGTACTTCTCGCGGAAGGCCTCGGGGTTGGAGCGGAAGTCGTGGTGCCCGTGCTCGTGGTGCACAATGGCCTTGCCCGAGAGGTAATCCGCCGGGAGAAAGGGCCCCAGGCGCAGATGCTCATCCGCGGTCATGTGGAAATGCAGCACGTCGCTCGTCTTGAGCAGGCCTTCCAGCTCGGCCAGGCCAGCCTCGTCCAGATCGGGCACGTGCAGATCCTTGGGCCAGGAATGCGTGTAGCGCGTCTCCAAGGTCACGATGCGGCTCTCGTGTCGGCCCAGACGGTTCACGGCCCGGCAGAAGCCGATGCCCGTGCCGGCCGGGTCATTCACCGCGATCATCAGGATCTTCACTGTCCGGCCTCCACGGCGTGCAATTCGCGGCTGCGGTCGCGCCCCAGGTCGAAGCCGGACAGGCCGCGCTCCGGCAGGATGAGCTCCAGGCGGCGCAGGGGCTGGAGCGAGGCCTCTGCGCTCCCGGCCGGGGCCAGGGTGAAGGACAGCACGTGCCCCCCGCGCGAGCGGTCGCGCGTCAGAAAATGCCAGTGCCAGCCCGGCACGCCCAGGCCCTTGGCAAAGGCCGGGCCGCGCAGGCCGATGAGCGTGCCTTCCACCCCGGCAAAGGGGAACACGCTTTGCTCCTTGGCCACCTCGGCCAGGGGACGGTAGGGCGGCGTCTGGCGCGGCACGCTGCGCGCCGTGAGCGTTGCGAAGCGCGCCTCGATGCGCGCCGCGGCAAAGACGTTGCCGTCACCCAGACTGGCATCCAAAGCCGCCTCCACGTCCTTCAGGTCCAGGCCGGGGGCCAGGCGCAGGGCCTTGGGGCTCGTCAGCCGGGCCACCTGGGCAAAGGGAGTGGTGAGGGAATCTGCCGGGCGGGCCACCATGCCGCTGGACAGCACCTGGTGCACCACGCCGTCCAGCACGACCATCTCCCCGTCCAGGGCGTCGAAGGTGCCCAGGCCGAAATCTCCCAGTTTACGCAGTTCCCCCAGGCTCAAGGAGCCCTCGTACCCGCCCGCCAGCAGGGCGTCGATGACGCCGACCTGGACCAGGCTGGGGCCGGTTTTGCCTGTGGCCTCGGCCGCGAAGGCCGGGCCGCACAGGGCGGCGGCCAGAACGAACGACAGCAGAAAGCGCGCGATGCGGCGCATGTCAGCCCTCCCCTCCGGTGCGGTTCAAGAGCTTCACCCACACGTCGCCCGTGTGCGTGAGGAAATGCAGCTTGCGGCCCTGGTTGCCGCCGATCTGCGACTTGGCGATGGGCATGCCGTGGACCATGAGCCACTGGCGCACGGCGCGAATGTTGCGCCCGCCGATGTCGTAGAGGGTGGTGCGCTCTGCCCCGCCCATGAGGCCCGAAGCCCCGCCGAAGACCTTGACCACGATGTTGTCCGTGGGGATCTTGAGCTTGAGCATGGAGCTGAACATGTTCTCCAGGGCGGTGTCGACGAAGCGGCAGGCCTGGGGCTCGCGCGCGGAGTTCTGGAAGCTGACGCTGTCGGGCAGGAAGGCGTGGCAGATGGCGCCGATGCCCCGGGAGGGGTCGCACATGGTGACCGCCACGCAGGAGCCCAGGACCGTGGAGACCAGGGTGGGACGAACTCCGAGGAAGCAGTCGCCCGTCTGCAAGAACACCTTGGGATACTGTTCGAGATCCTGCACGGGTGATCGCTCCAGGTGCGCACGAGATGCTAAAGCAAGGGGCATCATCGTCCCAAGCGCACGGCAAGTCAATCGATTCTGCAATTGAGAACGACTATCGGCCGGGGTATTTGCTAATCGCGGGTATCGTCGAAACGGATATGGAAGGCGGCGGCGTAGAAATAGTGGAAGAAATCCACGTACTCGAGGTGGATGTGCTTGGGCACGGCGATGCGCGCGGGGGCGAAGTTGATGATGCCCTTGATGCCTGCGCCAACAAGGTAGTTGGCGGCGCGCTGGGCGCGTTCCGGCGGGGTGGTGATGACGCCGATCTCGAGGCTCAGCTCCTTCACCTTGGCGGGCAGCTGGCGGGAGCAGACGATCTCCATGCCTTCCACCACTTCGCCGATCTTGTAGGGGTCGCAGTCGAAGGCGCCGCGGATGATGAAGCCCTTGCGGGAGAATTCGCGGTGGCGCAGAAGGGCGCGGCCAAGGTTGCCCACGCCCACAAGGGCGCAGTTCCAGGCGCGGTCGATGCCCAGTGAACGCTTGATGGACGTGATGAGGTCCTGGACGTAGTAGCCCACGCCGCGCACGCCGAATTCGCCGAAGTAGGCGAGGTCCTTGCGGATTTGGGAGGAATTGACAGAACAGGCCTCGGCGAGGCGCTCGGAGGACACGACGTCCGTACCCTCGCGCTTGAACTCCGACAGAACCTGTATGTAGGTGGCCAGTCGGGCGATGGTGGCCTTGGGGATGTGCTCGCTCTTCACGGCCATTCCGGGCGCTGGCTCCTAATTTGTGAAATTAATAACAGAAACTCCGGAAAAAAGGAGGCCTTGCGGCCTCCTTGATTCCGGAAATCGGCCAGTGGACTAGGCGCCCAGGGGCTTCACGAAGAGCAGGATCAGGTTGACGACCAGGGCGTAAATGGCCAGGGACTCGATGAAGGCCAGGCCCAGGATCAGGGTAACGGTGATTTTGCCACCGGCTTCGGGGTTGCGGGCGGTGCCTTCGCAGGCGGCCTTCAGGCCCAGGCCCTGGCCGATGCCGCAGAGACCGGCGGCGATGCCCATGCCGATGGCGGTGGCCCAGGCGGCGGTGGGGCCGACGGCGGCCACGGCGGCGGCGGCGCCGTCAGAGGCGAAAGCGGCGGAGGCGAACAGAACCATGGCCAGGGTCATCAGAAGAGACTTGCGCATATCAATTGCTCCTAAAGGTATAATGTTGTGGTCAAGCGACCATTTCCCCAAGATTAGTGGGCGTGCTCCAAAGAACCCTTCAGGTAGATCATCGTCAGCATGAAGAAGATGAAGGCCTGAATGGTCTTGCCCAGGATGAACAGGAAGTACATGGGCAGGGTGCCGAGCACCGGAGCAAGCACGAAGAGCAGCACCAGGACGATTTCCTCGCCGCGGATGTTGCCGAAGAGACGGAGAGTGAGCGAGAGCGGACGGGCGAGGTGGCTGACCGTCTCAAGCACCAGCATCAGCGGCGCCAGGGCGGCCATGGGGCCCATGAAGTGCTTGATGTAGCCGAAGCCCCATTTCTTGATGCCGATGTAGTTGTAGTAGAGGAACACGCACAGGGCCATGGCCGCGTTGGTGTTCACGTTGGCCGTGGCGGCGTCGCAGCCGGGAATGAGGCCGATGTAGTTCATCACCAGGATGAAGATGAACATGGAGCACAGGAACGGGAACACGCGGCGCCCTTCCTCTCCAAGGTTCGTCACCGTGAAGTCCTCAAGACCGCCGATGACCGTCTCGAACACGTTCTGCAGTCCGCCGGGGACCAGCTGGAGACGACCGCGCAGCATCAGCGCGCAGGTGAAAAGGATGATCATGGCCAGCCACATGTAGTACACGTGCGGCGGCAGACCGAGTCCCAGCTTCTCGTCGATGATGACCGAATAGGTCAGCGGATGCGGAAGTCCTGCAGACATGTTCTAAGCCTCCTTCCCCTTCCCCACAGAGGGGACTTTGTGCCTGATCTGAAGGACGCCCCACAGTGCTGCGTTCAGCACCACGGTGGAGAGCCCGGCCAAAAGCCCGTAAACCGACGCGCCCGCCCATGCCACAAGCCCGGCGATGGCGGCGGCGGTCAACACCAACCTTCCATAAAAGAGCGTCAAAAGCGTAAACATGGCGCCCTGCTTCACCCGCACAAGCTCCTGCGCGGCCTTGGAAAGCCACCAGAAGTTGATGCTGATGATGAGCGCGCCGGCCGCGAACGAGAACCCCCAGTTGGCGAACCCCGTCGCAAGACACGCAACCGCCGACCCACCGGCAGCCAAAAGCATCTGGTTGCGCATCAGCCTGCGCGCATCCGTCACGGCAAAGCCGCGGCGGTACAGCATGGCGTCAATTCTCTGGACAAGCACTTGCAGCATGAAGCCTCATACATCTTGGCCTGGCAACGCCAAGCCTGGAACTATTTCGGACCAGAGTCTCCCGAGCCGGTGCCCGCGCCGTGTTCTCCCTCGGATTTTCTCTGGATGCGCCTGGCTTCCAGAAACACATCGCGAAAACCGGCCACGATGCCCAGCAGGAGGAACACTATCAGCAGCCAAGGGCTCGTTCCCAACCATTTGTCGAGAAAGTAGCCCATGGCCAGCCCGATAAAGGTGGCGCTCACCAGCTGAAGACCAATGGTCCCCGCCGTAGACAGAAGTTCCATTGCGCCGGAAGGCTTGCCCTGATTGGAAAAGAGCATGGTATACCCCGAACGGTCCCCTGGTCGGCCGTTGGCCGGGACGTTCATTTCTTCACAAGGAGAAGTAGCTAGCACAAGCCCCCCGCTCCGTCAATGCGGTTCGCCGTCAGGGCCATGCATTTTTCATCTTTTCCGCCCTGGCGCCCTCCCGGCGACCCGCATCGCTCTAGTGACAATCGGCGCGGAAGCCAGTAGAGAAATTTGAGCGGCCCCGCCAGGGGCCGCCCCACACCCCATCACGGACGGAGCATGACCAAAAAAACGCATCCGATTTTCCAGCGCGCCGCCGCGCCCCTGCCCCCGGAAAAGCTGAGAAACCGGCTCGATCCGGCCGCACTGCCCTACCAGGACAGCCAGAGCGTGCCCAGAAAGAACGGCCAGGGCGTGTTCCAGCCCCGGGCCATGCAGGCCCTGCGCATGGCCCTCATGATCCCCGGCCTGGAATACAACGTCTTCGTGGCGGGCGAGCCCGGCCAGGGCCGCACCCACTTCGTGCGGCAGTACCTGCTGCCCGAGGCCGCCAAGCGCGCCACCCCAAGCGACTGGATCTACCTGCACAATTTCGAGGACGAGGACCGCCCCTGCGCCGTGCAGCTGCCCGCGGGCCAGGGCCGCGCCTACAAGACCCGGCTCGCCAAGGCCCTCACCGACGTGCGCCTGGCCATCAGCGCCAGCTTCGACCAGGACGCCTACCGCCGCAAGCACGAGACGCTGTTCAAGCGCTTCTCGGCCAAGCGCGACAGCATCTATAATAAGATGGAGGCCATGGCCCGCGACAAGGGCTTCGCCCTGGACATGGACGACACCGGCGGGCTGACCATCATGCCCATGGTGGGCGGCAAGGTCATGGGCGACGAGGAATACGGACGCCTGGCCCCGGCCCGGCGCAAGCTCCTCAAGACCAAGGGCGAGCGTCTGCTGTCCGAGATCAGCGTGTTCCTGCGCAAGCTCTCCTTAAGCGAACAGGGCTTCCGCCAGGGCGAGACCAAGCTGCACCGCGAGATCGCCAAGGAGGCCCTGGCCGGACACCTGAAGCCCCTGCGCAAGGAGTTCGCCGCCGCGCCGCGCCTGCTGGAGCACATGAACGCGGTGGAGAAGGACGTCCTGGACAACGTGGAGTCCTACCTGCCCCGCGACCCCTCGGACAAGGCTGGCGCAGCCGGGGCCCAGACCCAGGCCCACGGCCAGCACCCGGACGCCCACGGCCAGCAGCCCGCCCCGGACGAGGTGAGCTACCGCCACGAGGTCAACCTCTTTGTGGACAACAGCAAGGCCGCCAAGGAACGCACCGGCGCCCCGGTCATCGTGGAGGACCACCCCACGGCCTTTAATCTCCTGGGCAGCATCGAGCGCGAGAGCGAGCTGGGCGCGTTCTACACGGACTTCACCCTGGTGCGCGCGGGCAGCGTGCACCGCGCCAATGGCGGCTTCCTCATCGTCAACATCGAGGACCTCATGGGCAACCAGGGCTCCTGGGAGGGCCTCCTGCGCGCCCTGCGCCTGGGCAAGCTCCGCATGGAGGACCCGGGCGACGCCGAGCAGGCCAAGACCCGCACCATCGAGCCCGAGCCGATCCCGCTGGATCTCAAGATCATCCTGGTGGGCACGGACGAGGCCTACGAGGCCCTGCTCTCCAACGACGACCGCTTCCGCAAGCACTTCAAGCTCAAGGCCCACCTGCAGGGCACCGTGGTGCGAAACGCCTCAAGCATCCGCCACTACCTCTCGGCCCTCAAGGGCATCATCGACCAGGCCGGGCTGCCGCCCTTCTCCCGCGAGGCCCTGGCCGGACTGGTGGACCACGCCAGCCGCCTGGCCGAGGACCAGAAGCGCCTCACCCTGTCCTTCACCCAGGTGCGCGGGCGCATGATCGAGGCTTCGGCCCTGGCGCGCATGGACGGCCGCGAGCTGGTGGAGCTGCGCGACCTGAACCGCGCCGTGGCCGAGCACGACTTCCGCGCCAACCTGTTCGAAGAAGAATTCATGGCCGACTACGACCGCGAGATCATCAAGGTGGCCACGGGCGGCACGGCCGTGGGCCGGGCCAACGGGCTGTCGGTCACGCTCTTCGGCGACTACGAGTTCGGCCTGCCGCACCAGATCTCCTGCACGGTTGGCGTGGGCCACGGCGGCATCCTGGACCTGGAGCGCGAGGCCCAGCTGGGCGGGCCCATCCACACCAAGGGCATGATGATCATCAAGAGCTACCTGGTGCGCCTGTTCGCCCAGGACAAGCCCCTGGTGCTCACGGGCAGCCTGTGCTTCGAGCAGAACTACGCCGGGGTCGAAGGCGACTCCGCCTCGGGCGCGGAACTGGCGGCGCTCCTGTCCGCCTTGTCCGGCGCGCCCATCGACCTCTCCCTGGCCTTCACCGGCGCGGTGAGCCAGAGCGGGGCCATCATGGCCGTGGGCGGCGTGAACCGCAAAGTCGAGGGCTTCTTCGAGGTCTGCCGCAGGCGGGGCCTCACCGGCCGCCAAGGCGTGCTCTTCCCGGCGGACAACGCCGTGCACCTGCTTTTGAAGGACGAGGTGGTGGACGCCGTGCGCGCTGGCCAGTTCCACCTCTATCCCGTGGCCACCATAGAGCAGGCCATGACCCTTCTGACCGGGCTGCCCGCGGGCACGCGCAGGAAGGACGGCCGCTACACGCCGGGTTCGCTGTACAGCATGGTCGACGCGCGCATGGCCGAGCTAACGAAACTTGCCGCCATGGCCGAAAAGCCCCGCAAAGGGAGGGCGTAAGCCTCATGTCCAAAACCTGGATACGCGCCAAGCTTCCGGAATTCGTGCGCGACATGTTCCGCAACTTCTGCATGTCGTGCAAGGCGCTGGAGCAGCAGTTCGTCTCGTTCGACCGCGAGGGCGCGGTGGCCTTCACCATCCTGCGCGACCTCATCGGCCAGGAGATGGACAAGGGCCTTCTGTGGCGCATGAAGGACACGGCGCACCACGTGTTCCGGAACGATCCCGAAACGCCGCTCACCGGCCAGTTCCTGGACTGGGGCCTGGGCTACATCTTCCACGAGACCATCAAGCTGAAGGAAGACGCCTACCAGGCCCTGACCTATGCACCATGGTTCCTGGCCCTGCGCGGGCGCGACCTGCCCGAAGCCGAACGCGTTGTTGTCGAGGAGCTGTTCCAGGTGCTGCGCCAGACGGAAGAAAGCATGCGCCGCGAAATCGACCGCATCCGCTTCATCATCAGTCAGAGCCGCCAGCTGCTGCCCATATATCTCGCGCGTCATAAGGAGAACGCCCTGCTGGCGCGCTATCTGTTCTCGCAGAACGCCCTCGTGCGCGAGGTTTTCGGTGCGGACTACCAGCATCTCATCAATACTGTATACGGTGAACACCCGGAGCGCATGTATATTTTGGCGGCGCAAAGCCTAAGGCTTGGCGGATGGGTTGACGAAGCGGCTCTTGCGGTGCAAGGTGCCCTCGCCATCAATGCTGCAGATAGGATGGTGCTCCAGGAGAAAAAAATTCTCGACAACTGGACGCAAAGAATGGTGGGTTAAGCTTGACAGGTTCAGGTTCCCAGGAATATTCTTTAGTTCCCATACGGAGGAGGGAGTTAACTATGAAAAAGCTCATGCTGCTGACTGTTGCCTGCTGTGTTGTTTTCGCCCTTGGCTGTTCCAAGAAGGTTGAGCCCGCGCCCGCCCCGGCGCCCGCTCCGGTCGCTGAGCGCTCGGTTGCCCCGGCGCCCATGTCTCCGCGCCAGATTTACGAGGCCGATTACGCCAAACTGCCCACTTCTTACACGGTCGTGAAGGGCAATTGCCTGTGGTGGATCTCTGAGTTCAAGCAGATCTACAACGACCCCTTCATGTGGCCCATGATCTTCAAGGCTAACCGCGCCAAGATCAAGAACGCCAATCTCATCTACCCCGGCCAGGTGTTCGAGATTCCTCGCACCTTCGCCCTGGACGATGTGAAGGCCGCTCGCGTGAAGGCCGGCAAGTCCAAGAAGAAGGCCGCTCCTGAGAGCAAGGCCAACCTGCCCGCGGACATCCGCGAGGCCCTGGGCTACGGTTTCTAAGACCCGCAAGGGCAATCGGCTAAGGACGGCGCCCGGTCGAAAGACTGGGCGCCTTTTTTTGCGCCCGCGGCATGGAGGACGCAGCCGTGTTTCAAACCGAACCGGCCTTGCAATCCGGTTCCGCCTGCTCTATTATAGACAAAGTTTAGACTTGCCCACCACCGACAACCCACCGGAGGCTCCCATGCACGGACCTCGTTTGTTCACCCGCACGCATCTTTTGGCCCTGGCGGCACTCATGCTGCTGCCCGCCTGCTCGCCGCGCAAACCCATCCCCTCCGATCCGCCCGAGGTGCGCACCGAGGCCATGGTGCGCGGCGGACGCAAGGCCCCGCCCCCGCGCGCGCCGCAGACGAGTCCCGTGACCAACGACGCCAGCGATGTCGTGGTGGCGGAAGCCAAGGACGAGACGCCCTCCGCCCCGCTGATGGAGCCCAAGTCCGAAGCGCCCAAGGCCCCTGAAGCCAAGCAGCCAGAGGTAAAGCAGACGGACGCCAAGCAGGCAGAAGTGAAGCCGGAAGCCGCAAAGCCTGTCGAGGCGGCGGCCGAAACGAAGCAGACGGAAGCCAAGCCCGAGGCCGTGAAGCCCGAGCCCTCGCCGGCCGCCAAGGCCGACGCCGCCACCCAGGCGGCGCAGTCGGAGCCCGCGGCTGGCCCTGCCCCGGCCCCAAGGGTGCCGGTGGTGCAGATCGCGTCGTTCACGACGGAAAAGAACGCCGAAGCGGCGGCGGCGTGGCTGAAGGAGAAGGGATATTCACAGACGCGCGTGGTGCGCGTGGAGCAGGGGCAGACGGTGTTCCACCGCGTGCAGGCCGGTCCCTTCCAGGACCCTGCGGCTGCGCGCAAGGCCCTGGAGGAACTGAAGGCCGAATGGCCGCAGGCGTTTATTCCAGCGGATTGAGCTCGGCCCGGAACTTCCGCGACAAGCGGAACACCACCACCTTGCGCGGCGGCAGGGTGATGCTCTCGTTGGTCTGCGGATTGCGGCCGCGGCGCGAGTTCTTGTCGTAGGCCTCGAATTTGCCAAACCCGCTCACCAGCATGGCGTGGTCCTTCTTGATGGCCTGCTTCATCAGATCAAGGGTGGCCTCGACCAGATCCTTGATCTCCGCGCGGTTGCGGTCGGTCTTCTTGTAGATGGCATCGACGATGTGCGCTTTGGTCAGGGTTTGACCGCTCATGAAACCTCCGTTGGGTTCCCGTTAATTCAGCCGATGGCCTGGGCGATGGCCCGGGCCAGCTTCTGCATGTCCTCGACACTCTCATACGCGTGCTGGGTCCAGAGAGTCAGCCCGTCCCCGGCGTGACGCGGAATGAGATGAAAATGGGCGTGGTGCACCAGCTGCCCCGCGGACTCGAAGTTGTTCATGCCCACGTTGAGCCCGCTGGCCCCTGTGGCCGTCATCACCGCCTGGCCCACGGTCTTGAGCGCGGCCAGCATCTCGCGTCCCAAATCCTCCGGCAGATCAAACAGGGTGGCGTAGTGCTTTTTCGGCACCACCAGGGCATGGCCCTTGTTCACAGGCGCGATGTCCAGAAAAGCGTAGACCCCGCCCCGGTCATAAACCTTGGCCGAAGGGATCTGCCCGGCGATGATCTTGCAGAAGATGCAATCCTGGCTCACTGCGCGCTCCATGTTTGAAACCACCCAACTGTGCACAATCATTACACGGTCATTTCGAAGAGTTCAAGGGTTTTTCCACTCACTTTGCAACAATTATCGAATGCCCCCCATCAGATGCCCGCGCCGCTGATGAAAAACTGTTCAGCCGCGCGCGCCTGCACGATGCGGGCGCCCGGGGCCACGTCGCCCGTGACCCACACGTTGCCGCCGATGACCGAACCCTTGCCGATGGTTACTCTCCCAAGGATAGTAGCCCCGGCGTAGATGGTCACGTCGTCCTCCACAATGGGGTGCCTAGCCAGGCCCTTCACCAGGCGCGAACCGGTGTCGTCCTTGGGGAAACTCTTGGCTCCCAGGGTCACGCCCTGGTACAGGCGCACGTTCTGGCCGATGATGGTCGTCTCGCCGATGACCGTGCCCGTGCCGTGGTCGATGAAGAAGCGCGGGCCGATGTGCGCGCCGGGGTGGATGTCTATCCCGGTGTCGGAGTGGGCCATCTCGCCGATGATGCGCGGGATGATGTCCACCCCCAGGTGGTGCAGCTGGTGGGCGATGCGGTGGTTGGTGAGGGCCTTGATGCTCGGGTAGCAGAAGATGGTCTCGCCCGGGCTCTTGGCCGCGGGGTCGCCGTCAAAGGCCGCCTGCACGTCGCTGGAGAGCAGCTCGCGCACCTTGGGCAGGCGCTTCACGAACTCCAGGGCCACGGCCTCCGAGCGGGAGACGCAGTCCGTGCAGGGCTGGCGGTTGTCCTTGGCGCACACGAAGCAATAGCCGCGGTTGACCTGCTCCGCCAACAGCTTCACCACGCGGTCCAGGGCGCTGCCTGTGTAGAACGGCATGGTGCGCCCGCTGACGTCAGAGGGGCCGAAGAAGCCGGGAAACAGCACGGCGCGCAGCAGCTCCACCACCTCGGCCAGGGCCTCCAGCGAGGGCATGGGCTGGTCGCGGCTCACGTGGTGGCAGGTGGCCTCGCAGGCCGTGGGCGCGCACAGGCGCGAAACGGTCTCGGCCAGCACCTCGTCCCGGTCGATATCCACAGGCAATTTCAGTTCGTCAATCATCTCCGCCCCCTACTCCGCTTCCGCAAACAGGGGTGTGGAAAGATAACGCTCGCCCGTGTCGCACACAATGAACACGATGGTCTTGCCCGCCATCTCCGGCCGGGCGGCCACCTGCATGGCTGCGAAGGCGTTGGCGCCGGAGGATATTCCGCAGGAGAGCCCTTCCTCGCGCATCATGCGCCGGGCGGTCACAAAGGCGTCTTCCGCGCCCACCTGGATGATCTCGTCGTAGATCTTGGTGTCCAAAATGCCCGGCACGAAGCCCGCGCCGATGCCCTGGATCTTGTGCGGTCCGGCCTTGCCGCCGGAAAGCACCGGCGAATCCGAAGGCTCCACGGCCACCACGCGCACGCCGGGCTTCTTCTGCTTCAGCACTTGGCCAACGCCGGTGATGGTGCCGCCCGTGCCCACGCCGGCCACGAAGCAGTCCACCGTGCCGTCGGTGTCGTCCCAGATTTCAAGCGCGGTGGTGGCGCGGTGCACGGCCGGGTTGGCCGGATTCTCGAACTGCATGGGCATGAACGCGCCGGGCGTGGCGGCCACAAGTTCCTCGGCCTTCTTGATGGCGCCCTTCATGCCCTCGCCCGCCGGGGTCAGCACCAGCTGCGCGCCATAGCCCGCAAGCAGCTTGCGCCGCTCCACGCTCATGCTCTCGGGCATGGTCAGCACCAGCTTCAGGCCCTTGATGGCGCAAATAAGCGCCAGGCCGATGCCCGTGTTGCCGCTGGTGGGCTCCACGATGAGGCTGTCCTTGGTGATTTTCCCGTCAGCCAGGGCCGCCTCGATCATGCTCGCGCCGATGCGGTCCTTCACCGAGCCGCCGGGATTGCGCGACTCCAGCTTGGCCAAAAGCGTGGCGTTCAAACCTTCCGACAACTTGTTCAGGCGTACCAGCGGCGTGCCGCCGATGAGTTCGGCCATGGATTGTGCGATGCGCATTGTATGCTCCTTGTGTGGGGGGCCGGAGCCCGGCTACTTGGCGGCCAGCTCGGCCAGAACTTGGCGCAGATGGTCGATGTGCATCTGCACGTGGTACTGCCCCATGCCGCCCACGATGGCCGCAAGCGTGGGGTGTTCGGTGAGGGGCGAATCCTTGAACAGCGGGATGTGCGCCGTGCGGGCGAACTGCTCCTCGCTGAGGCTCAGGGCGTAGGCGGCGACGCCTTCGTACTCGCGCTCCACCAGCTGAGCCAGCTGCGCGAAGCTCATGGCGCGCCGCGCTTCCGTGAAGTGCGTCTGCTCCGGCACGATCTCGATGAGCGGCTCGTCAGCCTCGATGAACTTCCGGCACAAGGCCAAGTGGTCGCCCTGTTCCCGCCCGATGAGGTGCGAGAGGATTTCCTTGGGCGACCAGCGCCCGGCCGGAGCTCGGCTGGCGGTGGCCTCATCCACGTCGGCGCAGGTTTTCTTGAGTTCCGCGAGGCTGGCGCGGATGATTTCAGCGAGATGCTTTCCGGTTTCGGTGGCCATGCGTCCCTCCTGGCGGACTCCGCGCGGCATGCCCGCGTGCGTAGGTATTCAGGGAACAGAAATGGGGCCCTCACCAAACGAAAAGGGAGCGGAGGAACGGGTGTCAGCCCGGTCCTCCACCCCCTGCTAACAGCCGCAGGCGGGCTTGGGATCGAGGGGATCGGCCGCGCCCTGCTTGTAGGGCGAGATCTTGCGCAGGGTCTCGATGATGGGCGGCACGTTCTTGATGACGTAGTCCACGTCGGCCTCCGTGGTGTAGCGCGAGAGCGAGAAGCGGATGGAGCCGTGGGCGTAGGTGAAGGGCACGCCCATGGCGCGCAGCACGTGGGAAGGTTCCAGCGAGCCGGACGTGCAGGCCGAGCCAGAGCTGGCCGCGATGCCCAGCTGGTCGAGCAGGAGCAGGATGGCCTCGCCCTCCACGTACTTGAAGCTGATGTTCGAGGTGTTGGGCAGGCGGTCCTGCTTGTGGCCGTTCAGGCGGCTGTCGGGCACGGCGGCCAGGAGCGCGTTCTCCAGCTTGTCGCGCAGGGCGCGCACGGTGGTGTTCTCCAGCGGAATGTGCGTCTTGGCGGCCTTGGCCGCGGCGCCCAGGGCGATGATGCCCGTGGTGTTCTCGGTTCCCGCGCGGCGGCCGTGCTCCTGGTGCCCGCCGATGAGAAACGGCCGGTAGGGCAGCTTGCGCCGCACATACAGCGCGCCGATGCCCTTGGGCGCGTGCAGCTTGTGGCCCGAGAGCGACAGCATGTCCACGTCCAGGTCCTTCAGGCTGATGGGGATCTTGCCCACGGCCTGCACGGCGTCGGTATGCATAAAGATGCCGCGGCTCTTCACCAGCTTGGCGATCTCCGGGATGGGGAAGATGACGCCGGTCTCGTTGTTGGCCCACATGATGCTGACGATGGCCGTGTCGTCGGTCAGGCTCTCCTCCAGCTCCTTCATGTTCAGGCGGCCTTCGGCATCCACGCCCAGGTAGGTGACGCGGTAGCCTTGGCTTCGCTCCAGGAACTTGCACAGGGAAAGCACGGCCGGGTGCTCCACGCGCGTGGTGACGATGTGGCGCTTGTCCGGCTGGGCGGCCAGGGCGCTGCGTATGGCCGTGTTGTCGGCCTCGGTGCCGCAGGAGGTGAACACGATCTCGTCCGTGCCGCAGCCCAGCAAAGCGGCCAGATTCTCGCGCGCCTCGCGCATGTCCTTGCCCACCTGCCCGCCGAAGCTGTGCATGGAGCTGGGGTTGCCATACAGCTCCGAGAAGAACGGCAGCATGGCGTCGAGCACTTCCGGGGCCACGCGGGTGGTGGCGTTGTTGTCCATGTAGATGACTGGCGTGGCCATGGCCTAGACCTCCCGCACCTGGATTTCAGGGTCGACCTTCTCGCGCAGGATGGTCTCCACCACGCCGTGCACCGTGGCCTGGCTGGACGGGCAGCCCACGCAGCGGCCGCGCAGGGTGACGGAAACCACCAGGCCCTCGATGTCGGCCAGCTCGATGTCGCCGCCGTCGAGCTGAAGCCTCGGGCGGATCTCCTTCTCCAGCACTTCCTCGATCAGGCGCATGCGCTGGATGTTGGTGAGCTTCTTGGGCGCCGGCGCTGGCTCTGGCTTGGCCTCGCCGCGCGCCTGGGCAATGAGCTCGGCGATCTTCTCGTGGCACTTGGCGCAGCCGCCGCCGGCCTTGGTGTAGTAGGTCACGTCCTCGATGGTCTTGAGGTCGTTCTCGCGCACGGCATGCAGGATCTGCTGGTCGGTGACGCCGAAGCATTCGCAAACGATTTCACCCTCGGAATGCTCGTGGGTGGTCACCTTCTCGCCGCGCCAGCTCTTGATGGCCGCCTCGAGGGCCTCCTGGCCCATGACGGAGCAGTGCATCTTCTCCTTGGGCAGCCCGCCCAGGGCGGTGGCGATGTCCTTGTTGGAGATCTTGAGCGCCTCGTCCACGGTCTTGCCCTTCACCAGTTCGGTCAGGGCGGAGCTGGAGGCAATGGCGCTGGCGCAGCCGAAGGTCTGGAAGCTGGCGTCCTGGATGATGCCGTCCTCGATCTTCAAAAACAGCTTGAGCGCGTCGCCGCAGGCGATGGAGCCCACCTCGCCCACGCAGCTGGCGTCCTTCATTTCTCCGACATTCTTCGGATTCAGAAAGTGTTCCTTGACGATGTCAGTGTATTCCCACATGGCGCTTCTCCAAAATCTTCGATTGGCGCAGGCCTGCCGGCGGGCGCATTGACCTAAAATACACACGCTTGCCGTGCGCGCAAGGGGGCCGCGCAAACTTTATTGATCTGGTGGGGATTATAACGGGAACCGGCCGGGGGGAGAACCTTTCTGAAGAAAGGTTCTCCCCCCGGACCCCCCTTCCAAAGACTTTTCATGGGGTCTCGGCGCAGGTTCCACCGGCACCTCTCCAAACGAGCCGGCCCG
>CAYUOW010000054.1:0-18039 GCA_964446455.1 uncultured Desulfocurvus sp.
GCAGGCGATGGAGCCCACCTCGCCCACGCAGCTGGCGTCCTTCATTTCTCCGACGTTCTTCGGATTGAGAAAATGTTCCTTGACGATGTCAGTGTATTCCCACATGGCGCATCTCCAAAAATCGCTGATTGGCGCGAGCAAAAGGCGGGCGCATTGGCCTAAAATACACACGCTTGCCGTGCGCGCAAGGGGGGATGGCAAACTTTATTGTTCCAGTCGGGATTAAAGCGGGAAGCAACCGGGGGGAAACCTTTCTGAAGAAAGGTTCTCCCCCCGCCCCCCCCTTCCAAAGACTTTTCATGGGGCGTCGCAGCGCTCCCCTCGGAACCCTCTCCGAACAATACGTCCCGGAAGCGCTCTCGCGCTTCCGGGACGTGTTGTTCGGCCTGCGGGTCCAGGGGGTGCATACCCCCTGGCGGGGTTCAGGGGCGGCGCCCCTGGTTCTCTTCCCTTAGTCGTCGAAGCGCTTCACGATGCCCTGGTAGGCGTCGATGCGGCGGTCGCGCAAAAACGGCCAGCCCCGGCGCACGTCCTCCATGCGCTGCGGGTCCACCTGGGCCAGCAGGATGGTCTCCTCGTCGCAGGGCGCCTGGGCCACCAGGTCGCCCATGGGCCCGGCCACGAAGCTGGTGCCCCAGAACTCTATGCCCGCGCCGCCTGCGTTGTGCGCGTCGGCCAGGGGCCGCTCCAGGCCGATGCGGTTGGCCGCGGCGATGTAGCAGCCGTTGGCCACGGCGTGGCCGCGCTGCACAAGCTGCCAGGCGCTGCGCTGCTCGTCGCCCAGAAGGTCTTTTTCCTGCGGATGCCAGCCGATGGCCGTGGGGTAGAAGATGACCTCCGCGCCCTTCAGCGCGGTCAGACGCGCGGCCTCCGGGTACCACTGGTCCCAGCACACGCACACGCCGATGCGGCCCACGTGTGTGTCCACGGCCAGGAAGCCCAGGTCGCCGGGGGTGAAGTAGAACTTCTCGAAAAAGGCCGGGTCGTCCGGGATGTGCATCTTGCGGTACAGGCCGAGGAGCGTGCCCTCGCGTCCCAGGACCGCGGCGGTGTTGTGGTACAGGCCGATGCCGCGCTTCTCGAAGAGCGAGACCACGATGGCGGTGCCGGTCTTTTTGGCGAGCGTGGCGAAGGCCTCGGTGGTGAGGCCGGGGATGGGCTCGGCCAGGTCGAAGAGCCGGGCGTCCTCCTGCTGGCAGAAGTACGGGCCCATGAACAGCTCCTGCAGGCAGATGACGTCCGCGCCGAGGTTGGCCGCGCGCTCGGCCAGCTCCAGGTGGGCGGCGAGGTTCTCCTCGGCGCTGCCGCGGCAGCCGGTCTGGACCAGGGCGATGGTGTAGGGTTTGCGGCTCATGTGCGGGCCCTCGCTAGGATGCTTGAAGGAAAGAAAAAGCGCCGGGGTGGGTTTTTGCCCCCGCCCGCCCGCCGCCGATGCGTTGTCGTTGTCGTCTCTACTTGGGGTGCCTACTTCGGATCAAGCGCGTCGATGACCTTGACGCCGAATTCCTTCACCGCGTCTGGCGGTTTGAAGAACACGGCCATGAATGGTGTGTCCATGCCGGTCTTGAGGTAGGTGTTGCTCGTCAGGATGCCGACCTCGGAGCCGAGGCTCGCGCCGATCTCCTCCTCGCTCTGCACCTGGAGCTGGAACTGCGAAAGGGTGTTGCCGCACAGAAGCTGCTTGGCGACCAGCACGTGGCCCTTTTCGTCGAAGAGCGTGATCTCGACCTTGATGCGCTCCTTGGGCGAGGCGAAGTTGTTCACCGCCTTGCCCTCGACCACGAAGATGTTTCCGGCCTTCTCATTGGGGATGTAGTACTGGCGGACGTTGCGCAGGGCGATGTCCTTGACCTTGTCGGCGTTTTCCGCCGTTTCCTTCTTGCCGGAAAGCGAACCCAGGAACGGGATGTTCATCTTGGTCCAGGGCTTGAAGAAGAAGAGCGCCGCGATGATGAGGGCCACGGCCGCCAGGGCCGCACCCAGGATGATCATCTTCTTTTTGGGATTGGCGGCCGCCTTCTTGGGGGCATCGATGCCGCCGCCGCCCAGGGAGTTCAGGAAGTCGTCCTCGCCGGAGGGCTTCGCCGCCTTCTCGGCCTTCATGTTCTCGGCGTCGAGGCTGGAAATGAAGGCGCCGCCGTCGTCGTCGAAGCTGGCCTTGCGCTGGGCCGAGGCCGGAGCGCCGTCCTCGTCGTCGAAGGGACTTTTGCCCGCAGGGCCAGTGGCCGTGGGCAGGCCGTCGTCGTCGTCGGCCGGGCCGGCGGCGGGCTCGTCGTCGTCCCAGGGCAGCTTCTTGGAAGCGCCGGGGGCCGCGGCGGGCTCGTCGTCATCCCAGGGGAGCTTCTTGGAAGCGGGTTCCTCCACTGGGGGCGCCGGGGCCTTGGCGGCGGGCTTGGGCGCGGCCTGGGGCTCCGCGGCCGTCAGCTCGTCCAGCTCGCGGTCGAAATCCTTGCCCGGCGGCATGGCCGTGAACACGTGTTTGCACCGCGCGCAACGCACCTTGGAGCCGGTGGGCGCGATCTTTTCCTCGGGCAAATTGTATTTGCTCTGGCAGTTTGGACAGGCGACAATCATGGTGTTTCTTTAGCTCCAGCGCCCTGTTACAGGACGAGTTCGTACACGGCGTCCAGCTCGCGATACTTTTCCGCGTAGTCCATGCCGTATCCCACGATGAAACCCTTTTGTAGCGGGAAGCCCGCAAAGTCAACCGTGAGCTCCACTTCGCGTCGCTCGTGCTTGTCGACCACGGCGCAGATGCGGATGCTCTCGGCCCCGCGCTTTTCCAGCACTTCCAGCAAAAATTCGGCGGAATGGCCGGTGTCCACGATGTCTTCCACGAGCAACACGTGCTTGCCCGCCACATCCACTTCCATATCCTTGCTGAAGATGGTCTGCCGGCCGCGGCTGGTGCCGCTGCCGTAGCTGGCCATGCGCACGAAGTCGATCTCCAGGGCGTCATTTTTGATGTGGCGCACCAGATCGGCAAAAAAGAGGAACGCGCCCTTGAGCACGCAGACCACCACAAGGGGCTGGCCCTGGTAGCAGGCGGTGATCTCCGCGCCCAGCTCGGCCACGCGCTTGTGCAGCGTTTCGGAATCGATGACGACTTTCAGTTTATCGGCCATAATGCTAAAATCCTTACAGTTCCATGTGCAGGGCGATTTCGTCGCAGTCGGGGAAGCGCGGACAGTTCAGGCAGTCGCTCCACACCTTCTGCGGCAGGGTGTCCTTGGACACTTCGGAAAAACCCATGTGCCGGAAAAAGTCCGGCGTGTTGGTCAGGGCAAACACGCGGTAAATGCCGAGGGTCACCGCGTCGGAGAGGCAGGCCTCCACCAGCTTGCGACCCAGGCCGTGCCCGCGCGCCTCGCGCGCGACCACCAGGGAGCGCACCTCGGCCAGGTTTTCCCAGCTGATGGCCAGGGCCACGCAACCGAGCACCGTATCCTCGGCCTCTTCGTCCACCACCACGAAAAAGTCGCGCAGGTGGCTGTAGAGCTGGTTGTACGAGCGCGGAAGCACCAGGCCGTCGTCGGCGCTGGTGTTCATGATGAGCTTGTGCACGCCCTTCACGTCGGTGATGCGCGCCTTGCGCAGCTGCATGCCCAACTCCTAGCCCTTCACCAGCTGGCTGATGACCGAGTCCAGCATCTCGAACGGATACACGCCCGCGCTGTTGAAGGCCACCTGCCCGTTCTTGTCCAGAATGTACAGGGCCGGAATGCTCTTCACGCCGAACTCCGAGCCCACCTCGGCCTTGGAGAGATACACGTCCACGGTGGTGGGCCGGGTCTTCAGGTATTCGCCCATGACCTGCTCGGTGTCGTCCACGCTGATGGCCATTACATCCAGCTTGTCCGTGGGGTACTTGGCCCGCAGCTGTTCCAGCACGGGCATCTCGGTCTTGCAGGCCGGGCACCAGGTGGCCCAGAACATCACGATGGTCACCTTGCCCTTGTTGGCGGCAAAGTGCTTCTCCACCGCGGGCATGTCCAGCGTCTGCAGCTTGCCCGGAACCGCGCTGGGGCCGGGGCCGCCGGAACAGCCGGAAAGCAGGCCCAGGCCCAGCGCGCCGAACATGACGGCGAGCAGGAGAGCGGCCAGCGTTTTCTTGGCGTATTTCGTCATTCTCACTCCTCGGCGCGGAAAGGTGCGGAAGCACCCCCTGCGCATCTGCGCGCGGTGTAGCAGAAACCCGCGCGGGACGCAAAGCCCCGCCGCATGCGGCCCGGAGCCTAGCCCCGGCCGGACAGCCTGGCCGCCAGTTTCACCGCGGCCACGGCATCGCGGGAAAAGCCGTCCGCCCCGATTGCCTGGGCAAAGGCCTCAGTGACCACGGCCCCGCCGATCATGACCTTCATGTCGAGGCCGCGTTCACGGATGAGCTTCACCGTGTCCTCCATGCGCACCATGGTGGTGGTCATGAGGGCGGACAGGCCGATGACCTTGGCCCCGACCTTCTCGGCCTCGTCCACGATCTGCTTGGCCGGTACGTCCTTGCCCAGGTCGAAGACCTCGAAGCCGTGATTCTTGAGCATCAGGCAGACGATGTTCTTGCCGATGTCGTGGATGTCGCCCTCCACCGTGGCCATGACGATGGGCGTCTTCTTCTCCGCCCGGCCGCTGGCCAAAAGCAGCGGCTCCAGCCGGGCGAAGCCCGCCTGCATGGCTTCCGCCGACCGCAGCAGCTGGGGCAGGAAGTATTCCTTGCGCTCGTACTTCTGGCCAACCTCAAGGATGCCCGGAATGAGCGCCTCGTCCACCAGCTTGAAGGGGTCCACCCCTTCGGCCAGGGCGGCTTCGATCATGGCGAGCAGCCCGGCCTTGTCGCCCAGGATGACCGCCTCCTGGGGCGTGGTGGCCTTGCCAGCACCGGGTGCGCCGCCGGCGGCCGCTCCGGAGCCGGAGCCGCCGGTGCCCGGCGTCCAGTTGGCGTAGGAGCCGATGTAGCACGAGGCCTGGGCGTCGCGCGCCAGCAGCACCTCGGCCGAGGCGGCCACCTCGCGCAGGCGCTGGCTCGCCGGGTTGGCGATGCAGGACGAGAGCCCGGCGCCCATGGAGAGCGCCAGGAAGGTGGAGTTCAAAAGCTCGCGCGCGGGCAGGCCGAAGCTCACGTTGGACAGGCCCATGGTGGTGGGCAGGCCCAGGGTTTCCCGGCAGTAGCGGATCGTATCAAGACAGTGGCGCGCGGCCAGGGCCTTGGACGACACCGTAAGCACGAGGGCGTCGACCATGATGAGCCGGCGCGGAATGCCCAGTTCGTCGGCCTGCTTGAGCAACCGCTCGATGACCGCGATGCGTTCGGCCGCGGTGTAGGGCAGCTTGCGGCCCTCCAGGGGCAGCAGGATGAAGGGCGCGCCGAACTTCTTGCACAGGGGGCCAAGCTGCTCCATGCGGCCCGGCTCGCCGCTGATGGAGTTCACCAGGGGCGAACCCGGCTGGGTCCACAGGGCGTTCTCCATGGCCGCGAGGTCCGAGGTGTCCAGCGACAGCGGCACTTCGAAACGGGAGGACAAGGCCAGGGAGAGCGAGGGCAGCACCAGCTTCTCGTCCACCATGGGCGCGCCCACGTTGACGTCGAGCACGCCCGCGCCTTGGGCGATCTGCTCCGTGGCCAGGCGCAGGGCCTCGGCGTGGGCGTTCTGCACCAGTTCCTCGGCCAGCACCTTCTTGCCCGTGGGATTGATGCGCTCGCCGATGACGACCAGCGGGTTCTCCCAGCCGAAGGCCACGGAAGTGGACCGGCAGGTGACCACCAGGGGCGACTTGTCCTCCGGGTCCGGCTTGGCGTAGGGCGTTTCGCCCACGGCGGCCTTGAGGGCAGTGATGTGCGCGGGCGTGGTGCCGCAGCAGCCGCCCAGGAATTTCGCGCCCATGTCCGCGAACACGCGGCACTGGCGGGCGAAGTCGTCCGGCCCCAGGCGAAACACCGTGCGGCCCGCTTCGTCCAGCTCGGGCAGGCCCGCGTTGGGCTGGACGAGCAGCGGCGTGGACAGCCGGGGCAGCATGGCCTTGACGATCTCCACGATCTGCTCCGGCCCGGCGGAACAGTTGGTGCCGAGGAGATCCACGCCCAGGTTCTGCATGGTGTCTATGAAGGTGAGCGGCGTGGTGCCGGTGAGTGACTTCTCGCCCTCGAAGGTCATGGTGATGGCCACGGGCAGGTCGCAGACCTCGCGGGCGGCCATGACGATGGCCTTGGCCTCGGCCAGGTCGAACTGGGTCTCGCCGATGATGAGGTCGGCCCCGCCGTCGACGAGGCCCTGGATCTGCTCGCGGAAGGCGGCCACCATGTCGCGGAAGGAAAGCTCGCCCATGGGCTGCACGAAGTGCCCGGTGGGGCCCACGCTGCCGGCCACGAAGGCGCGGCCTTCCACGGCCTTTTTCGCCGTCCTGGCAAGCTCGCGGTTCAGGGCGCGCACGTCCACCCCGGGGTCGAGCTTGAAGCGCGTGCCGCCAAAGGTGTTGGTGGTGACGATCTCGGCACCGCTCGCCGCGTATTCCGCGTGGATGGCGGCCACGGGCTCGGGGTTCTTCAGGCCGAACATCTCCGGCGCGATGCCGGGGGGAAGCCCGCGCGACTGCAGGAGCGCGCCGAAGCCTCCGTCGAAAAAGTGGATGCGGCCGTCGTTCAAAAGGGAGCGAAAGTTGGGCATGGGAATGTCTCCGTCAGCGGTGGGTGCCTGGCTGTCCGGGGCCGCCCGCCAGCGCTGGCGGGAATCCAGCGGGAGGGCTTCCGGAAAGGGCGCGGGGCCTTGGCCGGGCCGGGAATCCGGGTGTACTGAAAATCGTTGAAAAGGACAAACAAAAACTATACGCTCCCCCCTTGCGCAACCCATGACCCGGGACCGGGGAAAACACGCCCTGCCGGGCCGAACCGCCAGGTCGGCCAGATTCGGAATGAAATCGGAAAAAAATCACGCCCCCGCACCCGTGGCCAAGCCCGCCGCACCCCCGGCCCTGGCCGAGAAGAAGCCCTTTCTCCCCGCTCCGGTCGCCCGCAGGCGGGGCGAGGCTTCCACACGCGATTCGCTCAGCCACTACCTGCGCGAGATCGCCCGCTTCCCCTTGCTGGCCCCGGAGGAAGAGCTCGAGCTGGCCCAGCGCGTGCGCGACGGAAACGACCAGGAGGCCGCGTTCCGCCTGGTTTCCTCGCACCTGCGCCTGGTGGTCAAGATCGCCATGGATTTCCAGCGCCGCTGGATGCAGAATGTTCAGGACCTGATCCAGGAAGGCAACGTGGGCCTCATGAAGGCCGTGCGCAAGTTCGACCCGGACAAGGGCATCAAGTTCAGCTACTACGCCGCGTTCTGGATCAAGGCGTACATCCTCAAGTTCATCATGGACAACTGGCGCATGGTCAAGATCGGCACCACGCAGACCCAGCGCAAGCTGTTCTACAACCTGAACAAAGAGCGCCAGCGCCTGACGAACATGGGCTTCGACCCCACCACCAGCGCGCTTTCCGAAAGCCTGCAGGTGAGCGAGGCCGAGATCGAGCAGATGGACCAGCGCCTCTCGCGCCAGGACATGAGCCTGGACATCTCCATCGGCGAGGACTCGGAAAACACCCGGCTGGACTTTCTGCCCGCCCTGGGCCCCGGCATCGAGGACATTCTGAGCCAGAACCAGATCTCCGGGCTCCTGCTCGACAACTTGAAGACCATCGTGCCCAGTTTGTCGGACAAGGAACAGGCCATCCTGAACGAGCGCCTGCTCTCCGACAGCCCGGTGACCCTGCGCGAGATCGGCGACCGCTTCGGCGTGACGCGCGAACGCGTGCGGCAGATCGAGGCACGCCTGCTGGAAAAGCTGAAGGAGCACCTGCAGGCCACGGTGAAGGACTTCTCGCCCGACTGGATTGAGGACAACGACTAGACGGAAACGACTGGACGGGGGACGGCAATGGATCCGCGCATCTTGGAGCTCAAGCGTCACGCCAAAGAGCTTTCCGCCAAACGGCCTCAGCCCGCGTTCTGCCTGGAATGCGCGGAAGAGCTCGGTCACGCCTCGAACCTGTTTTTCGACCACCCGCTGATGCAGCGCCTGCAAAGCGACGCCCTGGGCTTTCTGAACGAGCCCTGCGGGCTTGGCGTGGAGCACGGCAAGCGCGTGGCCATCGACGCCGCGGCCCTGGTCCTGGCCGAGCCCTCGGGCCTTTCTCAGGAGGACCGCCGCAGGCTGGCGCTTTTGGCCGAGATGGCCGGACTGCTGCACGACTCCCTGCGCCACGAGGACGACCACGCGGAAAAGGGCGCGGACCTGTGCCTGCGCATTTTGCGCGGCTACCCCCTGGCCCCGGAGGAACGCGTGTGGATCGCGCAGGCCGTGGCCCTGCACGAGGCCGACCTGCCCCTGGCCGACGCCGGCCCGGAGTCCGCACGCCTGCTCTCCGGCGCGGTGCACGACGCCGACCGTTTTCGCTTCGGCCCGGATTTCTTCGCCGCCACCCTGTGGGAGCTGTGCGAATGCGATGACTGGACCCTGGAGCAGATCGCCCAGGCCTTCCCCAAGGGCCGGGAGCTCGCCGCCGCCTGCGCGGGCGGCTTCCGCACCGAGCAGGGCCGCCGCTACGGCCCCGGACTCATCGAGGAAGGCCTCTCCCTGGCCAAGGACTACGAGCGGCTCTTCGACGAGATGCTGGCCGCCAACGCTCCGTCCAACACGTGAGGACCTCCATGCCCCGCACGCCTTTTTCTTCCCGTCGCACCTCCGGCCTGGGCAAGACCGCCCTGGCCCTGGCCCTGCTTTTGTGCGCCGCCTGCGCACCCTTAAGCAGCCAGCCGGCCCAGCCCCGGCTCATGACCCCCGGCGCGGGCGCCACCTACGACTACCTGGAATACCAGGCCCTGCTGCAGCAGATGACCAAGACGGCCAGCACGTCGCGCATGTCGCCGGAGGCCTTCGCCCGCACCCTTGAGCTGCAGAAGGCCGCGGCCCAGGCCCTGGACCGCGTCATCGCCAAGGAAAGCTCGCCCTCGCTCTACATGGACAAGGCCTTCCTGTACTGGAACACCGAGCAGGCCAACGAGGCGCGGGCCATCCTCTCCGCCGGGCTGGCCAAGTACCCGGACGACTTCAACCTGAACGCCTCCCTGGCCAACGCCTACCTCATGGAGAACAACCTCTCCGAGGCGGCCAAGGTGCTCTCCGGCTATCTTTCCCGCCAGGAGAACACCGGCCTGCGCGAGCGCCTGGGCCAGCTGTACGTGGACTCCGAGCAGCCGGAAAAGGCCCTGGAGACCCTGAAGCGCATCCCGGTGAAAGAGCGCAGCCCCGAGGCCCTGTTCCAGATCGCCCGGGCCGAGGCCCGCATGGGCCACCGCACCGCGGCCATCGCCGCCCTCAAGAAGCTGGTGAAGGAGAATCCGGACCACCTGGAAGCCTGGGTGGAAATGGCCTTCCAGCAGGAGCTGGACAAGGACTACGCCGCGGCCGTGGCCACCTACTCCCAGATCCTGGAGCTGGGCGCCACGCGCGAGGACATCCGCCAGCGCATCGAGAACGGCGGCGGCGAAGGACGCGAGGACATCCGCCTGCGCGTGGTCGGCCTGTGGCTCAAGCTGAACAACCCGGACAAGGCCCTGGACACGGCGCTGTCCAGCTCCGGCAGCAAGGCCTTCATCCTGGCGGCCTCCCTGCTGTTTTTGAACGAGAACTACACCGCCCAGGCCAGCACCCTGCTGGACGTGCTGGCCACCCAGCCCCCGGTGCCCGGCGAATACTTCTTCTACAAGGCCGTCATCGCCCAGGACGGCGAGAACAACCCGCAGAAGGCCCTGCAGTTCCTCGACCTCGTGCCCGAGAGCGACCCGCACTACAGCCAGGCACTGCAGTTCCGCATCCAGCTTTTGTACAGCCTGGGACGCGAGCACGAGGCCGTGGCCCTCATGGACCAGGGCAAGCGCCTGTACCCCGGCCAGACCCGCTTCCCGCTTTTGCAGGCGGGCTACCTCATCGAGAAGAAGCGCCTGGACGAGGCCAAGGCCGTGCTGGTGGAAGCCCTGAAGGACCGCCCGGACGACGAGGACCTCTTGTACCAGTACGGCGCCGTGCTCGACCGCGACGGTGACCGCAAGAGCGCCATCGAGATCATGCAGAAGATCGTGGTGAAGAACCCCGACCACGCCGACGCCCTGAACTACATCGGCTACTCCCTGGTGGAGGACGGCCGCGACATGGAACGCGCCCTCTCCCTCATCAAGAAGGCCGACAAGCTCAAGCCCGAAAACGGCTACATCGTGGATTCCCTGGCCTGGGCGTACTTCCGCCTGGGCAAGCTGGACGAGGCCTGGAAGCACATCCAGCGCGCCGTCACCCTGTCCAAGGACGACCCCACCATGTGGGAGCATTACGGAGACATCGCCAAGCAGTCCGGCCGCGCGGCCCAGGCCAAGAAGGGCTACCAGAACGCGCTGAAGTTCAACCACGAGCACCCGGACCGCATCAAGAAGAAGCTGGGAAGCAAATGAACCGCACCGTGACCACGCGCGTTCCGGCCCTGGGCCGGGCGCTGCTTCTGCTGGCGCTGCTGGCCCTTGCCGCCTGCGCCCCGAGGATCGAACTGCCGCGCCACGACGAGGCGGAGGGCGACATGGCGGCCTTCCGCGCGCGCTTTGTGGAGCCCGGAGCCCAAGGCCAGGGCGTGGCCGTGCGCGCCAGCCTGCTCTACTCCACGCCCACCAAGGCCAACCGCACCGACGTGCAGCTCTTCGGCGACTACGAGCGCCCCCTGCGCCTGGACGTGCGCGCGGGCCTGGGCACCATGCTGGCCCTGATGCGCGAGGACCAGAGCGGCCTGCTCGCCTTCTACCCCAACGACAAGCGGGCCTATGCCCACAGCGACCCGGTCATCGGCGCGCAGCTCTTGGGCCTGCCCTTCCCCTTCGCCCTGCGCGACCTGGCCCTGGTGCTGGCCGGGCACTTCGGCACCCTGGTGCCGGGCGAGCCCGTGCGCGTGCGCGCCATTCCCGGCGGCGGCTTCGCCTTCAGCTACGATTCCGGCACGGTGCGCCTGCTCGTGCTGGACCAATACGGACGGCCCGAGCGCATGGAAGGCCTGCTTTCCCAGCACTTCAAGGCCCAGGTGGAACGCGACGGCGCGCCCATTTCCGGCGCCCGCGTATGGGGCCTGGCCTTCAGCGGCTACCCGGAGGACGACGGCGACCCCGTCGGCCCGGCCAAGACCCTCACGCTCACGCTGCCCAAGGGCGACAGCGCGGTCCTGCGCGTGCGCTCGGTCACCGTGCACGAGGAGCCCTGGACCACCAAGGCCCTGACCCTGACCCTGCCCGCCAACGCGGAGTTCATTTCCCTGGAGCGGCAGGCCGCGCCCGCCCAGGTGCGCGAAGTCATCACCGGCGGAGGGGACAATGAACGCTGAGAATCTGGATCTGCTTCCCGAGGCCGAGGCCAAGCCGGGCTTCCTGGGCACCTTCACCCTGGGCTGCAAGGTCTGGGCGCGGGAGATGCGCAGGCTGCTGACCAGCCAGGCCAAGCTGCACGAGGTGCGCCAGCTGGAATCGCGCCTGCGCGAGGAGACCCTGCTGCTGGCCCGGCTCGACGCCGCGCCCGGGCCGGAGCGCGACCTCTGCCTGCGGCAGATCGAAATGCTGAAGCTTGAGATCGCCCGCCTGCGGCGCGAGCAGGAGGCCGCAAGCGTGCGCCCGCCCTGCGCCCGCCCCGATGCCAATGAGCCCAAACTCTAGCCCGAAAGGCAAGGAGGAGCAGATGCAAAGGACCGTGCTCATCGCTTCCGACCACGGCGGCTTCGCCCTCAAGGGCGCACTCGTGCAGGCCCTGCGCCAGGCGGACTGCCTGGTGGAGGACCTGGGACCGGACTGCACCGGCTCCTGCGACTACCCGGCCTTTGCCGACAAGCTCTGCAAGCGCCTGCTGGACGCGGGCGAGGACGGCCAGAACGGCCAGATGCTCGGCATCCTGGTGTGCGGCACGGGCCTTGGCATGTCCATGGCCGCCAACCGCCACGCCGGCATCCGCGCCGCCGTGTGCACCTGCGAGTTCATGTCGCGCATGGCCCGCGCCCACAACAACGCCAACGTCCTCTGCCTGGGCGAGCGCGTGGTGGGCCAGGGCCTGGGGCTCGACATCGCCCGCGCGTTTTTGGCCACTAATTTCGAAGGCGCGCGCCACTTGCGGCGCATCAGCCAGTTCGACACGTACCAGACCCCCGCCAAATCCTGACGGCGTCCGTATAACCGCCCAACCATCCAAGGACCGACATCCATGGCAAAGACCATCGCCCCCGACCAGCTTGTGGTGAACACGCTCAAAGGCATCATCATGGACGCCACCCGCGCCGCCAACTCCGGCCATCCGGGCGGCGCCATGAGTTCCGCGGACTTCGCCAGCGTGCTCTACTCCGAGTTCCTGAACTTCGACCCCGAGCGCCCCACCTGGTTCAACCGCGACCGCTTCGTGCTCTCCGCCGGGCACGAGTCCGCCCTGCTGTACGGCCTGCTGCACCTGGCGGGCTTCATCGACGAGACCGACCTGGAGGGCTTCCGCCAGCTGGGCAGCCGCACCCCGGGCCACCCGGAGCACGACGTGACCCCGGGCGTGGAGGCCACCACCGGCCCGCTGGGCCAGGGCTTCGCCATGGCCGTGGGCATGGCCCAGACCGAGGCCTTCCTGCGCGCCAAGCTGGGCAAGAGCGTGGTGGACCACCACACCTACGTGCTCGCCAGCGACGGCGACATGCAGGAGCCCGTGGTGCACGGCGCGGCCAGCCTGGCCGGCCTGTGGGGCCTGGGCAAGCTCATCGCCTACTACGACTCCAACAAGGTGCAGCTGGCCGGCCCGGTTTCCCGCGTGGACAAGGCCGACTACGCCAAGATCTTCAGCGCGCTGGGCTGGCACGTGCAGGAAGTGGACGGCCACGACCGCGACCAGATCCGCGCGGCCATCAAGAAGGCGCAAGGCCAGAAGAAGAAGCCCAGCCTGATCATCGGCCACACGGTGATGGCCAAGGGCGCGGCCACCCGCGAGGGCGACTTCGGCACCCACGGCGAGCCCCTGCCGGCCGAGGAGATCGCCGCCACCAAGACCAGCATGTGCCTGAACCAGGGCAAGTGCTTCGAGGTGCCACCCGCGGCCAAGGCCCACTTCCAGGCCCGCTACCCGGAGATGAAGAAGCGCGCCCGCGCCTGGCAGGAGGCCCTGGGCCGCACCATCAAGAAGGGCGACAAGGACTTCCTCGCTTTCTGGAAGGCCATGAACACCGGCCGCGCCGAACTGCCCATCGCCATGCCCGGCTTCGAGCCCGGCAAGAAGATCGCCACCCGCCAGGCCTGGGGCGCATGCCTGGGCGCCATGAAGGACTTCCTGCCCAACCTCGTGGGCGGCAGCGCGGACCTCGACCCCTCGAACCAGACCGCCAAGTTCCGCGACGCCGTGGGCATCTTCGGCGCGGACAACCCCCTGGGCCGCAACCTGTCCTTCGGCGTGCGCGAGTTCCCCATGGCCGCCATCCTGAACGGCATGGCCCTGCACGGCGGCGTCATCCCCTTCGGCGCCACCTTCCTCACCTTCTCCGATTACTGCCGCAACGCCATCCGCATGTCGGCCCTGCAGAAGCTGCCCGTGCTCTACGTGTTCACCCACGACTCGTTCCACGTGGGCGAGGACGGCCCCACGCACCAGCCCATCGAGCACGTGGCCTCCCTTCGCCTCATCCCGGAGCTCCTCGACCTGCGCCCGGCCGACGCCACGGAAACGGCCATTTGCCTTGAGGTGGCCCTGCGCCAGACGGAGAAGCCCTCGTGCATCTTCCTCACCCGCCAGGGCCTGCCGGTGATGGATCCCAAGGAGTACCCGGCCGTGGCCGAGGGCGTGAAAAAGGGCGGCTATGTGCTGAAGGACAGCAAGGGCGCGCCCGAGCTCATCCTCATCGCCTCCGGCTCCGAGGTCTCCCTGGCGCTGGAAGCCGCCGCCCTGCTGGAGGCCGAGGCCCCGGGCCGCAAGATCCGCGTGGTCAGCATGCCCTCGGTGGCCCTGTTCGAGTCCCAGTCGCAGGAATACAAGGACGCCGTGCTGCCCCCTGCCGTGCGCAAGCGCGTGGCCATGGAGGCCGGACGCCCCGAGGGCTGGTACCGCTACGTGGGCCTGGACGGCCTGGTGCTCGGCCTGGACCACTTCGGCGAAAGCGCGCCCGCGGGCAAGCTGGCCGAGAAATACGGCTTCACCGCGCCCACCGTGGCCCGCAAGGTCCGCGAGCGCTACTTCGGTTAGGAGTCTACGCGCCGGCGCCGCCAGACCAGGCGAGGGCGCCGCGCGGCCGGGCCGGGTACGGCCCCAATCTCAACCTGCCCCCAGGGCAAGCTGAAGGAGAGGAGGTCCCCATGGCGACGGCGAAGAAGACCGCGAAGAAGGCTCCGGCCAAAAAGGCCCCGGCCCAGAAGACCCCGGCGAAACCGGCCCCGGCGAAAGCCGCTGCGGCCCCCAAGGCTCCGGCCACCGCTGCCCCCGCGGCAAAGGCTCCGGCCAAAAAGGCTCCGGCGAAAGCCGCTGTGAAGAAGCCCGC
Source organism: uncultured Desulfocurvus sp. (assembly GCA_964446455.1). Lineage (GTDB taxonomy): Bacteria > Desulfobacterota > Desulfovibrionia > Desulfovibrionales > Desulfovibrionaceae > Humidesulfovibrio. The sequence continues at coordinate 14,543 of CAYUOW010000054.1, forward strand.
CCCCGCGAAACCGGCGGCGAAGAAGGCCCCGGCCAAGAAAGCCGCCGCCAAGCCCCTGGCCAAGAAGGCCGCGCCCAAGAGCGTGGCCAAGGCGCCCAAGCAGGCGGAAAAGGCCCTGGGCAAGAAGATCCTCATGCTCGTGGGCGACTACGTTGAGGATTACGAGGTCATGGTGCCCTTCCAGGCCCTGCTCATGCTGGGCTATCAGGTGGAGGCCGTGTGCCCGGACAAGAAGGCCGGCGCCGTGGTGCGCACCAGCATCCACGACTTCGAGGGCGACCAGACCTACAGCGAAAAGCGCGGGCACAACTTCAGCCTGAACAAGGACTTCGACAAGGTGGACGTGAAGGACTACGCAGGCCTGGTCATCCCCGGCGGCCGCGCCCCGGAATACATCCGCCTGAACAAGCGCGTCATCCAGATCGTGCAGGAGTTCGACCGCGCCAAGAAGCCCATGGCCGCCATCTGCCACGGACCGCTGGTGCTCGTCGCCGCGGGCGTGCTGAAGGGCAGGACCAGCTCGGCCTACCCGGCCTGCGGGCCGGACGTCGTCTGCGCGGGCGGCAAGTACGCCAACATCCCGCTGGACAAGGCCTACGTGGACGGCAACCTGGTCACCGCCCCGGCCTGGCCGGCGCATCCGGATTGGATCGCCAAGTTCGCCAAGCTTCTGGGCGCCAAGATCAGCATCTAGCGTTTCAAGCAGGGGGCGGCTCGCGGGCCGCCCCCGCTCTTTTTCATGCGCCCGCAGGCGCGCTTATGTCGCCAAACCGTCACCGGGGAGAGCTTGCCGACCGGCCCTGTGCTCTGTTAGCATCGCGCATACGAAATTTGACGAAACAAAGACTTCGTCTCGACACACAAGGAGAGCACGGATGGAAGCTCCGCAAAGAAACCTGGCCCTTGATCTGGTGCGCGTCACCGAGGCCGCCGCGCTGGCCAGCGCCCGCTGGCTGGGCAAGGGCGACAAGAACGCCGGAGACGGCGCCGCCGTCGAGGCCATGCGCCTGTCGTTCAACTCGCTCGCCATCAGCGGCACGGTGATCATCGGCGAGGGCGAGAAAGACAACGCGCCCATGCTGCACAACGGCGAGAAAGTGGGCGCCGGCGGCAACCTGGCGGTAGATGTGGCCGTGGACCCCGTGGAGGGCACCAGCCTGCTGGCCTATGGCCGCCCCAACGCAATTTCCGTGGTCGGCGTTTCCCCGGCCGGCACCATGTACGATCCGGGCCCCAGCTACTACATGCAGAAGCTGGTGGTGCCCGCCGCGGCCAAGAACGTGGTCGACATCGAGGCCCCGGTGCCCACCAACCTCACCCGCATCGCCAAGGCGCTGGGCAAGGACGTGGACGACCTGGTGGTCTTCGTGCTCGACAAGCCGCGCCACAAGAAGCTCATCGCCGACATCCGCGAGGCCGGCGCGCGCATCCAGCTGCACACCGACGGCGACGTGGCCGGGGCGCTCATGGCCATCGACCCCAGGAACGAGGTGGACCTGATGATGGGCACCGGCGGCACCCCCGAGGGCGTGCTGGCCGCCTGCGCCATCCGCATCATGGGCGGCGAGATGTTCTGCAAGCTCGACCCGCAGAAGCAGGACGAGAAGAACGCCCTGGCCCAGGCCGGGGTCGACGTGCGCCGCGTGCTCACCGTGGGCGACCTGGTGAAGAGCGACGACGTGTTCTTCGCCGCCACGGGCATCTCCGGCGGCACCTTCCTGAAGGGCGTGCGCTACCTGGGCTACGGCGCGGAGACCAGCTCGCTGGTCATGCGCGGCAAGACCGGCACCATCCGCTACATCGAGGCCATCCACTCCTGGGACAGCCTGATGAAGTTCAGCGCCGTCAAGTACGACTAGAAACGAAAAAAAGGCCGGGGGGCGAACCTCCCGGCCTTTTCTCACACGCGCCGCCAGCCTTCCGGCCGGGCCTCAAACAGGCCCTACGTGTCCGGCCCTTACATATCGGGGTTGGCCATCTTGGCGGTGATGATGGCCGCATCCTCCGGCCGGGCCTGCACTTCCAGACTCTTGGACTCGCCGTGGCAAGCAAAGCCGCTGGCCGCCATGTGCACGTATCCGGCGGACAAGACCTTGGTGTAGGGAATCTGCTCGCGCATCTCCGCAAAATCGATGCGCTTGGGAAAAATAATGGGCACCGGCGCGCCGGAAAAATCTTCGAACATGATGTACTTCATTGCTCCCTCCAAGGCGGCGGCTTGCGCCCCTCGCCCCTGTGTAGCGCAGCCCGCCCGCAAGGGCAAGACGCGGCGCGCCCTTTCGGCCCTGCCTGCCTGCAGGGCCGCCCGCTTCCAAACGGGAGGCCGCGCCTGATGGACCTGACCACGCGCGACTTCCGCAAGATCGGCCTGTGGCAGACCGCCTTTCTGGGCGACGCCGTGCTCACCCTGCCCTTCATCCAGGCCCTCAAGGCCCGCTACCCCGAGGCCGAGATCCATTTCTTCGTGCGCGCGGGGCTCGAAGGCCTGTTCAGCGCCCAGAAGGAGCTTGCAAGCGTGCGGCCCTTTGCCAAGCGCGGCAACCAGAAGGGCCTGCTCGCCGCCCGCGCCCTGGGACGCGAACTCTCCCTCGAGGCCTTCGATCTCTGGATTTCCCCCCACGCCAGCCTGCGCAGCGCCTTTCTGGCGCGCAGCGTGGGCGCGCCCGTGCGCATCGGCTATCACAAGCCCTGGTACAACTGGCTGGCCTACACGCATCTGGTGGACCGCCGCTTCGACCGCCTGGAGGAGATCGAGCGCATCTTCCAGTTGGGCGGGCCGCTGGGCATCTTCGCCAACAAGGCCACGCCCGCGCCCCTGCCGCGCCTGGACCTGACCCCCGAAGCCAAGGCCCGCGCCGACGAGATCTACACCGGACTGCCCGAAGGCCCGAAGCTCGGCATCCACCCCGGCTCCACCTGGCCCACCAAATGCTGGCCCAAGGAGCACTTCGCCGAAATCGCCCGCCGCGCCCTGGCCGCCGGGGCCGTGGTGCTGCTCTTCGCCGGGCCCGGCGAGGAGGCCCTGGCCGCGCACATCGTCCAGGCCACCGGCGATACCACAGGCCGCCTAGTGAACCTGGCGAACATGCTCACCATTCCCGCCCTGGCCGCCTGCCTGGGCCGCCTCGACGCCTGCCTGACCAACGATTCCGGCCCCATGCACCTGGCCTGGGCCCAGGGCGTGCCCCTGGCCGCCTGCTTCGGCCCCACGGTGCGCTCCCTCGGCTTCTTCCCGCGCGGGCCGAACTCGCGCGTGCTGGAGACGGACCTGGACTGCCGCCCCTGCGGCCTGCACGGGCACAAGGCCTGCCCCCTCGGCCACCACAACTGCATGAAGGACATCAGTCCCGAACGCGTGTGGGACGTATTGAAGGGCATGCTGGGCGTGTGATGAGGAGAGGCAGAGAATAGCCTCCGGCGGCCAAAGGGCATTCGCCCTCTGGACTCCCTGTGGCGCGAAGGGCTCGTTCCGGCGAAACCGCCGGAAAGAGCCCTTC